>JAXEUE010000135.1:0-3042 GCA_034115005.1 Blautia sp.
TGACCATAAAGTTAATATAACTGCTGAGTTGTTCAAATTCCGCGCTGCTGTTCACTTGAATTCTCTCTTCCAGATTTCCATCAGAAATGGATTTTAATTTATCATTTATCTCGCTGATTTCATCAACCACATACCGATTCATGTATTTGACAACAGCTCTTACCAGAAAGAAAGCAACAACAAGCAGACTGACCAGGATTCCAAACAGAGTGGTAGGAGTTCTCTCATAAAGATTTTTAACCGAAATCACCCTTCCGACCAAATTGGAACCAATTCTTGTAAATACACAGTAAGACAGCTCACCATTGATCCTGGCATGAAAACCTTTCCCATCATTTTGAATCTGGTCGATACGACACCCGATTTTTGAAATGTTCATACCTACAGTTTTCAGGTTCGTCGAGCCTACAATTTCCCCACTTTTGACATCTACCGCATAATAATTAGCCTCCGGATTCACACGGAATAATGAAAATATATAGGATAATTCATTCTTTCTGGTCACTTTAGCCACATTTACGGGTTCCATTCCTACCTGAACAATATACTGCCCATTTTCCGACCAGACAGCAGAATACTGCATAGATTTTCCCTCTGCAGTATTCGGAGTAATATCCTGCACAAGTTCCATCTTTTTATTATTCAGCATTTGTTTGAAAAACCCTATCTGCTCTCCTGAATCAAATGTTAACCCGTAGTATTCCGGATGAGTACCTGTAAAAATCCTGCCTGTGGAATCAAAAACATGAATTTCATCCACCTCAACTGAAACTGCAATCTCTTTCAGTTCTTCCACGCTGTCAAGAACTTCAGGATCATTTTCAATAATACGTGCAACTGTCTCTGCATTATGAAGACAGGTCTGTCTGTATTCATTCCTGATCTCCTCAAGTTCTTTCTGATTTTCCTCCAGCATCTGGCCGATCTGTGTAAAAGTTCTTGTTGCATTCTCACAGGCTCGTTTTTGCTCTGTCAGCACCTGTCCCATAAAAAGAATGATCAGTATACTGATTACAAGAATACCAGACACTCTATACATATATCTGCTGATCAGTTTTTTTAATGTCTTTTGTTTTTTCATACTCTTCTCTCTGTAAAACTATTTCAGTAATATAATCTTTTTAAATACATTATAGTACTTACATTATTTTTTGGAAATACTTTTTTAATTCCATATTTTGCAGATCTGTTAAGGCATCAGCTTCTGTAAGACATAATTTAATCTGTTTCACAGACAAACTTGCTCTTGCTCCTTATATTTAAATGTGCTATATTTGTTGTGGTTGCGAGAGTATATAATGCGAAGCAATCAACTTTTATTAATGGTGATGTCTGCGTCAGCAGACATGTCCGTTTATAAACTGAACCAAGGGAGCTTGCTTGTGCAGGCTGAGAGGAAGCAGGAAGCTTCGACCTTTTAACTTGATTTGGATAATGCCAACGTAAGGAGGAAAAATTATGATGAATTTACTTGTGAACGCTGATGGCGGTCTCACCACTGTCGGTTATGTTGTTTCTGTGATTGCTGTGGTCATTCTGATTGCTATAGCAGCAATATTCTTAAGCAAAAACGGGGGAGGCAGGAAGCTTACCACTCAGCAGCTTGTAACCTGCGCTGCTGCACTGGGACTGGCCTACATAACTTCTTATATCAAATTGTTCAAACTGCCTTTTGGAGGTTCCGTTACCCTGTTCAGTATGCTCTTTATCGTGCTGATCGGTTACTGGTACGGTGCCAGGGTAGGTATCCTTACCGGACTTGTTTACGGTATCTTTCAGTTTCTCCAGGAACCCTATGTACTTTCATTTTTCCAGGTATGCTGCGATTACATTCTGGCTTTTGGAGCTATGGGTGTGGCCGGGTTCTTCAGAAAATCAAAGAAATATGGTCTCCAGAAAGCTTATCTTGCAGCCATTATAGCCAGAGGAGCTTTCCATTCACTGGGAGGATATCTGTACTGGATGAGCTATATGCCGGACAATTTCCCAAAATCCCTTGCAGCTCTGTATCCGATTATTTACAACTATAGTTACATTCTTCTGGAGGGTGTACTCACCTTGATCATCATTTCTATTCCAGCTGTGTCAAAAGCCCTGAATCAGATAAAAAAAACAGTGACTGTTCCTGAAACTGTCACTGCTGCTTCAAAATAAAACAATACAATCAAGCTTAAGCCAAATCATCTTAAAGCCGCCGGTACCCTTGACCGGCGGCTTACTTTCTACTGTTCGCCCCATTCTCCTCCATTGGGATCCATCCAGAGCCCATCTTCGCGAAGAAAATATGTGTTATCCTGGCTGTCCTTCCACTCACCGCTTTCATCCTCATAAATGATAACAGAATCACTTCCGGCAACAGCCTGTTTCATATCTTATTTGCTGAAATCTATTTTCGCAGTTTACTAAGATAATTATGATAATCATTCCGGGGAATTTCCAGTATCTCCATAGCACGTTCCGCAGTAACATGTAAAGAATTCATCACTTTCTTAATTGAATCCAGAGTATTTTTTTCTATGCCTTGTTCTATCCCCTGCTCTATTCCCCGCTGAATGCCTTCTTCCATTGCTTCTTTTCTCTGTACCTTAATATCTGTGTCGTAATCATATTCCACCATTAACATATTCACTACCTCCGATGACTTTCTTTCAAGATAGTCCTTTAAAATATTCTGTCTGCTCTATGAAGGCATCTGATAACCGCAGAGTCTGTTCCAGAGGATATTCTTCTTTTCCAATGTAGAGGGTGATGAAATCCGGAGTTGGGATTTTGATAAGGTTTCTTTTGTAACGGTCTTCTGCCGGGATTGCTTTCTCCATTTCTCTCCCGATATACATCAGATTCCTCAGCGGCATATTGTAATTGATCGTACTTTGATGCTCTCCCAGAATGATCCGGCGGTCATTTACTGTAAATGCAATATCGTTTTTGAAATTTTTAAAAATGACATCCTCCAGACGGACTTTCCGGATCAGATTGGAATCTGTGTAGGAAGTTCCGTACAAAGCGTTATAGAGGCTGAGCAGATTAACCTTTGCATCC
>JAXEUE010000136.1:0-2409 GCA_034115005.1 Blautia sp.
GAAGCGTTATAGTAATTTTCTATATCGTACATAGAACCGCCTCCCTTCTAAATCAGTCCGGCTTTCATAAAGCCATCAATCAGTTTCTGAGGTGTAAGAGGATTCTCATTAAATGCCACTCCTGTTGCGTGAAGCACTGCATTACGGATAGCAGGAGCTACGGGAATTGCCGGCGGTTCCCCCAGAGCCTTGTTTCCAAAAGGTCCCTCAGGATCTTCCAATTCCACAAAATCTGCCTTGATCTCAGGTGTATCCATAATTGTCATTAACTTATAGTCAAGAAGATTTGCATTTAAGGGGCGGCCTGTTTTCTCATCCAGAAGCAGCTGCTCGGACAGACCATATCCCATACCCATAGACATTCCGCCATGAACCTGCATCTCGGCAAGCTTGGGATTAATCAGTTTTCCACTGTCATGCACATTGATGATATTAAGAATCTTTATTTTACCAAGTTTAATATCCACTTCTACTTCTGCAAAGCAACAGCCTGTTGCAATGGTGTTTTTCTTCACCTGTGACGAAACCTCTGCATTAAGAACAGAAGAATTTGATAAACTGTAATAACTTTCCATTGCCAGTCTTTCCAGAGAAATTGCATGATCCTCTCCTGCAAAGATCCATCCATGATCCAGAGAAAGCTCTCTGGTCTCTTCCGGCATAAGCTCTCTTGCATAGTCCAGAATTTTCTTTTTCAAAAGTTCTGCACATTCTTTTACAACTGTTCCGGTTACGAATGTCTGCCGTGAAGCATAAGCTCCCGTATCAAAAGGAGTAACATCCGTATCCTGCACACTCTGAATATGTATGTCTTCCATATCCATATTCAGTACCTCAGCTGCCATCTGGCAGAACACAGTATCTGCGCCCTGTCCGATCTCGGTTGCACCAAGCATAATACCCACACTTCCATCCTGGTTCAGAACCATTCTGGCTCCTGCGATCTCAAGAGAGATGGGCCACACACCTGTTTTATAAGAAAACAGTGCCATTCCTACGCCCCGTCTGATATTTCCTGTCTGATTAGAGTACTCTTTTCTCTTCTTATCCCACTGAATATATTCAGCACCTTTATCCAGACATGCAAAGATACCATTCGTATGTGCGGCAATAGGTTTCAGATAAGCATCTTCATAATATCCCTGTATCAGATTTCTCTTTCTGAATTCCAGTGGATCCATACCGATTTCTTTTGCAATATCGTCCATAAAGCACTCACATGCAAAGCAAACCTGTGGAATACCATATCCTCTCATTGCGCCGCCTACCGGAGTATTGGTGTAGACAGTATATGCCTCTCCTTTAATATTAGGACAGGCGTACTGAAGTCGGAAGGATGTCAGGCCGTTGGCTGCAATGGAGTGGCCATGGGAAGCATAGGCACCCTGGTTGGAAATTTCAAGCATATCTTTGGCAAGAAGATGTCCCTCTTTATCTACTCCTGCTGTCAGTTCATATTCAATGGAGTGCCTGGTTCTTGTATTACAGAAGGTTTCCTCCCTGCTTACATCCAGCTTGACTGGTCTTCCTCCCACCTGAGTGGTAAGAAAAGCATTCAACGGTTCGTAAAGCACATCCTGTTTATTTCCGAATCCACCACCTATATATGGCTTGATTACCCGGATTTTAGACCAAGGAATACCCAGCGCCTGTCCGATTACTCTTCGCATAATATGAGGAATCTGTGTTGAACTCACCACAACGATCCTTCCATTTTCCATATAGGCATAGGAAATTGGATTTTCAATATGACAGTGCTGCACAATAGGGGTCTTGTAAGTTCGTTTGATCACAGTATCCGACTGTTTCAGTCCTTCCTCCACATTTCCTATAAAGTAATTGGTGCGGGCAAGCACATTATCCTTCTTGTCAAGGTGGATAGGCGGCTTGCTGCCCCACATAGATTTGCGTGGATCCGTCACTACCGGATATTCTTCATACTCCACTTCAATAAGTCTTAAGGCTCTCTGGGCAGTGACTTCATCCTGAGCCACTACGGCAGCAATATCATCTCCATAATAACGTACCCTTCCTGTCAGTATGTTACGGTCTGCAATGTCCTGATGTGCCGGTTCCACAGACCATGGATGTCCTGGAGTGGGATAACAATGATTCGGTACGTCTTTAAAAGTCACTACTTTTACTACGCCATCCAGAGCCTCTGCTTTACTGGTATCAATAGATTTAACAATTCCATTACCGATTCTGGCATGGTAAACTTTGGCCACAAGACAATTGCGAGGTGCCATATCATCAGTAAATTTTGCACGTCCTGTCACTTTGTCATAAGCATCTACTCTTGGAACACTCTTTCCAATCATGTTTTCACCTTCTTTTCATTTTTTGGTATGCGCATGCATACATTTTGCTGTTAAAAAAGAGCCGGAAAAGTTCAAGGAAAATGTTCCC
>JAXEUE010000137.1:0-2002 GCA_034115005.1 Blautia sp.
CTTGGATTTTCTCTTATGATGATCCTTGATGTGGCACTTGGATAAAAATAAGAAGCTGTGCACCTTTTTACGGGATGCACAGCTTTATATTTTTATCGTTCGTCAAAAGGAACAAAATCAACATGCTGTCCTACATATTTATAAGCCGGACGGATGATCTTGTTTGCATTGATCAGTTCCTCCAGACGATGTGCGCTCCAGCCAGGCATACGTGCAATGGCAAACATGGGAGTAAACAGTTCTTCCGGAATTCCAAGCATGGAATAAACAAATCCACTGTAGAAATCCACATTTGCGCAGACATTCTTAAACAGCTTTCTGTGTTCCATAATAAGCTGGCCTGCAATATTCTCTACTCTGTCATACAGTTCAAATTCTTCTGAAATACCTTTCTCTGCAGCAAGGGCCTTGGCAAATTTCTTCAGTATTACCTCACGGGGATCAGATAGTGTATAAACAGCATGGCCCATTCCATAAATCAATCCTGCATGATCGAAGGCTTCTTTATTAAGTATTTTATTCAGATAATCTACTATTTCTCCTTCATCCGACCAGTTTTTAATATGCTCTTTTATGTCAGTAAACATATTCTGTACCTTCAGGTTGGCACCGCCATGACGTGGACCTTTGAGAGATCCGATGGATGCAGCAGTGGAAGAATAGGTATCTGTACCTGAAGATGTAACTACATGTGTAGTAAAAGTAGAGTTATTTCCACCACCATGCTCTGCATGCAGTATAAGAGCTATATCCAGGACCTTGGCTTCCAGCTCTGTATATTTGCCGTCAGGACGAAGCATAAGAAGAATATTTTCCGCAAGAGAAAGTCCCTTCTCCGGGTTCCTGATAAAGAGCGTTTCATCTTTTCTGAAGTGACGGTAAGAGTGATAGGAATATACTGCAATTAAAGGCAATTTGGCGATAAGGTTCAGACACTGGCACAGTACATTTTCCGGTGAAATGTCTTCTGGATTAGGATCATAAGTGTAAAGAGTCAGGATGCACCTCTGCATTGCATTCATAATGTTGGCATTTGATGCTTTCATAACCACATCCCTTAAAAACCGGCCGCCTAATTCCTGAAGATCAAACAAGACTTCCAGGAACCGGGTCAGTTCTTCCTTGTTTGGAAGTTTTCCAAATAACAGAAGATAAATTGTTTCCTCAAAGCCAAAACGTCTGCCCTTGAGTCCGGCAATCATATCCTGCACATTGATTCCCTGATAAAAAAGGCGTCCGTCTGCAGGAATCTGCCTTCCATTGATCAGATTATATCCTGATACATCGGAAATTTCAGTCAGGCCGGTGAGAACACCTTTGCCTGCTGAGTCACGCAGACCACGTTTTACATCATATTCTACATATAAATTAGGATCAATATGATGGTTTTTAAAAAGCTCAGCCTGAAGAAATTTAACATTTTCCCTCATCTGTTCTGTTTTGTCCAGATTCATCATTTCGTTTTGTTCCATAGTATCGCCTCGTTTCCTGTTTTGATTTTTTTAGTATTAAAAAACACTGATACAGTCAGGTTGGTTACGTCCTTGTAAACAGTGTTTAATGAATACTATGAAATTTTATCAGATGCTTTTATGTGTATTTAGCATAATTTTACAGGAAAAGCTTCAAAAATACAAGGATGTCCTTGTATTTTTTTGCAAACAATTGCATTAATTTTATGATGTGGTAATGCAATAAAAATATGCATTTTATGACAATTTCTGTTGGATACACATTAAAATCGTTGTATAATGAATATCATAATATTTTAAAGGAGTGTACATATACCATGCCTGAAAGAAAAATGAATAAAAAGGCACAAATGAAAAGGCGCAGGCGAAGAAGACAGCAGAGGAACAAAAGAATATTTTTTCTGGTTATAATAGTCCTCTTATGTGTTCTTTTAACTGTAACCATTTCCAGATGTGTGGGGAAATCTCATAAAAAAGATACAGCCACAGTTTCTGCCACAATGGAGAAATCATCAAATACGGTTGATATG
>JAXEUE010000138.1:0-2309 GCA_034115005.1 Blautia sp.
AGCTCAAGAAAACTTATGTGGTGCATCCGGCATCACTCCTTCTGAAAGCAAAATCTCAACTACACTTCCTGCTATACAGCGGGCTTTATCAGAAATGGTAAAACAGTTTTTCTTTTCTTCTTTTCTGGGATCAATGTCTGCTATCTTCATCCCCTTATATACATAAAAACCGTCCCGGATAATTCCTCTGAGTACACCGGTTATGGACGCCCTGACAGGAAGGTCTCCAACATATGCCAGAGTCTGGCCTTTTTCCACAATATCCGCAATTTTTGTAACACAATGAATATTCCCATCTCCAGGGGAATGGATTACTCTTTCTTTACTGACGCCTCCAACCATGCCTGGAATCCCTGTATTGGGAATTGCAGAACCTTCCTCAATGATTCTTCCCAAATCATGCCCACGCATAGTCTCCACAACATAATCTGTATCCTCTCCTGCTTCAAAGCCTGGGCCAAGGGCTATGGTAAGCCTGGCCATATCCCTTGAGGTTCCCAGATTCTTCTTTGCAAGAATTGCATCAATCAGAGCTTCCGGCCGGCATTTTTCAAGTATTCTGCATTCAGGATCCACCAGAAGAGGAATTTCACCTGCATCCCATACTTCTTGGCATTCTTCAATGCTGTTGATTTTACGGCTTAACACTCCTTCCACGAAGGCCTCTTTGTCATAAACTGCTTCCCCGAATGACACCATTCTTCTGATTGCAGTAGGCCTGTCACACTCAAGGATAAGAACACGGTATCCGCAACGGTAAAGTCTGTGGATGGTACCACTTGCAAGATCTCCTCCGCCTCTGACTATAATAAAGTTATTCATCGTACAGTTTTTCCTTTTTTCGTTTCATTTTCATCCATAACTTTTTCTATGGCATTCACAATATTCTCATATCCGGTGCACCTGCAGAGATTACCGGCCATATTTTTCCGTATTGCTTCCCTGGAAAGCTTTTCCCCCCGCTCCAGCAGAACGGTTGCAGACATAATAAACCCGGGAGTACAGAATCCGCACTGTACGGCTCCTTCTTCAATAAAAGCTTCCTGAATACGGGTAAGCTGTCCGTCCTTTTCCAGTCCTTCCAGAGTACGGATATTCTTTCCATCCGCCCAGGTGGCCAGATAAATGCAGGAATCTACCGTCTCACCGTCTACAATGACCGTACATGCTCCGCATTCTCCCACTTCACAGCCTTTTTTTACGGAAGTAAGACCCAGACGGTTTCTGAGCATATCCAGAAGAGATTCTCTCACATCCACATATTCTTCTACTTCTTGTCCATTTACCACGCAATGTACAAGCTGCATCTGTTTTTTCATACTCTGTCACCTCCTGCGAGTTCAATGGTTTTTCTGAGTGCCCTCATAGCGATCTCACCGCCGATCTGAAGACGGAAAGCCTTTGAAGCTCTCCATGAATCTCTTGGATTGATTTCCTCACGTACCAGTTCTGCAGTTTTCTCATAAAGTGACTCTTCAATCCTGCAGCCTTTAATGGCCTCTTCTGTCTTTCTGCATCTGAATGGAACAGGAGCCGCCACACCAAAGGTGATGCGGACATCTTCCAGAATTCCTTTTTCCATATCTGCCTTGCTCACCACACTGCAGCTTATTGTGGCAATATCCATGGCCTGACGCATAGCATATTTGATATAGTGGCCATGATATCCCTGATATTCTTTTGCAGGTATTATAACCTGTGTAAGAATTTCCCCAGGTTTCAGGTCCACCTTGCCCGGTCCAAGATAAAAATCATGAACAGGTACCAGTCTTTCCCCCTTTTCGCTTTTCAGACAGAGAAGTGCATTCAGGGAAAATACTGTTGGAGCACTGTCAGCACTTACTGCTCCATTACAGATATTGCCGCCAATGGTTCCAATATTACGTATCTGGGGACCGCCTACCTGATCCACTGCCTCACCAAGAACAGGAATATTTTCTTTTATTACAGAATCATTTGTTATATGTGAAAAGGTAGTGCCTGCTCCGATATAGATGTGGCCATTTTCCTTTTTCTTTACTCCTTTGATCTCGTCTATATCGTGAATGCTAACTAACGATGTACCGGCATATTTTCCTTCTCTGATCTTAATCAGAACATCACTGCCTCCGGAAATGATCCTTGCATCCGGATGTTCCTTTAAGAGTTTAATTGCCTCTTCCACAGTTGAAGCGTTATAGTAATTTTCTATATCGTACATAGAACCGCCTCCCTTCTAAATCAGTCCGGCTTTCATAAAGCCATCAATCAGTTTCTGAGGTGTAAGAGGATTCTCATTAAATGCCACTCCTGTTGCGTGAAGCACTGCA
>JAXEUE010000139.1:0-3038 GCA_034115005.1 Blautia sp.
CAAGGAGCACACCAAGGAGCCCAAAAGTCTAAAAGAACGGTTTTCTCGGAATCCATTATTTCATTCTGAAAATTATTTTTATTGATATTAATAGCAGACATTTTACAGTCCTCCTTGTTTTTTCTTTTGTGGCTTTATTATAATCTGAAATTCATTTGTTTTCTGTGATATCATCACATTATTATCATGATTAATTTTTAACTAATTTATTTTTTCATCTTATGATCTGATGGCAGTCTCACTTCTCCGGTCCTTTTCTTCATAATAGAATTCTGTGTTTCCATCTGTGTTGGAATATAATCGCTTTCCTGCAGAAATGCACCAGCCGCCTCAGCATATGATTCATATCCAGCTGCTTTCATCCTCTTTAACATTTTTGCCAAAGCACTTTTCTTGTCTCTACTTACCTGACGTGTGCTGATGCCCAGTTCCTCTGCTGTTTCCTTAACCTGTTTTCCCATGATAAAATAATCGCTCACGATTTTCTTTTCTTTCTCTGTCAGATCACTGAAGAGTTCTTTGAAGAAGATCTCAGTTGTGATATCCGATGCAATATCACGTCCACTATCTGCGATAAAGTCTGTCGCACAACCGTTCTCTGATTCTAATCCACAAAATAATACTGTATTATTTCTCT
This sequence comes from Blautia sp., assembly GCA_034115005.1. Lineage (GTDB taxonomy): Bacteria > Bacillota > Clostridia > Lachnospirales > Lachnospiraceae > Blautia_A. The sequence continues at coordinate 638 of JAXEUE010000139.1, forward strand.
GATGCTGCTGATCGAACATATAATGTTCCTTATTATAAGAAATATTAAGAACTTCCAGCTCCTCTGCAGTAATATTAGCGTATTTCACCTTCTGGTATCTGTCGTAAAATGTGTATTTTCTTTTTTCCATGATTGTTCCTCCGATTTGTCGTTTTTGTTGATTTGTGACAAATCGAAAATCATGGATATCTGGCATAATGCCTGCCTCTTCCCTGCATCTTGATATGCTCTTCCTTTCCGGCATCTACCTGTTAAAAAGGAAGCTTTTTCAAATCTGCAACCTGTTTTTGGGTATAAAAAAAGGCCATGCCCTTCCGGGCACAGCCTGACGCCTTATAATTTGAGAAAAGAAAAACCTCCGCAAACATTACGTCTGCGAAGGTCTATTTCTCTCAGCATATCAATTCTAACATGCACGTATTTTCATTGTAATACCATTCACATGCCAGTTTACTGTCAGTTCACTGCCACTTTACTTCCACTTTTCTTCCAGTTTATTTCCTCCATCTTATTCTGTATCTTTTCCGGACGTGTAAATGCCCAGAGCATTGTTGCATACAAACGGATTGCTTTCTTACGGTTTCGATAATAAGTGGTACTTGGCATATCATCCAGCATCAGCATCACATCTTCATTGGTATTTCCTGCTTCAAAATATCTATATTTCAAAAGCCGATAATACAGCTGTCCATTCTTTGGATAATCCCTCAAAGCTATCAGGGAATCTCTCATTATTTCCAGCAAACAGAGATTCATATCATTATTCAGAAGCTTTTCCTGAATTCTGCGTTTCTCTGCAGTCGCATCGAAATCTACCAGATCATATAACATTTCCTTCAGATGCTTCCCTTCTTCTGCATACATTTCATAATCTATATCCACAAGGTTCTTCTCAATACGGAACATTACTTTAGTATACTGACTCAGCAATAATTCCGTATTCTTATAAGCATCCTCTGCCACTTCTTCCATATTGATAAACATATCCTGTATTCTCTGCATAATTGTCCTCCTTCCCGACCGCTTCCGCAGCCAGACCAATCATTGTATTGTTTGTTCCATTCACAGTCTGTCACTGTCCTAACATCTCTTCATGCAGATTCCGCAGAAATATCCGCTGTGGGATAGCTTCTATTTCTGGCTGATCGGCAACTGTATGATCTATTGAAAGCAATCGGTTCTCACGGGAAAGGATGTATCCCCGACTGCTGATGTTCTCATCGAATATCTATCTCTCCAAAGGGGGCCCTGATTCAGGGCTCCCTTTTAGGACGCCGTTATTTACGTTCCATAAACCATTTATAATTTTCTTCATAAGTCAGATGACAGATTTTCCCGCCCACCTGACAGGTATAACGATATCCGGTTCCGCCAGCTTTTCGGCTGGCACAACGCTCCGGTTTTGAAACCTTATCAATCGCATACTTACGTCCATCTTCCCAGACAAACGCTGTAGGGATCAATTCTCCTTCCCGGCTGAATACTGCCAGGACATCTACATACACTTTAGCTGTCATTACAAAACACCTGCTCTCTCCTATCCATGAAAATATGCCTGTGGATGAACCGTATGTTCCTTAGCATTCAGCTGTGCCAGTATCTTATCCTGATACATAAATGCTCTCTGAATACTCTGATAGCCAAACCTTCCACGGATCTCATCTACCACCTGGTCCATCTTTTTGATTTTTTCTCTCTTCGTTTCATCCATAAATAAATCAAGCTGATACGGCATCTCTTCTGATACCAGATCACATCCTCGAACACCAAGACTACGAATCGGATGTTCCCAGTTATAATTTTTCTGAAATAACTCAAATGCAGTTCTGGCAATTTCTTCTGTAAGATTACTTGCCCTGTCCAACTTGCACTGTCTCGTGAAATGATACAATCCATTATCCCGAATCGAGATTTCTACTGTCCTGCATTGAAAACCATTTTCACGAAGCCTGGCTCCTACACTTTCTGAAAGAGCCATCAAAATAATCTTCACGTCCAATTCACTAACAAGATCTCTTGGCGTTGTTGTACTGTTCCCGATAGACTTGATCGGTACTTTATATCCTTCTACCAAAACTGGAGTTTCATCCCATCCATTTGCAAAGGTATGAAGTACCAATCCCATCTTTCCAAGATATGTTTCTAATATAGAAGGTTCTGCTCCTGCCAGATCTCCGATTGTACAAATGCCAAGTTTCTTCATCGTCCGTTCAGTGCTTCTTCCGACCATGAGTAAATCACCTACTGGAAGTTTCCATGCAATATCCTTGTAATTGTCTTTGGAAAACTCTGTAATGGCATCTGGCTTTTTATAATCAGAACCGAGCTTTGCAAATATCTTATTCCAGGAAACACCAATACTTACGGTAACACCTAGTTCATATTTAATCCGACTGCTGAT
>JAXEUE010000140.1:0-8076 GCA_034115005.1 Blautia sp.
CCCGGTTCTGTTCATCAAACCACTGATTTTTGATGGACAAGGACATTCTGTCCAGCATCAGACCGTATAAGATCTTTGCATCACTGCTCAGATTTTTAAAATATTCATTTTTGAATAAAAGTTTTGGTATCCGGTAGAAGCTGTACTGATCAGCTTCATTTCCGTAAAAATATCGAAATGTCAATTTCTGATCCATATTTTCTCCTTTCCTGCGGCCGTAGTTCCGTAATGGACACTTCTTACTCACGCTACCGCAAAGTCTTTTACGAAATAAATACTCGGCAGTCCCATGCCTCTAAATTGCTTTTCTATAAGTCCTGCATTTTCAAGCTCCGCCAGACATTCCCTTGCTTTTTTTCTGGTTACACCCATATCTTTCTGGATTTCCTGAATTGGATAAACTACATACATTCGGTTTCTTTCATCGACCCATTTATTCTTTGCCGCCATTCCCATACGGTCTAAAAGAAGACCGTAGAGAACTTTTGCATGAATGGTAATTCCCGTAAATATTTTTTCAGTAACCAACATCTTTGGAATATGTATAAAAGAATACTGATCCGCCTGTTTTCCGTACATATATTTAAAATCCATCACATTACCTCCTGTTCCTGTTTCCATTTTTCCAATAATGATTCAATAACTTTCTCCATGTCTTCCGATGTATAATTTTTCGGGAAATATCTCGTCAGCTTCTTTTCATTCAACGTTACCTTTCTTGCAGGAGCCTTTACGGGAATATGGCTATTCAGAATACTGATCATCAGACTCTGTGTAACCGGTCCTTGTCCAAGATAATTTCTTAAAGCTGCAATCTGATTTGGTTTGATAAATCCATTGTCACAGAAATATTCATAAATCCATTTCTGTACATCCTGTGGAATATATGAGATATCAACAGCAATGGTAAAGTTCAAACGTTTCTTATCTACCAATTCCAGTAAATCTGGGATAAGTTCTGTCAAGCGGATATAACGCTGGATTTGCTTCGAACTTTCTCCTACTTGATCAGCCAATATATCTCTCGATACGCTTCCAGATAACTTCTGGTCATTTTGACCAGAAGTTAAATCATGTCTACACCCTTGTCTCTTCATAGCCGCCAACTTCATCTTATATGCAAATGCCTTTTCACTCGGAAGCAACTCCTCTCTTTGGATATTGGCATCTACCATGGCAATCACAGCTTCATCATCCGTCATTTCTCTGACAATTGCCGGTATTGTTATTAACCCCGCCTTCTGTGCCGCATGCATCCGACGATGGCCGGAGATCATTTCATATCCATCATTTTGATCCGGACGGATCAGAACTGGGGTCAAAACTCCTGATTCACTGATGCTTTCTATGAGATTCTGCATTTTCTCATCATCAATTACTTTAAATGGATGACCTGCAAAGGGCTTTATTTTATCAATCTCAATCTCCATAGCTGATTCTTCATTTACAACACCCAGTAATTCGTCGATGCTTGTTAATTTGATTTTCTCGCCGCTTCTATTTTTCATTTTCTAAAACCTCCTGTGTCAGATTCTTATAAGCATTGGACACTTTGCTCTTAGGACAGTGGGCATAAATGCTGATTCCCTCCGCACTTGTTTCTGCCGCTTTTACGGATAACGGTATTACATTTTCAAAAATCGTTATCTTTGATCCATATGTCACATGGAGCATCGTTGAAATATCCTTTGCGTAATTTGTGCGGAAATCTACCATTGTCAGCAGAATTCCCATGATCTGCAATTTCCTGTTCAGCCTTTTCTTTACCATAGAAATGGTTTTGATCAGCTGTTGGAGACCTTTCACCGGCAGATATGCTGCCTGTACCGGAATCAGAACTGCATCCGAAGCAACAAGAGCATTGATTGTCATCATTCCAAGGCTGGGCATACAGTCGATCAGAATATAATCGTATCGTTCTCTCATCATTTCGATATAATCTTTCATGATCATTTCCCGGCTCATCACATTTCCCAGGGTTACTTCCAGGGCCGATAATTCAATATTTGCCGGTAACAGATCCACATTCTCTTCATGATGAAGAATTCCATCCTCCGGTTTTATTTCTTCCTCATTAATAACTGCCAGCATGATCGTTGCCAGAGTAGTACCAAGATCATCCGGTTCCACATACCCCAGACTGGCTGTCAGGCTTCCCTGGGGATCCGCATCAATCAAAAGCACCTTTTTCCCTTCTTTCACCAGGCCGATCCCTAAGTTTACTGTTGTCGTTGTCTTTCCGACCCCGCCTTTCTGATTTGTAACAGAAATTACTTTACACATCATTCATTCCTCCGTTTCTTATTTATCCCAGAATTGTTCCATCCATATCTTTAAGATTGCTACAATTTCCCGCTTCATCATTTCCGGTGTATAACTGTTGGGAAAGTATCTGTGAAGCTGTTCATTTGTAAATGTGACCCTTGATATTTCCCCTTTTTTGACCTCACTCAAAATATCCTGCATCTTTTCCAGAGACAGATTTCCTTCTTTGCTCAGTTTCTTCATCCGTTGCGCCTGAGAGAGAGAAGGGACCGATTGGGCATAATCCATTGCCTCGATCAATTTTTTCTGCTCATTTTCTTTTAAAGCTGCCAATTCGACAGCCGGATTAAATGAGATCAGTTCATCATCCAACTGCTGTAACAGCTCCGGAATCAGATTCGTGAGAGTAATATATCTCTGTACCTGCTTTGGGCTTTCCCCGGTTTCCTCAGCAATAATCTCTACCGTTCTTTTTCCTTTTAAATTGTGGTCAATTTGGCTACGCGGCTTTCCGGCAGTTCTTTTCATAGCATCATTTTTCATTTTGTATGCAAATGCTTTCTCACTGTAACTGATCCGCTCTCTTTGCAGATTAGCATCCACCATTTTAATAATGGCTTCTTCATCGTTCATAACCCGTATAATCACAGGAACTTTCCGATATCCAAGCTGCTGAGCCGCATATTTTCTTCTGTGACCTGAGATAATTTCATATACTCCATCCGGCACCGGCCTTACGATCAGCGGATTCAATACACCGTACTGTTTTATGCTGTCCTTCAGGAGATGCATTTCCTTATCGTCAGTCACTTTAAAAGGATGGTCTTTAAAAGATCTGAGTCTTTCAATCTCAATTTCTATGACTTTCTCATCCTCAAACAGCCTGTTTGATTCGTTTTCTTTTCCTGCCATTGAACTCCTCCTTTTCCTGTAATCCAAACTAAAAAATGCCCGTTCAGATTAGATTCTTATATTTGAATCTGATCCAAACGAGCATCCCGTTTGCCATTAGCTACAGCTAATGAAATATTCTATTGTTTCAGCTAATAGATGTTTGCAGAAGTTCCTTTCATCAAAGGATTTTTCTCCGTTTTACCCTGTTTTACATCCCCGATCTGAGGTTTCAACAGGAACGAACCCCGATGTTAGCAGGAAGTTCAAATTTTCCCGTTTGCAAAACAGTATTTTTAATTAGCTGCCAGCTAACGAAAATCACTTCAAATTAGCTGGAAATTCATTCCCGACCTGCTTTTTTTCATCTCATTGAAAACAAAAAAGCGGCTCATGACATAGCATTTTCTGCTAATCATTACCGCTTTTTTAGTAACCGTCCCCTGCGGGAATCGAACCCACAGCTAGCGCTTAGGAGGCGCTTGTTTTATCCGTTAAACTAAGAGGACATTACCGATTTTTGGCTTAAACACTGGGTTTTTGCCACTTTGGTTCGGTAACCGTTTTATGATTTTCACCTAATTTTGACTAGCTGGATATCATCAGATTATTCATTTTATTAACAGTAGAGCATCCGCCAGAATGGGGAAAGCTTCGTTGTTAATTTTGTCTCTTCCAGAATCGATTCGAACTCCAAGTTCTTTTTTCTGTTTTCCCTCAGGGTTCAGCCGCGGCTCCTTCTTAGGAGGCGGTCGCTCTATCCAACTGAGCTACGCAGACATTTATAAATATTAAGTTTTTGACACCCAACTACCGAGCAGAGTTGATTGTTGTAACGCCACCTTAGGAGGCGAGTGCTCTATCCAGCTGAGCTACGAGGACAAGATATATTGAACTCGTAGTGTATTCTACTATATCTTTAAACAAAATGCAAGAAAAACTTTAAAATTAGGAAACTTCTACCCATTCTCCTGTTTAATCCCCCGTGTTGAAAAAGCAGCTATGCAATGCTATAATAATAATGTTTTTATTTACGGGCGTGGAAGGGTAACTGGTGTGCCCCCTGGTCTTCAAAACCTGTGTTGGGCGTTAACAGCGTCCTGGGTGGGTTCGATTCCCACACTCGTCCGCCAGAAAAATATTCCTGTTTTATTTGAGGGTTTTAGAATCTTTCAGAATTCTTCCTCCCTCTGTTTTTTTTGTAAAACCGTTTTTATCAAAATGTTCCAGAAGTGCTATGGCAATCTTACGTGAACATCCCAGATAATCACGGAACTCTCCCAATCTCACTTCCGATTTCTGTGCTGCCATTTCCCGAAATAATTCTTTTGCCTTTTCATAAAAACTACAGTGCATGCAATACTGGCTGTCCAGTCGAATAAGAACCTTTTTATTCAAAAGTGAATGAAAAACCGATTGAAACTTTTTGGACGAACCATGTTCTTTAAGATAAACTTCTGTTGCCAGCGGAGCAAATCCAGCCCTCTTATAATATTCTGTAATTTCCTGAAGCATAGCATACTCATCTTCTCGGAACACTACATGGAAACCATAAAGGCTTACAAGTCCGTTCTGTATCTTAATGCTTTTTCTTTCTCTCATTACATTCAGAAGCGCATCCGCAAAACCGCTGTTTTCTTTCAGATCCAGACGGCTTCTTACTTCTTCAATGTCCATACCTTCCCGGAGAGGATAAGACTTATGATACTCCTCCAGAAAACGGCATATATTCTTCTCATAACTGGTCATTTCATCACAATGAATATAAACCTGATCAGAAAGAGGAATCAGTTTTTTCTCTTCTGAAAGTTTTCTGGCTGAGTTCTTTACTCCTGACAGATTCAGAAAATTTCTTCCTGCCAGTTCTTTAAGGGAATAAAAACATCCCCAATGTTCTCTTGCAGAAAGTTCCAATCTTTCCTCCAAAGTACCTTTTTCCTTTATGCAAAAGCTTTTTAAAACATTTTGATCATTTTTTTTATGCTTATGTGGACATGCATCCAGCACCACACCTCCGCCTATTGTTTCCAGAGGAGAATAAAAACGCAGAACAAAATGATCTCCCATGCGTGCAACTGTCTCTTCCTCCAGTCTCAGCTGAGCATAACAGCTTTCCCCAGCTTTCAGTTCATCCACATCCATCAGAACTATTTTACCAAGAAGCTCTTTCGTTCCCAGATAAACATGGACACGACTTCCGTTTCGCACTGTACGCTTTGTATGTTTCAGGATTTCCACTCTTCCATCCAGCATTCTGGTTGGATACAGAGCTCCTCTGGATGCAAGGATATCTCCCCGCATGATCTCCTCTTTTCTTCTGTCCGGAATGTTTACAGCCACACGCTGTCCAGGCCAGGCAGCGTCTTCATCTATGGAATGTACCTGAATGTTTTTTATTTTTACCGAGACATTTTCCGGATACAATACTGCTTCCTGTCCTTTTCGCATTTTTCCATCCATTAATGTCCCAGTTACAATTGTTCCGAATCCTTTTAAAGTAAAAACACGGTCAATGGGCAAACGAAATTCTGAAGCTTCCTTTCGTTTAGGAAAAGATTCACATAAATCCTTTAATACAGACAAAAGAGAGTTAAGTCCTTTATTTTCAAAAACAGAAACAGGAACAACCGGAGCATTTTCCAGAAATGTACCTTTTACAAAATCTTTTACGTCTTCCTTAACCAGCTCCAGAAAATCCGGTTCTACCAGATCTGTTTTGGTAATTACCACAACACCCTTTTGTATTCCAAGGATAGATAGAATATCAAGATGCTCCACCGTCTGAGGCATGATTCCCTCATCCGCAGCGATTACAAGCATAACAACGTCAATTCCACCGGCACCTGCCAGCATATTTTTTATAAATTTTTCATGTCCAGGCACATCGACGATTCCCGCTCTTTGCCCATCCGGAAAATCCAGATAAGCAAAGCCCAGTTCAATCGTAATTCCTCTTTTCTTTTCTTCCTTTAAACGGTCTGTATCAATTCCGGTAAGTGCCTTAATGAGGCACGTTTTTCCATGATCTACGTGACCGGCAGTACCAATAATTACATGTCTCATATTTTACCATTTTATGAAATACAAACAGTCTTTGTTTCACGTGAAACATTTTTAATAATGGATCTGTCCCTGAAGCCAGATAACCCCTTTAAATCTCCTGCCTTTCTTTGGTTCTCCCAGAAGATCAGCTTTATTTATACAGACATCAAATTGCATATCATTACATTCCAGAGTAAGCTGACAAATCTCTTCTCCTGTAATAATATTTTTAAACATTGTAAAGTCCAGAATTTCTCCCATAACATTATACTGATCACACTCTATGCCATAAGGCATAAAATAGGAATCAACAATGGATAAAATATCATCTGTGACTATTCGCTGTGAAATCATGGAATAAGTATCCATATCCTCCATAGTAAGGCTTTCCATAGCATCCTCATCACCATTTCTGGCCGCAGCAATAAGATGATTTCTGTTTTTTTTAAATTCCTGGTCTACTTTTACTGCTTCTTTATCTTTTTCAACCGGAAAAATGATCTTCCCCTCTCTGGCCAGCCCGGATAGAGTTAATGGCTGACTGGCAGGAAAAACTGTATCTTTATATTGGTGTTGCAAATATTCAGCAGCATTTTGAAGATAAAAAATTAATGTAACTCCTATTCTCAGATCATCACATGCACCTGCAAATGATTCTTTCTCTGCATGCTTTTCAACTACAATATTTTCCTGAGTAGTAATACCTGTTCCCCGAAAGAATGGAAAATAATAGTCTACATGAAATTTATTATATTCATCATACTGTCCACAAACAGTAATTCCACAATCACATCCATAATTTTTTGAAAATTCAGCAAATATACCATCCGGATGATTTTCAACAACGACCTTTTCATCATAAGTCTCAATGGTATCTCTGATAATCTGTTTTATACTGCTTCTTCTGGTGATCTTAGAAAAACCAACTGTCCTGAGATAACTATGCATAAGAACACCTCCCTGAAAAAGACCCGTATTATTTAATCACGTTTCTTTTTCTCAATTTTGGTCATACCACCCATATATGGCTGTAATGCCTTTGGAATACTAACAGAACCATCTGCATTCAAATTGTTTTCAAGGAAAGCAATCAACATTCTTGGCGGTGCCACAACAGTATTATTTAAAGTGTGTGCCAGATATTTCTTTCCATCTTTTCCATTTATACGAATTTTCAGGCGGCGAGCCTGTGCATCTCCAAGATTTGAGCAACTTCCAACTTCAAAATATTTTTTCTGTCTTGGAGACCATGCTTCCACATCAAGAGATTTTACCTTTAAATCTGCCAGATCACCGGAGCAGCATTCCAATGTACGTACAGGGATATCCAAAGAGCGGAATAAATCAACAGTATTCTGCCATAATTTGTCAAACCACATTGCACTGTCTTCGGGCTTGCATACGACGATCATTTCCTGTTTTTCAAACTGATGGATTCTGTATACTCCTCTTTCTTCCAGTCCATGTGCTCCTTTTTCTTTTCGGAAACAAGGAGAATAACTTGTAAGAGTCTTGGGAAGTTCCTCTTCAGGAATAATCTGGTCAATAAACTTTCCAATCATAGAATGTTCACTGGTACCGATCAGATATAAATCCTCGCCCTCAATCTTGTACATCATAGCATCCATCTCAGCGAAGCTCATTACGCCTGTAACAACATTGCTTCTAATCATAAAAGGTGGCACACAATAGGTGAAGCCTCTGTTTATCATGAAATCACGGGCATAAGATATAACTGCTGAATGAAGTCTTGCAATATCACCCATTAAATAATAAAATCCATTACCTGCAACACGCCTTGCGCTATCCAGGTCAATTCCGTCAAAACTTTCCATAATATCTGTATGATATGGAATTTCAAAATCCGGAACTACAGGT
>JAXEUE010000141.1:0-15838 GCA_034115005.1 Blautia sp.
AGCATGAGATGCCACTGCACGGGCAGATACATTAAATACTGCAGGAAGCTGTTCTCCGGCGATCTTGTAAAGATTAGGGATCATAAGTAAAAGACCCTGAGATGCTGTATAAGTTGTTGTTAAAGCTCCGGCTGCCAGGGAACCGTGAACTGCACCGGCAGCTCCGGCTTCGGACTGCATTTCAGTAACCTGAACTTCCTGTCCGAAAATATTCTTTCTTCCCTGGGTTGCCCATTCGTCTGTTGCTTCTGCCATAACAGATGATGGGGTAATCGGGTAAATTGCTGCCACATCTGAATATGCATAGGAAGCATGAGCAGCCGCATGGTTACCATCCATGGTTTTCATCTTTCTTGCCATAGTTTGTTTTTCCTCCTTAAAGGTATGATGAAAATAATATTTCAAGGCACATATTGTATGCCTCAAAGTCCAGAGTAAATTATAGCATATTCTTCCCCTGATGTCCAATTTGTTTTATATGATTTTGTATCTTTGCAGATACAAGAGACATTATTGACAATGACAGGAATTTATTCCTCTGCCAGAATCTGCTTTAATGATTTACATTTAAGTAATTTTTCCAGTTCTTCCTGAATATACAGGAGCTCTTTATGAACCAGACAGGGATATCCTTCTTTATTATTACGGACACATTCATAATCCGGATTCAGACACTCAATAATAAACATATCTGAATCAATTGCAGAATACAGATCATACAAGGTCAGCTTATCAAGATCTCTGTTGAGAGAATAACCCCCATGTACTCCCCGGTATCCACGTACAATCCTGGCCTTCTGAAGTTTCTTAAGTATTTTATACGCAAAGGGTGCAGTAATTGCTTCTTTCTCACATATGTCCGGGACACTGAGCCGCTTCTCCCCTTCCAGTGCGCGTATCACTCTTACCGCATAATCGCATTCTCTTGTGATATACATTGTAACAGTAACCTCTTTCAAGTTTATATACTGTTTCTATTATAACAGTGCATCTTTTTTTTGTAAAGAAAGAAGCCTAAAAAGCCAAAAAACAGTTGCAAATTTCTTATTTTACTGTACAATGATAAACGACTATAAGAAATTGAAGTTCAGATTTTATATTACGAAAAACGAGGTATGATATGATTTCAGCAAATAACATTACTTTACGCGTTGGTAAAAAGGCACTGTTTGAGGATGTTAATATTAAATTTACTGAGGGCAACTGTTATGGACTGATTGGTGCCAACGGTGCAGGTAAATCTACTTTTCTCAAAATTCTCTCCGGGCAGCTGGAGCCTACCAAGGGTGATGTAACAATTACCCCCGGCCAACGTCTTTCTTTTCTTCAACAGGATCACTTTAAATATGACGCCTTTCCCGTACTCGATACTGTCATTATGGGTAATAAAAGATTATATGATATAATGAAAGAAAAAGAGGCTATATATGCTAAAGAAGATTTCACTGATGAAGATGGAATACGTGCCAGTGAACTGGAAGGTGAATTTGCAGAAATGAACGGATGGGAGGCAGAATCCGATGCCGCTTCACTCCTTAATGGTCTTGGAATTGACACTTCCCTCCACTATACACAGATGGCAGACCTTACAGGAAGCCAGAAAGTAAAAGTACTTCTGGCACAGGCTCTTTTTGGGAATCCGGATATCCTTCTTCTTGATGAACCTACCAACCATCTGGATCTTCCTGCTATAGAATGGCTTGAGGAATTCCTGATCAATTTCAACAACACGGTAATCGTAGTATCCCATGACCGTTATTTTCTCAATAAAGTCTGCACCCAGACAGCAGACATAGATTATGGAAAAATCCAGCTTTATGCCGGAAATTATGATTTCTGGTTTGAATCCAGCCAGCTGCTTATCAGGCAGATGAAGGAAGCCAATAAGAAAAAAGAAGAAAAAATTAAAGAACTTCAGGAATTTATTTCCAGATTCAGTGCCAATGCATCCAAATCCAAGCAGGCAACCTCACGTAAACGTGCTCTGGAAAAGATCCAGCTGGATGAAATGCGTCCGTCCAGCCGAAAATATCCCTACATTGATTTCCGTCCCAACCGTGAAATTGGCAATGAAGTTCTTATGGTTGAGAATCTTTCCAAAACCATTGATGGTGTCAAAGTTCTGGATAATATTTCTTTTACACTGAGACGGGAAGACAAGGTTGCTTTTGTAGGAGCAAATGAACAGGCTACCACCACATTCTTCCGAATTCTGATGGGAGAAATAGAACCCGATGAAGGTAATTATAAATGGGGTGTTACAACCTCCCGGGCATATTTTCCTAAAGACAGTACAGCAGAATTTGATAATGACCTGACCATAACTGACTGGCTTACACAATATTCGGAAATTAAGGATGCCACTTATGTGCGGGGATTCCTTGGACGTATGTTATTCCCTGGTGAAGATGGTGTAAAACGTGTCCGTGTTCTTTCCGGTGGTGAAAAGGTACGCTGTCTTCTTTCCAAAATGATGATCTCCGGAGCCAATATCCTGATTCTGGATGAACCTACCAACCATCTGGATATGGAAAGTATCACGGCACTTAATAATGGGCTGATCAAATTCCCCGGAGTGATTCTCTTTACTTCTCACGACCATCAGTTCGTCCAGACAACGGCAAACCGTATTATGGAAATACTTCCAAACGGAACACTGGTAGATAAGATCACTTCTTATGACGAATATCTTGAAAGCGATGAAATGGCTAAGAAGCGTCACGTATTTGAAGTGAATGAAGAAGATGCCCAGGATAATTAACAGTCTGGCCATACATTGGAGCAAAATATCCAATGTATGGCCCTTTTTATTATTTATACGGTTTATGCAGTGATTTCTGCAAGCTTTCCCCCAGTGATCTTAAGCAGATCCTCAAGTGGAACCTTAAGCGTCAATCCTATTCTTCCCCCACTGATATAAATCTCTTTAAAATTACCGGCAGAAGCATCGATCACAACAGGATAAGGCTTCTTCATTCCCAGAGGGCTGCAGCCTCCACGGACATATCCGGTAATCCTGGTAATGTCTTTTACATGAATCATATCCACCGATTTCTCTCCTACTGCTTTTGCAGCAGCTTTTCTGTCCACTTCTTTTTCTACCGGTACAACAAAGACGAAATATCCTCCGCTTTTCCCTTCCATTACAAGAGTTTTAAAGGACTGATCATAAGGTGCCCCTATAAGATCAGCACTGTGCAGACCATCAATAAACTCATTACACTCATATGTGAATATCTGATATTTTACTTTCTGCCGGTCAAGCATTCTCATTGCATTTGTTTTTGCCTCTTTTGCCATTTCACGTCATCCTTTCCGTCTTTATGTTTCATCTGAGAATCGATCCGTATCTTCGTCTGTTTCATAAGGAACCTCTTCATCTGAATCTTCCTCTTCTTCCTCTTCATCCTCTTCTGCAACAGGTTTATTTATTGCAAACTGAATCAGAGTTCCAAGAAGGGCAAAACCAGCGCTCATTCCTATTCCATATGGAAAGCTCTTAAGATTTCCAATCTTTGCAAGTGACATTCCTGCCATAATACCTCCAATCAGGCTTGTGGAAACGATCAGAACCTGCCTGCAGAATTTTACTGAAAGAGTACCCAGAGCAATTCCGATCAGCACACATGCAAAAAAGGATGCTGAACTGGTGGGATGTATGATCCAGATACTGACTGTCCAGCCAATTGCTGCTGCAAGCAGAAAAACTCCTGCCTTATATATAAGAAATGAAACTACTGCCAGAAGAATTCCGCTCAGGAGCATTCCTCCAAGGTATACATATTTCTGATCAATATCCATAAAATATAAAATAAGGAAGCCAATGCCTGCACCTGCAAGAAATCCTCCTGTCATCATCCAGAATCTCAAAAGCCGATATCCCAGAGTACAGTTCATAATTCCTAATATCAAAATCACAGAGCATACGATGGCAGCAAGCTCATTGAAAGTATCTGAAGCGCCCACTCTGTCTATCATATCTGTCAGATCACTGAAAGTAACTGAAATTTTTTCCATCATTCTCTCCTTAATACTATTTCAGAACATAAAATACATAGTTTTCATGTTATCCAGAATTCCATAATGATAGGAAATCCTGGTAAGGCCATGAACTTCCATATAGTACCTGGCAATCTCCTGGATCCTTTCATTTTCAATACAGTCTTTATATGCTGAATCAAATGCATCCCTGGTACTGAATTTTAACCGGACAACCGCTGCATTATTGTCTATCCGCAGCATACTCAGGTCATACACCTGATTCCAGTCATAGCTGTCAAAACAAGCTCCGTTCTGCACATAAAAATTTTTATCTGTGGCTGTACAGCTGGGAACCTGAAATTCATCGGATGCATGATAAACACTCTGGTACTCTTCCGGAAACGGGCACAGATAATCATATATTATTGTCTTGTGCTCCACAAGTTGTACTGCATCTCCTTCCAGAAAATCCGGCTGGTCTCCGTTTGTCGCATCTACATAATAATACTGTCCGTCAAGTTTCACAATATTCCAGGCATGTCCTTCTGTACTGTTTCTGGCATCCCCGTCAACATAAATACAATATACTCCAAGCCTTTCCAGCAGATACTGAACAGCACCGGCATATCCTGCACACACTGCCTTCTTTTTCCAGAACACTCCCGCAATACTCTGATCATCATTTCCTGCTACATAGTCTGTATTATCAATAATATATGTATATACAGTCATTACTTTCTGATAATCATCGGCATTTGAAGGGATTTGATTCTTTACATCCAGAAAAGCATTTTCCATTGAATTCTCAATCTGAGTCCGTTCTTCCTGTGTATACATATATCCAGGTGAAAACTGGCAATAATCCTTACCTGCATATGTTGTCTTATATACCTTTTCTCTGTTATGAACCCAGAATATCTCCGGATGATCCTTCAGAACCGCATGATATACCCTGTCAATCTGCCCGTCACCTGATATTGAAAGATAAAACTGGTCCTCAAAGTTTCTTATTCCATCAAGTATTTCCCTGTATCCTCTTTTTTCATTTTCATTAAGAAGCTGAAAATAATATTCCTGATGACCATTATCTGAAAATGCAGGCTCCTTTTTTCGAAGTTCTTTTACAACAGCAGGCTCTCCTGAAACAGCCTCCTGGATTCTGCCAAGTATATTATCTTCATCAGACTGACTTTCTTCTGAATCAGACTGAGATTGAACTGTATCTGGTAACAGCCTGTGTCTGACTTCATATCCCCCTGTAATCAGAAGAATAATGAATATTGCCACAATTGCCGCACGACCGGCAGGAAATCTATTTTTTTTCATCTGATAATCCTTCTATGATATCTCAATATATAAACAGGCAGGGTAAAATTCTTCCCTGCCTGTTATATTTTTAATTTGATTTAAAGACATCTGCTTTATCTCTGGAAAGTACTATCTTAGACGGTAACACAGAAGCAGCGGCAGGTCCTGTGCTTACGGTATCCTGCAGAGTATGACTATCAGACTGATTCATAAGCCTTGTAATACCTGATGTCAATGAATAGCTGTTTTCCTGCATTGCCTTCTGTTCCTGGACAGTCGGATAGAAAGCAGGCTGTCGAATATACCGGAATCCTGCACTGTATGCTTCACCTACAGTAACCCCATTCTTACTGGAAGAACAATGAACCACGATCCAGTCACCTGCATCCGTTTTTCCGCAGAGAATGCCAACATGATTGTCACTGCCCGACTCGGGTCCTCTTTGAAATACCAGATCTCCCGGCTGGGCATCTGCTTCACTGATGACCTTAGCCTTTTCCCACTGTTCTGAGGTTCCATCTCCTATAGAAGCCTGCATGGCAAGATTGGAATACCCATTAATTACAGCCCAGCTTACAAATCCACTGCAATCCAGTCCATATGCACGAAGAGTTCCTGTACTTCTGCTTCCCTGAGTCGTAACAGGAAATGTTCTGCCCCAGTTAGGATCTTCACCAAGCGCTGTTGATTTGCCACCCCAAAAATAGCCAACCTTACCAACCAGTGAATATGCAGCTGAAATCACGTTCACCCTTTCCTCTGAAACGTCCTCTCCTACACTTTCACGGACAAAACCCCTGGCAGCGGTTACAGTTGCACAAAGAAGTTTACAATCTGTTTCCACATATTTCTTAAGGATTTTACGATCTTCTCTGGAAATTTTATTTTTCTTGATATAATAGTTTATATGGCGGTTACCATATGTAACATGAGTAATATTCTGCTTGTCCCTGACTACAGGATTCATTTCTTTAAAAATAGCAGAAAGGTCTTCCTTGCAGGAAGAATTCAAAACAAATTCTGTAACTCCTTTTTTACTCTGCTGATAAACATAAATGGCAAGAATATCCTGCCAGTTTTTGACAAGAAGGCTGTCAGCTGAGGAAGTAATTCCTTTTTCGTTCCTGTCACATGCATCTGACAGTTTATTTTTCTCCTTATATTCTTTTTCTATCTCATCCATAACAGATGAGAAATCGTCTGAAAAAACAAGCTGATAATTTTTCTTCAGGCTGTCAAGATAAAAATCTTTTCCAGCATGAAGGTTAGAAGCCATATCTGTATAATATACCGGTGTCCCTATCTGTGCCACAACATCAGAATCCGGAGATGTAAGCTCCTGCTTCGTTTCAGCGTTTAATGCAGCCTCAAGTTCTGTAATCTTATTCTCCATTTCCAACAGGAAAGAATAGTTGGACACCTGAATTTTTTCCACATCTGTAAGCTTTTCATAAGCTGCCCGAATGCTCTCTACAAGAGCTTTCTTCTCCAGAGTGATCGGTTGACGATGTAATTCATCAATTCTCTCAATGATTTTTCTGACTTTTTCAGGAATTTCCGGAGCAGGTTCAGGACTCACAGACGGTTGAGGGGTAAGACTGGGCTCTGGCATCGGACTAACTGAAGGTATGGGACTGACAGATGGGGCCGGGCTTCCTGTCGGTACAGGACTCACTGATGGATCCGGACTTCCTGTTGGTACAGGACTCACAGACGGATCCGGGCTTCCTGTCGGTACAGGACTCACTGATGGAGCGGGACTTACAGGCGAATCCGGTCCATCTGTTGGATGATCTGTAACAGAAAAATCAGATTGGGGTGGTTGTCCCAAATTCAGATTATCCTCAGGTGATCCAAACTCATCCAACGCAAATTCTATTTCATTATTATCTGCCGCCATCGAGGAAACCGTGTCAGAACATATCATGCCGGACACGATTGTCAGGCACAAAAACCTGGCAAGATATTTATTTTTCATATATTTAAAATGCTCCCTTCTTTTCATGAACATTCCTTTATCCCCCTGATTTCATAAAGGCATGTAATAAACACCCTTGCAAATGTTAAAATATCAACCCAGAGTTATTTTATCATATGGAGTTAATGAAATCAACCACAGGGGTCATATCCTGTCTTTTTTCTTTTTAAATACAAAGAACCCTGCCTGGCAGGGTTCTTTATATTTATCTCATAAATTTGAATCTGTCAACATCCCTGCTGAACAACAGTCGTAAATCTTTCCCCGGAACAAAGCTGTATTACTCCCTGAATAACCTGATAACACATGTTCAAAATAAACTTCATATCATTGTCCACATTTCTGCTTTCATTAAGATAATTTTCATGAATTGTCTTTATATATTCAATTAATGCAGAGAAACTGGAAAAATAAATTGCAGGTTCCAGATATTTCTGTGCCTCCCCATTCAATATACATGATTTCAGCTCTCTTTTCAAAATCTTTTCATAATAGTTATGATCGGAAAAACTTCCTGTATAGATACGATTATGAGGGAAAGTAAAATAATCGGCCATATAATGTATCACTTCACCCAGTCTGCGCCAGTAAACTCTCTGATTGCTGTCCTCAATGCCAATATCTATCAGATTCTGCATTTTTCCCTGAATTTCATCAAACGTGCCAAAAAATTCATGCCTTTTAGTTATAAATGATGGCTTAATGTCAGGAAGAATACTTCCAAAACAAAATGCTTTTCTGTGAGACTGAAGACTCTGGTCATCAGGAATCTGGTCTGCCAGATATCTTGCCAGAAGAATATGTGATTTTTTACGCATTAAGATCCTCTCTTCCTGTATGAATAATATGATGTTTGGAGTCCAAAATGCCATACGTATTGTTCTGTGTTTCGCACTCCCATAATACTGATCTGAATTTCCGATTCTTACTATAACAGATTTATTCAAAAAAATCAAATAGAAATCGATAGATACTTTAAAGGTTGACAGGTGTATTTTAGTTTTGTAAAATAAAGTTCAGCAGATTGGAGGAAAAATATAATGTTAAAGCAATTATCAATTTTTGCAGAAAATAAAAAAGGGGTTATGCAGAAAGTCACTGAAATTCTGCAGGAAAAAAATATAAACATCCTGGGTTCTGTGACAAATGACAGTGCGGAATATGGTATCATACGTATGGTAGTGTCTGATCCTGTTATGGCAGAACAAGCTTTACAGGATAAGGGTTTCATCTGCAGGCTGGCAGATGTTCTGGGAATAGAAGTAAAGGATGAGGTTGGAAACCTTAATAAGCTGCTTCTTACATTTCTGGACAGCAATATCAATATCGACTATCTGTATCTGTCCTTCAACCGTGATACAGGTCGCCCTATCATGGTACTACACGTAGAAGACATTATGGAAGTTGAAGCCTGCCTGAAAAACAAGGGGTTCATTTCTCTTTAACCGGAGGTACAGATATGGCTCTTTTTGAGAAAAAATCACAGTTTTTCAGAAAAAAGACAAAAAAGCTTTTGAAAAAGCAAAGAATCTCCTGAAAGAAGCAGGAATAAAAGGAATCCGTTCCGGAGCATATGAAAATGAACCTCCTGTATGTGGCTGTGGAAGTAAACTGGATCCCAGAGATTTCGGCTTCTCAGGAAATTTTCCTTTTGAAATTCATTTATGAATTCTTAAAATGAATGGTAACCGGGCAGATTTCTGCCCTGGTTCCAATACGCATATAAGGTCCAAACAAACCTGATCCTGATGTAACAATATTATGCATATTACCCTTCTTCAGATAACCATATGAATTTTCCCACATAAGTTTTATAATCAGGTTTCCGGGAAAAAGCTGGCCATCATGAGTATGTCCGCACAGATCCACATCCACTCCGGCACCTGACAATTGCTGAAGCTCTGAAGGCTCGTGGTCTATTACAATAATCGGCTTACTGGTATCCAGTCCTTCAGTAATTTCCTCAGGTGTTTTCCTGACATTGATTTCCCTGTCAGAGTGCTCCATATCCTGCCTTCCAAACAGCCAGATACTGTCATCAATAAGAACTTTTTCATCTCTCAAAAGCCTGATATTTGATTTCTCAAGAAATTCATCCATTTTCTTGTTGCCCTTGTTTTTCCCGTTACTGGAAAAAGAAAATCCGGACAGAAGCGATTCTTCAATGTCATGATTTCCATAGCAGGCATATACACCATATTTTGACTGTATTCCCTGGAAAATTTCCTCCATCTTTTCCGGTTTTTCTACTGCTTCATACTCATTGTCAAAAATATCCCCTGCAATAACTACAAGATCCGGATCCTGATCATTAATTTTCTTTACCGTCTTTGTCATATGCTTAATGCCAATATTATATCCCAGATGCAGATCAGACACCAGTACAACCTTCAAAGAATCCAGCTTCCCTCCAGATTTGTCAACCGAAATATCATAAGGTGTTACATGGATGATCCGGGCATTGATCATTCCCCCTATGCAGATTGTTCCAATGATTACAGCACATATTACTCCTCCCACAGCCATACTTTTTCGGAAATAAAGATTTACCGGAAGATTTCTCTTTTTGTTCTGATGTTTTTTTATTAACCTGACCGTAATATATATAAGAGTCACCGGAAGAATTATAAGAACCATATACAGCAGGATTCCAACCCAGTAATTGCTGATAAGCTTCATAATCTTCCTGCCCTGTCCTGCCGGCATAAAAAAGGAAATTATTATTGATGCAGCAAGAAATATGTAGATAACAGAAATACCGGTTTTTACCCATTTGTTCTGAAATGGTTTTCCGAGAGAGGAAAGCCATGTCAGAATCCAGAAAAGTAAATAGACATTAAGTGCAATGTAAACTGGTAATAAATATACCGCAGCCATTCTTTAAAACCCATGTCTTTCTATTATATTTCATGAAAATCCGGTGTGCCGTAAAGATCAAAGGGAGTGCTCTGATACACGTAATAATTGAGCCAGTTGGTATAAAGATTATTGGCGTGAGCTCTCCACATCAGAAGAGGTTTATTCTCCGGGTCATTATCACGGTAATAATTCTTCGGAATATCAATAGGAAGATTCTTACTCATGTCACGCTTATATTCTCCATCAAGGGTTACGCGGTCATACTCCGGATGTCCCATTACAAAAATTTTTCTTCCCCCCTCTGACATAGCAAGGAATAATCCCGCTTCATCCGATTCTGCCAGAACCGTAAGTTCTTTACAGTTATGGATATCTTCAATAGGAACCTCCGTATGCCTGGAATGAGGTGCCAGGAAAACATCATCAAATCCTCTGACAAGAGGTATTTTACGGTTTAAAACCCTGTGCCAGAAAAGACCGAACATTTTGGTGTCCAGCATTCTTTTTTTCAGGCCATAAAAATGATATAAAGATGCCTGAGCTGCCCAGCACAGAAATATGGTAGATGTAACGTGTGTGGTTGTCCAGTCCATAATCTCAACAAGTTCATTCCAGTAATCCACTTCTTCAAATTCCATCTGTTCCACAGGTGCACCCGTAATGATCATGCCATCAAATTTTTGTTCTTTCAATTCCGGAAAAGTCTGATAAAACTTATTCAGATGGCTCATAGATGTGTTTTTGGACTCATGATTTTGCACTGTCATAAAAGATACATCCACCTGAAGTGGTGTATTGGAAAGAGAACGAAGCAGCTGAAGCTCTGTCTCTTCCTTTAATGGCATAAGATTCAGGATCAATATCTGAATAGGGCGAATATCCTGATGCAAGGCACGGGTTTCATCCATCACAAAAATATTTTCTTTTTCAAGAATTTCCTTTACAGGAAGATCTCCCTGTATTTTAATTGGCATTGTTTTTGTCTCCTTTTGTTTATTTCTTTTCAGCAAGTTCAAGAAATTCTTCTTCTGACAGAATAGGAATTCCCAGTTCTTTCGCTTTTTTATTTTTGGAAGAACCGGAAGCTTTATCATTATTGATCAGGTAAGTTGTCTTACCTGTTACAGAACCGGTAACTTTACCACCTAAAGATTCAATGAATTCCTTAGCCTGTGCCCTGTTGGCAAAATGCTCAACACTTCCTGTAATGACAAAATTCATATTCTGAAAAATCTGTGGGCCTCTCTTTTCCTCCTTATGAATATTCAGATGGCCTAACAAATGATCCAGTTTACGATTATTTTCCTCACTGGAGAAATACTCTGTAAAACTTTTGGCGATTACGGGGCCGATCGTATCAATAGAACTGATCTCCTCTTCCTCTGCACCACGGATCTTATCAATGTCATCATCAAAATGTCTGCAGATGATCTTTGCATTGGCAAGGCCAATATTGGGAATTCCAAGGCTGTAAATTACTCTTGCAGCAGTTGTTTCTTTCGCTTTATTAAGACTTTTTCTAAGGTTCTCGAAGGATTTCTCCCCAAAACCATCCATCTTCACAATTTCGTCTTTATGCTTTTCTATTTCAAAAATATCACCAAAATCATGAATAAACCCTTTTGCAATAAATTTTTCCAGTGTGGCCTCTGACAGTCCGTCTATATTCAAGGCATCTCTGCTTACAAAAAGAGCAAATGATTTAATCTTTTTTGCGGCACAGTCAGGGTTCATACAATAGAGTGCCTCCACATCATTGACTTTTCGGATTTTTGTTTCGTGGCCACACGCAGGACAGATGTGAGGGATCGTAATATTTCCACTTGAAGTGAGATTCTCTGCAATCTGGGGAATGATCATATTGGCTTTATATACCGTGATCCTGTCTCCGATTCCAAGCTTAAGTTCTTTCATAATACTGATATTGTGAACACTGGCTCTGCTGACAGTTGTTCCCTCCAGTTCCACAGGCTCGAATATTGCAACAGGATTGATAAGTCCCGTCCTTGACGGACTCCACTCTATTTCCAGAAGACGTGTCTCCCTGATCTCATCTGCCCACTTAAATGCAAAAGCGTTTCTTGGAAACTTTGCGGTTCTGCCAAGGGAGTCTCCATAAGCAATATCATCATACAAAGCAACAAGACCATCTGAGGGAAAATCATTTGTTACAATGGCAGTGGAAAAGTACTCCATTGCCTCATCCAGAGTTTCTGCTGTAACCATCCTGTACTCCACAACATCAAAACCCTGCTCTTTCAGCCATTCAAACTGTGCTGCTCTGGAATTATGGAAATCTACACCCTGGGCACTGACAAGAGCAAATGCGAAAAATCTCACATTACGTCTGGCCGTAATCTCATTATTCAGCTGCCGCACAGATCCACTGCACAGGTTTCTTGGATTTTTGTATCTTGTGTCTACATCCAGAATGGATTCATTGATTCTCTTAAAATCAGAATAGGTAATAATTGCTTCCCCTCTCAGAACCAACCTTCCCTGATACGAAATCTTCAGTGGTATATTCTTAAACACCCGGGCATTATTGGTGACCACCTCACCTACAATACCATTTCCTCTGGTAACTGCTTTGACCAGTTCTCCATTTTCATAGGTAAGCACGATAGTCAGGCCATCCAGCTTCCAGGATAAAAGGGTCCGATGATTTCCGATGAATTCCCTGAGAACTTCTCTGTCTTTTGTCTTATCCAGAGACAGCATAGGTGATTCATGCTGTTCTTTTGGCAGCTGGTCCACAGCCTCATATCCCACACGGACAGACGGACTATTTGTCAGAACGATTCCTGTTTCTCTTTCCAGTGCCTGAAGTTCGTCGTACATCTGATCGTATTCTCTGTTGCTTATGATTTCTGTATCTTCCTGATAATATGCTTTCGACGCTTCGTCCAGTTTCCGGACCAGTTCTTTCATTCGTCTGATTGCTGCTGTTTCCATGACGCCCTCCTGTCTGTACTGCCGGTTGATTTGAAGATTCTGCCAGCATTTTCTGAAGCTCTTTCCATTCCTTTTCTGTAATTTCTCTGTATTGTCCTTCTTTAATTCCATCCAATGTAAGATTCATAATCCGAATCCTTTTAAGGCTACACACATTATAACCCAAATATTGGCACATTCTGCGTATCTGCCGGTTCAGTCCCTGGGTGAGAATAATTCGGAAACTGTATTGCCCGGTCTGCTCCACTGTACATGGTCTGGTCACCGTATTTAAAACAGGAACACCCCATGCCATTTGGCGGATAAAATCTTTGTCTACAGGTTTATCAACTGTAACCAGGTATTCCTTTTCATGATAATTTCCGGCACGCATGATCCTGTTGACAAGATCTCCTTCATTTGTCATAAGAAGAAGGCCCTCCGAATCCTTGTCCAACCTTCCCACAGGATAAATACGTATTGGATAATGAATAAAATCTGTTACAGTCACTTCATCTCTCTGTTGTCTGGTACTACATACAATTCCGGATGGTTTGTTAAACAAAAGCAGAACTTTTCTGTTCTTTTTTTCCACAGGTCTGCCATCTACAAAAACTTTTTCACCAGGCAGGATCTTCTGTCCATTTACAGCCCTGACATTTCCAACTGTAACTCTGCCATCTTCAATCAGGCGATCTGCTTCTCTTCGGGAACAGATTCCTGCATCACTTAAATATTTGTTAATTCTTATCTTTTCATCCATTGTTCCATTATATAATTTTTTCCGATTCTTATCAACGGTGAATTTCCTTGAAATTTTCTATCCTTTATTGTATGATAAAAAATGATTATGGGATAAAAAGTCAAAAGGAGGGACATTATGTCAAACCGTTTTTCCCGTATAAACCACTGGCTTCTGCTGGCTGTCACAGTCTTATGCATATCTTTTGCAGGCCTTTTTACATATTCTTCACCAACACCAGATCTGGACAGCATCTGCAGTCAAACTGAGCCCGAATTGTATGTATCTGATACTTCAGATGATCCGTCTCCCTCCTCAGTAAGCAGCATGATTTTAACTTCAGAAACAGATTCCGCTGATAAAACAGCAGAAAAAAAATCTTCAGCATCTAAGAAGTTTAAAGTTTCCCCGGAAGCTTCAAAAGGTGTCTGGACCTCTTCAGGAAGCAGCTGGATGTTCCTTATAGACGGAGTTCCTTTCTCCGGATGGCTGACAGATACGGACAAGAAACGTTATTACTTTGGTTCAGATGGAATCATGCAGACAGGGTGGATTACTGTGGATGGGAAAACATATTATATGGATATGGACGGAATTATGCAGACGGAAGATCTTAAAATCGGAAAAAAGACATATCATTTCAATGAGGATGGTTCTCTGAAAGGAAAATCTCCAATGAATAAAAAGTCAGTAGCTCTTACTTTTGATGATGGACCGAGTTCTTTTACCGGCCGTCTTCTGGACTGTCTGGAAAAAAATAATGCAAAAGCCACATTCTTTATGACGGGTAGTGAAATTGCCAGTTTCCCTGAAGAAGTTAAGAGAATGTCAAAGCTTGGATGTGAATTAGGAAACCATACATATGATCACAAAGATCTGACCACTCTTTCACAGGAAGAAGTAAACAGTGAAATAGACAGTGTTAATCAGCAGCTTACAGATCTTACCGGGCATTCTGCATCCGTTATAAGGCCTCCCTATGGAGCAGTTAATGATATGATTCTGGCTTCTGTAAATGTACCAGTGATTCTATGGTCCATCGATACTCTTGACTGGAAAACTAAGGATGTACAGGCCACTGTACAGGCAGTAATGGATAACGTACAGGATGGTTCCATTATTCTTATGCATGATATATTCAGTACTTCTGTGGATGCTGCGGAAATTCTGATTCCTCAATTGATCAATAATGGATATAACCTGGTCACTGTCAGTGAACTTGCACGGCTTCACAATACAAATATGGTGCCGGGAACTACATACGGGGGATTTACCAGGTGATAACACAAAGAGCCACGCATTTGCGTGGCTCTTAAATTTCACTGTTTCTGTTTTACTCAAGCAGACTGCTGTAAATATACCCAATCTGACCTTCATACTCTATCTGAGTCCATTCTCCGTCAGATCCTTTCTTTTCTACCTGTGTACCTGCTGAAATTACGCCAAGAATTTCAGACTCCATATCTGCCTGTGCACGTACATTACAATCATCTGTCGTGGTCAGAACAGTACCGTTTCCTGATGACATATCTGTCTCTTCCCCAAGACCGTCCAGAAAATCCGCAAGATCAGCATCATTCTTCTGTGCACTGTCCAGTTCTCTCTGAACATCAGAAATCAGCTGAGATACATCCGAATCAGAAAGCTGCTGTCTCATATATGATGCAATTTCTTTGTCCTCCTGTGCATCATTATCGATCACCCATTTGCCGTCACTGTCCTTATACACATAAAACTGCGTCAATGCCGGTGCCTTTGTTTCAATACCCTGACAGATATAATAGAAATGAGCATATACAACATATGAATCTGCCGTCAGTCCCTTCTTAGCAGAAACTTTACCCACTTCATACCCTTCGATGTAATCCTTCAGATTTGTGACTTTTGACTCATCAGACGGTGAAAAATCATCCTCAAGAGTCTTCAGCGTTGCAATATCTTTTTCCCCCAGAGCCTGATAATAGCTCTTAATCAGTGCAGTAACTTCTGCATTTGCTGTTTCCATGGGATTGGCGTTTTCTTTCTTCTCGTCATTC
>JAXEUE010000142.1:0-6542 GCA_034115005.1 Blautia sp.
AGGATACCTCATCCGGAAGAAAGAAGGCAATAAAAAAGCGTCGCGATAAGCGACGCGGAGGAATCCTGACGCAATAGATCAGATGAAATTAATTCGGCGCTAAGTTGTCGTCGGCAGTGAGATTAAAAAGTCGCGCAACACCATAGCTCACATTGCGTCATCACCGTCTGAACTGCATCGTCCATACCTTCCGGTGGATACCTGTGATGTTTCAGAAGTCGCTTAATAAGCATTCTCATTTTTGCGCGAGCCGAATCTCGTTTCTGCCAGTCTATTGTTCGATTCTTACGAAGCGTATCTGCCAATTCCTTTGTGATTGCGATCAATTCTTCATTCTCATAGAAGTCCTTGATAGCCTGTGGTTTGGTCAGGGCATCATAGAAGGCAAGCTCATCAGCGGTAAGCCCGAGTTTTTCTCCCTCTTTTTGTGCCGCCTGAATTTGCTTTGCAAGATTTAGCATCTCCTCAATTACCTGCTCATTTGTAAGCATTCCATTGAGATACTGATTCATCGCTTTCTGCAAAATCTCACTAAATTTTTCTGATTTAACAACATTCGTGTGTTTGTACACAACCACCTGCTCAGCGATAAGCTTCTTAAGAAGCTCCACTGCAAGGTTTTTCTCTTTCATGTTTGCGATTTCCTGAAGGAAATTCGGATCAAAGAGTGAGAAGTCGTTGTTGGCATCTTGGAAGAGGTTAATTACGCCATCGCTGTGAATGCTGGCCTTCAGGAGGTTATTGATTCGTGCATTCATCTCTGGCAAAGAGATCTTCTTCCCTTCGCCCTGATTAACAAGACGATTTACCAGCACACGGACAGATTCAAAGAACGCAGCTTCAATCCGTTCGTCCTCTGCTGCAAGGGACGAACAGAGGGACAGAGCCTGCTTGAGCATAAGGGCTTCCTTTAGGAACGTATCCCGGTCATCTTCCTTACCCACAGCAACGATGAAGTTCACCGCACCACTGATAGCTCTCGAACGGGCGAGATTGCTGCCATGAATGAAGTCGGAATAGTCATACCCATAGAATAGATCTCGACAAACGGACAGTTTCTCTTGGAACTTAGGATATGCGACCTTCGCCACATCGGTATCACCATAGTTCTTGCGGTCACGTGCCGTGTAATCGTTCATAGCCTCTTTGAGCGCCGATGCGATGCCAACGTAGTCGACGATCAAACCACCCTCTTTGTCTTTGAAGACGCGATTGACACGGGCAATAGCCTGCATCAGGTTATAGCCTTTCATCGGCTTATAGATATACATGGTGGCAAGAGATGGCACATCAAAACCTGTCAGCCACATATCAACAACGATAGCAATTTTAAACGGACTGTCATTGTCCTTAAATTCTGCTGCCAGTTCATCCTTGTGGTGCTTGTTCCCAATAATCTTTGCCCACTCCTCCGGATCCTTGTTTGAGCTGGTCATAACGACCTTAACCTTGTCCGTCCATGCGGGGCGTAATTCAAGGATTCTCTTATAGATTTTCATTGCAATCGGGCGAGAATAGGCGACGATCATAGCCTTACCGGTCAACAGATTCTCACGATAGTTCTCGTAGTGGTCAAGAATATCATTCACAAGGGATTCGATGGTCTTGTCATTTCCGAGTATGGCCTCCATTTGACCGAGTTCTTTTTTGCTTCTCTCGATCACATCTGGATCGGCGTTCTCCGCCATAATGTCATATTCTTTATCGATCAGCGCAAGCGTGTCTGGATCGAGCTTTAACTTTATAACACGGCTCTCGTAATAAACTGGCCTTGTTGCACCGTCTTCTACAGCCTGCGTCATATCATAGATGTCGATATAATCACCGAACACTTCGCGTGTATTCCTGTCTTTGAGCGCAATCGGTGTTCCGGTGAATCCAATGTATGTTGCATGTGGCAGACTGTTGCGGATAACCCGTGCGGTACCGACTTTGATTTCACCAGTTTTGGAATCAATCTTTTCCTTGAGTCCATACTGCCCGCGATGCGCCTCATCCACCATGACGATGATGTTATGGCGCTCAGACAGCGGCTCATGGGATTCCTCAAACTTCTGCATCGTGGTGAAGATGATACCGTTAGCCTGTCTGCCATCGAGAAGTTCCTTCAGGTTCTGTCGGCTCCGCGCATGAATTGGAACCTGCCTGAGAAAATCCTTACACTTGGCAAACTGTCCATACAGCTGATCATCCAGGTCGTTACGATCAGTAATGACTACAATCGTCGGGGAATCCAGCGCATCCTGCAAAAGATGTGCATAAAAGACCATAGAAAGGGATTTCCCACTGCCTTGCGTATGCCAAAACACACCTCCTCTGCCGTCCGTCGCCATGCCTTTCTTCGTAGACTCAATTGCCTTACGAACAGCAAAGTATTGATGGTATCCGGCAAGGATCTTGAACTGCTTCAATCCTTCATTGGAGAAGCAGATGAAATTCTTGATGATATCAAGTAGTCGTTCTTTTTGGAACATGCCTTCAAAGAACGTATCAAATTGTGCGTACTGTGTATTTTCGTAGCTACCATCCTTCGTCTTCCATTCCATGAACCGATCTTCGCCTGAAGTGATCGTGCCTGCTTTGCTCGTCAGGTGGTCGCTCATCACGCAAATGCAGTTATAGATGAACATAGATGGAATCTCATGCATGTAATTCCGGATCTGCGTATAGGCCTCCGATGCATCGGTTTCTTCACGAGAAGGACTCTTCAGCTCCATCAGCACGACTGGCAAGCCATTCAGGAAAAGAAGCACATCCGGACGCTTATTGCTGTTTTCAATAAAAGTCCACTGGTTGGCAATAACGAAGGAGTTGTTGTCAGGATTCTTATTGTCAACCAGATAAACCAGTCCAGAACGTTCTTCACTTCCGACAAGAAAGCGCACTTCAACGCCATGCTGGATGTAGTCCATAAACACTGCATTCTTCTGAACTAGATCAGCATTGTCGAAATTTTTTAGTTTAAATAGTGCCTCATGAATTGCACTTTCCGGCATATCAGGATTGATACGATGAATTGCGTCATCCAGCTGTTCCTCATAGAGCGGATCCTTATAATCTCTTTCAACATCCGGACCATACACATGCCTCCATCCCATATCCTCGAACAGCTCTATGATCGTATTTTCATAGTCCGCTTCGGTGTAACTATCTGACATGTAATCAACTCCTTAATATGTTGTCTTTAAACTCAAGAAGAACTCACACACTTCAGTAATAGTATTTTTATCAGTTCACTACATTTCCCTATATCGGCCGCTAGTTACTAATTCGTTTTTTTAACAGTTGAATATCAGCATCAGAATTCAAAATATGCATCTTTCTGTGACAATTTGGGCATAAAGCCACACAGTTATCGATTGAATCTATTCCTCCGTTAGAAAGCCATTCAATATGATGACATTCTAGATATGGATCGCCGTTTTTATCTATAAATGGGGCTGATGATCCACACAATTGGCAGTGACCATCTGCCCTCTTTTTTACATACGCCGCGATTGATGGATCTCGATGGTACACCTTCGCCCGAAGCATAGAAGAGCTGGCTTTAGATTTCTTTTTTTCGGCGATTATTCGTAATTCATCAATTGGCTTTTCTGATGCTTTTTTTACCGCTTTGTTGAACTCGTCCTCAAGAATCGATTTCTCTGGAGGAACTGCCTCCGGAAAAATGTCATGATTCTTTTGGCTAATTATCCATTTCAAACGATCCCATTGTTCATCATTAAGATATGTTATTGAGCTCGTCCTACTAACGAAAATAAAGTTATTAAAATCATCGATAGGTACAGTATTGTGAAATTGCAATAGACCATCTATATCCGCCATCCACCATTTGCCATCATTCTCAGGCATCGACGAAACAATTCCATAGCCTAGAAGTTGTCCACTATACTTTCTATATAAATTCTTCTGATTTTCTACAAAGTTAATAAAATCGGTCCCATAACTGTCTGGAACGCTTGATACTGCCATACCAAGGTTATGTCTAGCTTCTTTAGCACACATAAAAACAACAATATCTCCAGGGGTTGCTTTTTCAGGAACTGACCAGCGCGTATGCCCAATAGCAAAGTCATCAAGCAAGAAGTTGATATTTGTACCTTTATAATCATCGTATTGCTGTTTTATTTCCATCAGATCTCGTGAATTGTTAAAATTAGTTATAAAGATCATAAGCTTGCCTCCTCCCTGATGACACAGTTACTTACGCTAAACAAGAATTTACTTGAGCAAGCGCAAGCTCTTTACAAAGATAGATATATTGATCTTTCACCTTTTTATGGAAAGATTCCTGACGGTTGGCATATTGGCACCGTTTCGGAAATAATTGAGCTTCATGATTCAAAACGCATCCCGCTATCAAGCCGTGAGCGTGAAAAACTCGACAAGATCTATCCTTATTATGGGGCCACCTCAGTGATGGACCATGTTGATCGTTACCTTTTTGACGGCATCTACCTTCTTCTTGGCGAAGACGGAACAGTCATAGACGATAAAGGGTTCCCTATCCTCCAATATGTTGAAGGCAAATTCTGGGTTAATAATCACGCACATATCATCACCGGTAAGTGTGGCTTTACGGTAGAGCTTCTGTATCTTCTCTTCAGTTTGACTAATGTAAAATTCATTGTCACAGGAGCAGTACAGCCTAAGATCAGTCAAGCTAACCTAAACAAGGTTCCGGTACTGATACCGGATATAATTGAGCTCAAATCTTTCGATTCAGTGATCCAGCCATTTTTTGCTCAAATTAGAAATCTGAGAGCCGAAAACAATAGGTTAGCAACCCTTCGAGACACTCTACTGCAAAGGCTCATGTCCGGCGAGATCGACGTCTCCGACATCGATCTCTAAGCCGCGTATAAATTCTTGTTTATAACTCCCACCAACGGCGGGAGGAACAAACCAACGGAACTGCCGTTGATGTCGTTCTCTGGTAAATCTATAGAAGGAGAAACGACAACATGAAAGAATCAATCAAACAGGAAGTGCTGCAGCGTATGCTGCCGCTTCTGGACAATGCACAGGCAAAGGCGCTGGAACAGTCGCTTGAATCTGTGCTGTGCAAGTACATGGAGGATAAGTCGGATAAGGATGAAATCAGCAGTCAGGAACTGCTGCAGAAGTTTCTGGAGGCAAAGCGTATCGAGGGATGTTCCGAGAAGACGCTGACCTACTATCAGAATACAATCAACCGCATGCTCACTGAAACCGGCAAGGAGGTAACGCACATTATGACGGAGGACTTGAGGTCATACCTGACGGATTATCAGAAGCAGAACAGTCTCAGCCGCGTTACGATTGACAATGTACGTCGGATTCTGTCGAGCTTCTTCTCCTGGCTGGAGGACGAGGAATACCTGATCAAGAGCCCGATCCGTCGGATTCACAAGGTGAAGACGACGAGCAGCATCAAAGACACTTATTCTGATGAAGACTTGGAGAAGATGCGCGACAGCTGCAAGGAGAAACGGGATCTCGCGCTCATTGATATGCTGGCATCGACAGGTATGCGTGTCGGTGAGTTGGTGCTTTTGAACCAGTCGGATATAAATTTCAATGATAGAGAATGCAAGGTGCTCGGCAAAGGCAACAAGGAGCGTATCGTTTATTTTGACGCCCGGACAAAAATACACCTGCAGGAGTATCTTGCCAGACGGAGTGATGATTGCGAAGCACTGTTTGCCACATTGAAGGCTCCGTTCTCACGACTGACGATCGGCGGCGTGGAATCAAGAGTTCGTGAAATCGGAAAACGCCTGAACATAGAAAAGGTGCATCCACATAAGTTCCGTCGAACACTTGCCACAAAAGCAATTGATAAAGGAATGCCGATTGAGCAACTTCAGCAGCTTCTCGGTCATAAACGGATAGATACAACGCTTCAGTATGCAATGGTTAAGCAGAGCAATGTGAAGCTGGCACATAAGAAATTCTTAGGGTGAGGAAGAAAAAATGAAGTGGGAAGATTTAATTTCTTTAGAATATGGCAAACCTGTAAAAGATAAATATAGAGTTGATGGGAAAGTGCCAGTTTTTGGGACAAACGGACAGATTGGAACATCTAACCTTCCTGCTCAATGTAAAATTCCATCTGTGATAATTGGTCGAAAAGGAGCCTATAGGGGTGTACATTTTTCAAGCGTTCCTTTTTCTGTAATAGATACTGCTTTTTATATGATGCCTAAGACGGATGAGTTAGATTTGAAATGGGCATATTATAAGTTTTTAACATATGATATTAACAGAATGGACAGTGGTTCGGCTATTCCATCAACTGATAGATATGAAATTTACAATATTCCCGTTGACTTACCTTCGCTGAAGGTACAGAAGAAAGAGGTTTCGATACTGGATGCAATTGATAACAAGATTCAAGAGAATGAAAGGATAAACAAGAATTTATTTTAAGCTATCACGTTTTACCTTCTTAAGCCTTACTATCATTACCATAGGAATTTCTTTGTTGGTTTTGAAACATTCTTCATAAAATCCATCAATGACAAATCCAGCTCTAAAACAAAGGTTAAAAATATCTT
>JAXEUE010000143.1:0-6557 GCA_034115005.1 Blautia sp.
CGGATCTGTGAAGAAATTTGTAGAACTTATGAATCAGAGAGCTGCCCAGCTGGGATGTAAGAATACGCATTTTAATAATCCTAACGGGCTTCCGGACGAAACTCACTATACCACTGCCAATGATATGGCGAAAATTGCCAAAGCAGCATGGTTTAATCCCCTTTTCCGGAAATTTGTCACCACAGATACTTATGAGATTCCGCCTACCAACAAGCAGCCTTTATCCCGCTATCTTCTTAATCATCACAAAATGATGGCAGGAAGGGATTATGCGTATGACGGAGTTCTTGGAGGCAAAACAGGTTATACCAATGCAGCCGGCTCCACTCTGGTTACCTACGCCAAGAAGGGCAACAATATTCTTCTTGCAGTGGTAATGAACTCCATAAATGGTGCATTCCCGGACACTGCATCTCTGTTAGATTACGGGTTTGATAATTTTGAGAGAAAAGACATGAATGTTGACAAATCGCCAATGGTAACTCCTTTCCTTCCGGCGGAAAAATATCTTCTGAAGGACTGTGGCAATGGCTGTCTTTTCAATTACATCAGACGCGTGTATGTAACAGTTCCCGTGGGTACAGATGTATCCACACTGACAAAGAAGCAGTGGGTACTTGAAAATTCTGTGGGATCCTGGAGGCTGAAAAGCAAGTATTATCTCAACGGTCAAATGGTCGGATGGGGTATGCAATATGAAAAGGAGATCCTGTCAGATCTCCTTTCTGATTTTTCTCTTTAACTGTTTTCTGCTGCGGAGGAGTTCCCTTCTTTCACGAAGCTCCTCCGCTTCTTTTTCGTCAATGAACCTCAGGGTTTTTACTACGAAATACTTCTCCTCCTCGGTTTTATATATGCGGATTTTTCCCTGGATCAATCCGTGCTTTTCGCATCTGGAAACGCTGTAGTAGACTCTGGGATTATTCATAAACCAATAGATCTTCCGTCTGGCAGGTTTATGGCAAATGGGACATCTTGTGCTTGTTACTTCCCGGTCTTTCATAATTTTTTCTCTTACTTCAAACTCCCGGGATACATATTTATCATAATCAGGAAGGGACAGGTGAATTTCATCTTTCTTTTTCTTAGGATTCTGATAGACATCCAGAGATGGGTGGTCTTCTATATTTTCCACATATTTCAGAACTTCTGCCGTATAAAGTGCGTCTGAAAGAGCTCTGTGAAAGCCATATTTTTTCTTGATTTTCAAGGCATCTACTGCATTTTCAAGGGCAATTCTGTTCTTCCCGTCATCAAATCTGATGCTGTAAAGTTTCTGAACATCGTAGTACGTAACCGGTCCGGGAAGGCAATCCAGAATTTTATAGAATTTCATATTTTTCTGAAGTTCCAGTACGTCCTGGTTTCCCCATGTGCAAAAGCATCCGTCTTCCCCACACCATTTAAGGAACTCCCTGACTGCCTGGGGAAAAGCCATTCCGCCGGTGAGATCTTTGTAATTTACATGAATCACTTCATGAATGCTGTCGTGGATCCATTTATAAACCTGTGGTTTTATAAGCCTGTGAAAACTGTCGATAACCTCTTTTTCTTCATTTAATTTCACCGCGCCGATCTCAATGATCTCAAAAGTCAGCCTGTCATTTCTTGTTTTCTTTCCCTGAGGGCTCTGGTTCCATTCCAGGTCAAAGACAATATAATTCATCAATCTGTTCCTTTTCAAAAATATATATTATTTTTCCTGAAGCATATCTCCCAGTTCAAACAGAGCTTCAATGAGGCATTGCTGAAATTTATCAGAATCCGCATCTGTCAGTACCAGATCCCTGTCCTGTCCTTCTTCAAAGTTCCACCAGCGGAAGTCGCAGATAGTTCTTCCTCTGGAAACTCCGTCAGAGCAATCCACATCCAAAATGGTTTCCGTAAATTTAAAGTATTCCGGATGAATCATATACATAATAGGAACCACATCATGGACGCTTATCTGCCCCCTGTATTTCTCGGAAGTATTTTCCAGTGTATGGCCTGCCATATCCCCTGCAAAAGTGGCAATTTTATTCTTGGACTGGCATAATTTCAGAATCTGGGAGCGTTTCAGAGTACATTTCTGTGTTACATCAAGTCCGCACATGGTAAGAGGAATTCCTGACTTGAACACAACCTTTGCTGCTTCCGGATCCGCATAAATATTAAATTCCGCTGAGGGTGTTACATTTCCCGTGGAAAAAGCCCCTCCCATAAACAGGATTTCCTGAATCTTTTCTTTTACTTCAGGAAAAACTTTAATCAGAATGGCAATATTTGTCAGAGGTGCCAGGCAGACCAGCGTTGCTTTCTCATGTTCAGGAAGGTTCATAAGTATGTTTTTCAGATAAAAAACTGCATTTTCTTCCACTGGTTCTCTGGTACTATGGGGAATAATACAGTCTCCAAGTCCATTTTTCCCATGATAATGCTCTGCATGCCGGGCTTCTCCAACAAGAGGCTCTGCCATACCCTTTGCCACAGGTACATCCATCTGATAGAATTCTGTAAGATCCAGTGCATTTCGTGTAACTACATCTATTGTATTATTTCCTGAAACCGTGGTAATGGCAAGAATGTCAAAATCATCCGGATTTGCAGCCGCATATGCAAGCGCAATAGCATCATCTATTCCCGGATCACAATCTATGATAATTTTTCTTTTTTTCTTCATTGTAAATATAAACCTCCTGTCTGCTTTTCATCAGCTTCCTCTTCAGTATACCAGACGAATATGGGACTGTAAATATCCTGCCGGAGTTATCCGACAATAAAAAACCCTGCCGGAGTTATCCGACAGGGAGAGAGGTAAGTGAAATCTATGTAAAACATCATCCCTCAATGGTGATGTATTTGTTGTGCTCAATTTCCTGTTTGGTTTCTTCTTTAGGAAATACAAGCTGTAAGATGCCATTTTCAAATTTCGCATGAACATCTTCATGTGTGATTCTCTTTCCTACAAAGAAGCTTCTGGAACCATGTCCCATATAACGTTCTCTGCGGATATATTTGCCTTTGGCATCTTTATCCTCTGCTCTGGAAGCTTCAATGGTGAGGTATCCGTCTTTCAGATGAAGCTTAATGTCTTCTTTTCTAAAGCCCGGAAGATCTATGTCCATTATATAGTTACCGCCGTCTTCACGAATATCTGTTCTCATAAAATCTCCGGCTGCTGTATTCTGTCTCTCATAATAATCTCTTCTTGCAGGTGTTCCAAACATCTCATCAAATAAATCTTCTCCAAAAAATCCAGGTACTAACATAACCAATTCCTCCTTTAAGATATCTATGTTATATTTATATTTTTCTTTTTAAGATCCGGAAGTTTTCTCTCTTCCTTTGTTCTAAACGTAATATACCACCTGTTGTTAGCACTGTCAATAGGTGAGTGCTAATTTTTTGTGAAGATTCTGTGATGTTTTGTTTTCCACATAAGATAGATAAGACAACAAAAGCTACAATGAACATTCCAATCTTCTAAAGTATTTCTTAAAGGATTATTTTATCTTCTTCAATTCATACTGTCTGGTGCCCAGCCCGATCTTCTCTGCCTGATCCAGAGTTGCTTTCCACTCAATGTTGGGATTGGAATCTTTGAAATGGTCATGGTGGCAGTGCCATCCAGGTTCTGCAAGGTGATCTCCAAGCTGGCTGTTTTCAATCGGTTTTGCTTTCAGGCATGCATCTGCACAGGCCTGATCAAGAGCAACCGGGTCAAAGCTTGCAAACATTCCGATATCCGGAAGGATTGGTGCATCATTTTCTCCATGACAGTCACAGTTAGGACTGATATCCTGTACCAGTGAAATATGAAAACATGGACGGCCATAGCAGACAGCCTGTGCATATTCTGCCATTCTGCGATCCAGAAGTTCGTTGGCGCAGTCATTTGGATTATAGATAGCATCAAAGGTACATGCACCTATACACCGTCCGCAGCCTTTGCACCTGTCATAGTCTATGACAGCTTTTTTATCCGGATATGTAATGGCATCGCTTCCGCATTCTTTGGCACAACGGTGACAGCCACGGCAGAGTTCTTCATTTATGGCAGGTTTGCCGTTGGAATGCTGATCCATCTTGCCCGCACGGCTTCCACAGCCCATACCGATATTCTTAAGGGCTCCCCCAAATCCTGTGGCTTCATGGCCTTTGAAATGTGTCAGACTGATGAAAACATCTGCGTCCATAATAGCACGGCCAATTTTAGCTTCCTTGATGTATTCTCCATTCACCACTGGAACTTCCACATCATCGGTTCCTCTCAGTCCATCTCCGATAATGATCTGGCATCCTGTTGAAACAGGATTAAATCCATTCAGATTGGCGCAGTCAAGGTGCTCCAGAGCATTCTTCCTGCTGCCTGGATACAGGGTATTGCAGTCAGTCAGAAACGGCATCCCACCCTGCTCTTTACACAGTTCCACAACTGCTCTGGCATAGTTGGGACGGAGAAATGCAAGATTTCCCAGTTCCCCGAAATGCATTTTAATTGCCACAAATTTTCCTTCCATGTCAATATTTTTGATTCCTGCTGCGATGCAGAGACGTTTCAGCTTGTCAATCTGACTTGTTCCCACAGAACAGCGAAAATCTGTAAAATAAACTGTTGATTTTTCCATTTTCTTATCCTCCGCTTATATATTTTTACTTTTATATCATTTTATCCAAATCAGCAAGAATTGCACTCATTTCATGCCACTGTTCTCCACCCCATACGGAACCTGACATTCCCTGATCCTGATATCCCATCTTCCTGTACATATCCACCTTGGAATCAAGGCAGGTAAGAATAACAAGGTTTCTGCCCATCTCCCTGCATAAAAGAAGATATCGGTACATTAATTCTTTCGCCAGACCCTGTCCACGGTACTGGGGCAGCACATCCACCCCCAGGATAAACACATTCTTTCCATCAGGATGATGAAGACTGATATCCGTAAAAAATTCATCCCGAAAGGCCTCACTTTCGGAAGCCACTCCATTGATCAGGCCGGCTATCCTGCCTGTCCCGCGATCCTCAGCCACCAGGAAAAGCTCCGGCACCTTAAGCGTCCGCTCCTTCATTCTCTCAGGAGCACAGGCTTCATTGGGCGGAAAGCAGATGGTTTCAATGTCTGCCGCCTGATCTCCTTCATCCGGCCGTATATTCCTGAACTGAAATCTTTCACTCAATTGCGGTTTTACTTTATAATCTTTCAGAAACTGATCTGTATATTTCTTTCCTTTCTTCAGGAATTCTTTGTCTCTTATTTTATTCTCCATGACTGACTACTCTCCTTAAGATTTCTCATCCATTTTGTTTCAGTTATTTTTTCTGAAACTTCATCCTGAAAATAGTATACTTGTATCTAACCTGTGGGTCAAGACCAGACAGAAATTTTCAGAATGCTTGTGCCATGGAACTAAAAATACAAATCTTCTTGACAAAAATGTTATTTCCATTTATAATGCACAATATCAGTAACTATTATTGTTATTAAGAAATAGAGAGAAAGGAGGCTGCCATGGCATCTCTGAAATATAGTCGCCAGCGGGAATCAATTAAAGAATTTCTTATGACAAGAACAGATCATCCCACTGCAGATGTTGTATATGAAAATATGAAGCTCATATATCCTAATATCAGTCTTGGCACGGTATACCGTAACCTGTCTCTGCTTGCTGATATTGGCGAAATCAGGAAACTTTCTTCCTTTGACGGTGCGGACCATTTTGACGGGCGGACCGAACAGCATTGTCACTTTATGTGTAACCGCTGTCATAAGATCATTGACATGGAGAGCAGTGGAATCGACCATATCGTTGACATTGCGGGCAGGAATTTTGATGGAGAGATTACTAATTACAATGCAAGTTTTTTCGGGCTGTGTGAAGATTGTATGAAAGAAACTAAAAATAAAGAATAAAACTTGACAAGCACGGAATAATATGTTAGATTAAAGCAGTAATAATTACTATTATTAAAAACAGTTAAATTTTTATAAAGAAAAGGAGAATATCATTATGGCAAAATGGGTATGTAGTGTATGCGGTTATGTTTATGAAGGAGAGAGTGCACCGGAAGTATGTCCGATCTGCAAGGCTCCGGCTGAGAAATTTACAAAACAGGATTCTGAAATGACCTGGGCTGCTGAGCACGTTGTTGGCGTTGCAAAGGGCGTAAGCGAAGACATCCTTGCAGACTTAAGAGCTAACTTTGAAGGTGAGTGCTCAGAAGTTGGTATGTATCTTGCAATGGCAAGAGTTGCCCACAGAGAAGGATATCCTGAGATCGGTTTATACTATGAGAAAGCTGCTTATGAAGAAGCAGAGCATGCTGCTAAATTTGCTGAATTATTAGGCGAAGTAGTAACAGACAGCACTAAGAAGAACCTTGAACTGAGAGTTGCAGCAGAGAACGGTGCTACAGCAGGTAAGACAGATCTTGCTAAACGTGCTAAGGCTGCTAATCTTGACGCTATCCATGATACCGTTCATGAAATGGCAAGAGATGAAGCTCGTCACGGCAAAGCATTTGCAGGTCTTCTTAAGAGATATTTCGGAGAATAATCTGTGTTGAATTTCTTTTA
>JAXEUE010000144.1:0-6439 GCA_034115005.1 Blautia sp.
ATCCACAGTGAAACACCCGGCAGGGGAGCTGCCGGGTGTTTCGAGGGGAGTATAAATAATTAAATAAGGGGTTTATGTAAAAAAAATTTTTGAAGGGTAAATTCTTTTTACATTTTGATTATAATATAGTTTACTGAAAAAATCAACATAATTTGTTGAATATTACTCGATGTTTTTGGAATAATAACTATTGTCATTAAAAAAGCACTGAAGTTTTTTATTTAAATGAAAGCTTTCGTGCATAAACCGCATTAGGAGGAATGAAAAATGGCAAAAAATTACGAATCTGAAAACAAAAACAGCAGAAACTATGCAGATACTTCTGAGAAGAACTGTTTTGGAAAGGATTCAAACAGTGCAGGTAATACAAAGAGTAAAAACACTACCAACACTACAACCTCAAAGAACAAAACAAGCAATAAAACTTCTCAGTCCTACGATGAAGAGACATCCAGATATTAAATCTGAAATTCAGGTCTGATATCGGATAAATCTCCGGCAGAACGGCATATTTTTATGATATGCCGTTTTGCCGGATTTTATTTGGGTATTTATCAACATTCTACTTTATAGTTACATATGATATAACAAAAAGGAGTCTGCCATGTTTCCTGTAGAAACCATTTCTGCAAAAATGCTGGATTATTATGTGGGACGAACAGACGCCATGATCATAGATCTGCGAGACAAGGAAGAATACAGAAAAGGACATGTAAAAGGAGCCGTTAACATACCTTACAGCCAGATAGATGAATATACATCTTTTCCTTTGGATAAAATTCTGGTATTATATTGTGACAGAGGAAGTACCAGCCTGCTTCTTGCCAGACAGCTTGCAAAGAAAGGCTTCAGAACAAGATCTGTCATAGGTGGATTTCAGGCATATCGGGGAAGAAATCTTGTAATTTCCCCCTGAGCGTGATAATGTAAGAAATAAAAGAGGCAGGTACCGTCTGAGAATGGTACGGGATAAACCGAAAAGAGGAGAATTTGAATATGAAATATATGTTTGCATCAGATATTCATGGTTCTGCATATTTTTGCAGAAAGATGCTTGATGAATATAAAAAGGAGAAGGCAGAACGCCTGGTACTGCTGGGCGATCTGCTTTATCATGGACCTCGTAACGACCTTCCCAGGGATTATGCTCCCAAGGAAGTGATTGCTATGCTTAATGATTGCAAAAATGAAATTTATGCAGTAAGAGGAAACTGTGAAGCAGAAGTAGACCAGATGGTACTTCAGTTTCCTGTAATGGCAGATTATTGTATCCTGAATCTGGATGGAAAGACATTTTATGCCACTCATGGACATGTATATAATGAAAATCATCTGCCACCCATTCAGGAAGGGGACATTCTCATTCATGGTCATACTCATGTTCTCAGGGCAGAGCGAAAAGAAGGACATGTTATCCTGAATCCAGGCTCTGTATCTATTCCCAAAGAAGGAAACCCGCCTACCTACGGAATTTATGAAAACGGTCTTTTTTTCATAAAAGATTTTGAAGGTAATGTGGTGAAAAGTATTACACTGTAGATGAGCTTAATTTACAGACAATGAAATATACAGTAAAGATTGGGGAAAGGGTTGGAAATGGAAATATACGAATTGATCGCTCCATGTCATTTCGGTATGGAAGCAGTTCTGAAACGGGAGATTCAGGATCTGGGATATGAGATCAGTAAAGTGGAGGATGGAAAGGTAACATTTAAGGCTGATGCACAGGGAATTGCAGATGCGAATGTTTTTTTGCGTTCGACAGAAAGGATTTTACTTAAAACAGGAGAGATAAAGGCAGAGACTTTTGATGAACTTTTTGAAAAAACCAAGGCCATTCCCTGGGAAAATTTCATTCCAAAAGACGGGAAATTCTGGGTGGCCAAAGCAAACTCCATAAAGAGTAAACTTTTCAGTCCGTCGGATATCCAGTCAATTATGAAAAAGGCCATAGTGGAACGTTTAAAGGACGTTTATGGAATCTCATGGTTTAAGGAAGACGGACCAGAGTTTCCTATCCGTGTGGCTTTTATGAAAGATATTGCCACTATTGGAATTGATACGTCAGGAGTATCCCTGCATAAAAGAGGATACCGGAAGATGACCGTAAAAGCTCCCATATCTGAAACACTGGCCTCAGCGCTGATTCTGCTCACCCCATGGAATAAGGACAGGATTCTTGTGGATCCATTCTGCGGAAGCGGAACTTTTCCCATTGAGGCGGCTATGATGGCTGCAGGTATGGCGCCTGGAATGAACAGGACTTTTCTGGCTCAGGGATGGGAACATATTATTCCTGAGAAATGCTGGAACAATTCCTTCGAGGAAGCAAAAGATATGGTAAATATGAATATTGAGACAGATATCCAGGGGTATGATATAGATCCGGAAGCACTGAAAGCAGCCCGGGCAAATGCCAGGATGGCAGGAGTGGACAGTCTGATTCATTTCCAGCAGAGAGCAGTAAAAGATCTGCACCATTCCAAATCCTATGGCTTTATTATCGCCAATCCTCCTTATGGTGAGCGGCTGGAGGACAGAGAAAATCTTTCACAGCTTTACAGGGAAATAGGAGAAAGTTTCCGCAGACTGGATAAATGGTCTATGTATCTGATCACATCTTATGATAAGGCAGAGAATGATATTGGAAGGAAAGCGGACAAAAACCGTAAAATTTACAATGGAATGCTGAAAACTTATTATTATCAGTTTCTGGGGCCACGGCCGCCAAAGAAAATACAGAAGTAGAGGATGAGTATGATTAAAAAGATTATTTTTGCAACCGGAAATAAGGACAAGATGAGAGAAATCAGGGAAATACTTGCAGATATGGATGTGCAGGTAGTTTCTATGAAAGAAGCCGGTATTCAGGCGGATATTGTTGAGAATGGTTCCACCTTTGAGGAGAATGCTGTTATAAAGGCAAAAACTATATGCGAAATGACAGGGGAGATTACTCTTGCAGATGATTCCGGGCTTGAGATTGATTATCTTAATAAGGAACCGGGAATCTATTCTGCCCGTTATATGGGAGAGGATACCTCCTATCACATAAAAAACGCAAATCTGATCAAACGTCTTGAAGGTGTTCCTGATGAAAAACGTACAGCAAGATTTGTATGTGCAGTTGCGGCAGCTTTTCCAGATGGAAGAGTTGAAACAGTAAGGGGAACTATGGAAGGCCGTATCGGGTATGAAGAAAAGGGAGAAAACGGATTTGGATATGATCCTATCTTTTATCTTCCAGAGTATGGATGTACTTCCGCACAGCTTCCCAGAGAAGAGAAAAACAGGATCAGCCACAGAGGTAAAGCTTTGCGTGCCATAAAGGAAGAACTGAGATGAAGATTCTTGTAGTCAGCGATACACATGGAATAGATGACAATCTGGAAAAAGCAGTATATCAGGAGGCACCTTTTGATTATCTGATTCACTGCGGAGATGTGGAAGGCCGGGAAATATTCATAGAAGCACTTTCAGAATGTCCCTGCTGTATGGTGGCAGGAAACAATGATTATTTTTCTGATCTTCCCGCTGAACAGGAGATCTGCCTGGAATCCTGCAGGATTATGGTTACACATGGCCATTCCTATGGTGTTTCCATAGATTCAACCGGGATTATGGATGAGGCAAAATTCAGGGGATGCCAGGCTGTGTTCTTCGGGCATACCCATAAACCTGCTATTTTAAAGGGTGATGGAATTCTGGGAGTGAATCCTGGGAGTCTTTCCTATCCCAGACAGGAAGGCCGCAGACCCAGTTATGCTGTTGTATATGCAGAAGAGGGAAAAGAATTTCAGGTTGAGATTAAATATCTACTATAAAAGCCCCGGACAGCAGCCATGTGGTGTAGCATGCTTGCATGCGTAGGCACATGGCTATTGGACGGGCTAACTAGAAAATATTTGAAAAAAATAAAAAAAACTGTTGACATTTGATGCTCATTCACATATAATATGTTTTGCGTCAGGCAAGAAAGCAATTGAATAGAGAGTTAACAGCGGGGTGTGGCTCAGTTTGGCTAGAGCGCCTGGTTTGGGACCAGGAGGCCGCAGGTTCGAATCCTGTCACCCCGACTGCTGTAACAACATTACCGTTTCAGCGAAATGCGGGTGTAGTTCAATGGTAGAACACTAGCCTTCCAAGCTAGATACGTGGGTTCGATTCCCATCACCCGCTTCTCTGTTTCTGCAGAGTAATGTGTCTGTAGCTCAGCTGGATAGAGCAACGGCCTTCTAAGCCGTGGGTCGGGGGTTCGAATCCCTTCAGGCACGCTGTGGTGGATATAGCGCAGCTGGTTAGCGCGCCAGATTGTGGCTCTGGAGGCCCAGGGTTCGAATCCCTGTATCCACCTTTCGCCTCTTTGGGCTATCGCCAAGCGGTAAGGCACAGCACTTTGACTGCTGCATTCGCTGGTTCGAATCCAGCTAGCCCAGTCTTATTATGGAGCATTAGCTCAGGTGGTAGAGCACTTGACTTTTAATCAAGTTGTCCGGGGTTCGAATCCCCGATGCTTCACTTACGAATTCTTATTTAATAGTAGTCGGAAACCAGGTTAAAGAAGAGGTTCCGGCTATTTTTTTATGTTATAGGAAAGTACTCCATATTGTTCTCAAATAAATGCCAGGCTTTTTTATATTTTAACGCTGTTCTATATTGTCTAAAATCTTGACATTTTATAAATATAACGATACTATATTATAAAGATGTTGGGGTCAAAAGAGCATAAAACCGCTTATATGCAAGCACAACGTGTTTTGTGATCTTTTGACGCTGGCATCTTATAAATATATGATGTA
The DNA here is from genome assembly GCA_034115005.1 of Blautia sp. Classification (GTDB taxonomy): domain Bacteria; phylum Bacillota; class Clostridia; order Lachnospirales; family Lachnospiraceae; genus Blautia_A. The sequence goes on from JAXEUE010000144.1 coordinate 4,800, forward strand.
GAAAGAGAGGCCCAGACTATGAGTAATAAAGAAAAAATAGTGCAATTACTGGATAGTGTTCCAGAATATAAAATGGGTTATATTCTTGCATATGTCCAGGGGATAACAGCAGACGAAGAAGCTGATGATATATTTTGTCAGAGAATGATAGAAAATTATGAAAATGCACCAGAAGAGGATAAGAAGGACGTTTCTTTTGAAGAATGTTTGAAAGACTGGGGACTTGGCTGATGTATAAGATTATCATCAAAAAGAAAGCAAAAAAGTTTATTGATAAGCTTCCGATAAACGAAAAAATTCGTGTTGTCAGGGCAATTGAGCAGCTTCCAAATGGTGAAGATATAAAGAGACTTAAGGGGTACAGTGATTTATTGCGGCTACGTGTTGGGGATTATCGCATAATTTACTCTGTGGATAATGGTAAATTAATTGTATTAGTTATTGACGTAGGAAACAGAGGTCAGATATATAACCAGTATTAAAGTACACTGTCATTTTCATTGACAGTAAGGAAGATAAATGATAATATCATATTGTTGCATTGTGTTATATGGTGTATCAATAATGACACTAAGCGGATATGGCGGAATTGGCAGACGCGCTGGTTTTAGGTACCAGTGGGTATCCCATGCAGGTTCAAGTCCTGTTATCCGCAGTATGAAAGCTCTGATTTTCAGGGCTTTTTATTTTCGCTTCAATATCCAAAGAATATGAATAATAAGGAGAGGTTTTGCCATGGATATTACTAAATTTCAGGAAAAACTGACAGAAATCTGCAAACTTGGAGAAAAAAATGGAAAAAAATTAAAACCTGAACAGATAAAGAATTGTTTTGAAGGAATGGAGCTTGACAGGTCCCAGCTTATAAAAATTCTTCAATACCTGAAAGCTCAGGGAATTACCATTGAAGGGACACAGATGGAAGATAGAAAGGAAGAGCAGGAACCAGGTGGAAAGTCAGAAGAGGTAAATTCCCGGGTACCATTATCTCCAGAAGAGGAAGCATACCTGAAAGAATATCTGAGTGAAGCCAAAGAGAACTCAACGGAGGAAGTCAGCCGGGAAGAACTGTTTGACAGACTGGCACAGGGAGATATTTCTGCAAGAGAAGCATTGTCCCGGATGTATCTTGGTGCAGCTGCCCAGATGGCTGCGGAAATGAAATGTGAGGAGATTTATCTGGCAGATCTGATCCAGGAGGCGAATGTAAGTCTTTTGATGGCCCTTCAGGAAGAAGAACCAGCCCATAAGGACGAGAAATGGCTTATGGGACGGATCCGGGCTGGAATCCGTCAGGCCATTGAAAAACAGACTCAGAGAAAATTTGAAGATGATTACCTGGTGTCAAAGGTAGAAAAGCTGGAATCAGCAGTTCGTGAGCTGTCAGAAGGTGAGGACGGAGAAGAATCCAGATTCACTGTGGAAGAGCTGTCTGTGCTTCTTGATATGAGTGTAGAAGAAATCAGGGATGTTCTCCGTCTCACCGGTGATGATAAATAACAGGATATTAATTATCCGTTGTACAGCTGATAATATCTGCCTTTCTGTGCAATCAGCTCCTCGTGGGAACCTCTTTCAATAATACGCCCCTGCTCCAGAACCATTATACAGTCGCTGTTTCGGACTGTGGAGAGCCTGTG
>JAXEUE010000145.1:0-4050 GCA_034115005.1 Blautia sp.
ACTGGTGTCCGGTATGTCAGACATCCATATCTGATGCAGAAGTAGAGCATGAGGATCAGGACGGATTTTTCTGGCACATCAATTATCCTATTGTTGGGGAAGAGGGACGTTTCGTGGAGATCGCAACCACACGTCCGGAGACACTTCTTGGAGATACGGCAGTAGCTGTTAATCCCAATGACGAACGCTATAAGGATCTTATAGGGAAGATGCTTAAGCTTCCTCTGACAGACAGAGAGATCCCGGTAATCGCTGATGAATATGTTGATATGGAATTCGGAACCGGTTGTGTAAAGATTACACCAGCTCACGATCCTAATGACTTTGAAGTCGGGCGGCGTCATAATCTGGAAGAGATCAATATTCTCAATGATGATGCCACGATTAACGAGCTGGGTGGAAAATATGCAGGAATGGACCGTTACGAGGCACGTAAGGCTATAGTGGAAGATCTTGACAAACTTGGCCTTCTTGTAAAGGTTGTTCCTCATTGCCATAGTGTAGGAACTCATGACCGTTGTGGCACGACTGTAGAACCTATGATCAAGCCTCAGTGGTTTGTCAAAATGGATGAACTGGCTAAGCCAGCCATAGAAGCAATCAAAAACGGAGACATTAAATTTGTGCCGTCCCGTTTTGATAAAACTTATCTTCACTGGCTGGAGAACATCCGTGACTGGTGCATTTCCAGACAGCTGTGGTGGGGACACAGAATTCCTGCCTATTACTGTGATGAATGCGGTGAGGTTGTAGTTGCCAGGGAAATGCCGGAGAAATGTCCGAAATGCGGCTGTACACATCTGCATCAGGATGAAGATACTCTGGATACATGGTTTAGTTCCGCACTGTGGCCCTTCTCTACACTTGGATGGCCGGATAAGACACCGGAGCTTGAATATTTTTATCCCACAGATGTACTGGTAACAGGCTATGATATTATTTTCTTCTGGGTAATCCGTATGGTATTTTCTGCTCTGGAGCAGACAGGGGAGGTACCTTTCCATCATGTACTGATTCATGGACTTGTACGTGATTCTCAGGGACGCAAGATGAGCAAATCTCTTGGAAATGGTATTGATCCTCTTGAAGTTATTGATAAATACGGTGCAGATGCACTGAGGCTTACACTTATGACCGGTAACGCACCTGGTAATGATATGCGTTTCTCTTGGGAAAAGGTGGAAGCCAGCCGTAATTTTGCCAATAAAATATGGAATGCTTCCCGTTTCATTATGATGAACCTGGAAGGAAAGACTGTTACAGAACCGAAGGATCTGAATGATCTGTGTACAGAAGATAAGTGGATCCTGTCAAGGCTTAATACCGTTATCCGCGAAGTTACCGATAATATGGAGAAATATGAGCTTGGAATTGCTGTGCAGAAAGTTTATGATTTCCTTTGGGATGAGCTTTGCGACTGGTACATTGAGATGGCTAAGGTACGTCTTTGGAAGGCAGAAGAAGATCCGAAGGCTGCCGGAGAAGCTCTGTGGACATTAAGAACAGTTCTCACAGAAGGGTTGAAGCTTCTTCATCCATATATGCCTTTTATTACAGAGGAAATTTACTGTACCCTTCTTCCGGAAGAAGAGTCTATTATGATCGCAGACTGGCCGATATATCTGGATGAACGGAATTTCCCTGAGGCTGAGAAAGCAATTGAGGGATTTAAAGAAGTGGTAAGAGGAGTTCGTAATACCAGAACAGGTATGAATGTTCCCAATAACCGTAAAACAAACCTGTATATCGTAGCTAAGGATTCTGAAACTGCAGACATATATAAAAACAGCAGGAAGTCATTTGTGAATCTGGCTTTTGCAAAGGAAATCCATGTACAGACAGATAAGACAGGCATAGGCGAGGATGCAGTTTCCATAGTAGTTTCTGACGCAGTAGTTTATCTGCCTCTGGAAGACTTGATTGACAGAGATAAGGAGATCGAGCGGCTGACAAAGGAAAAAGAGCGTCTGAACGGGGAAATTGCCCGCTGTGAAGGAATGCTTAATAATCCAAACTTTGTTAATAAAGCGCCTGCTGCCAAGGTACAGTCTGAAAAAGATAAACTGAATAAATACAGAGAAATGATGGAAAAAGTTCATACACAGCTTATGCAGCTGGAAAAATAAAGGAGTGTTTGAATGAAATGGTATAACCTGTGTAATAAAATTTCCCTCCTTCTTCATGCACTAGCAAGTGCAGTGGGATATTTTATTATGGAAGTAATCTGCCGTCACTCATTTCTGGAAGCATGGAAATATATGACAGAAAAACCGTTGGTCTTTGCATATAATACAGCTTTTATATTCACAACATCTCTGATCGTTTATCTGTTCAGGAGAAGATGCTTCTGGCGAGTGATTGTGGCCATTTTCTGGATGGTTCTTGCAATTATTAATGGTGTACTTCTCATGAACCGCGTCACACCTTTTACAGGGCCTGATCTTCATCTGATCACAGATGCTCTGAAGATTGCCAATAAATACCTGCCTGTGGCAGGTGTTGTGGCAGTATGTATCCTGTTTTGTATTCTTGTATTTCTGTTGGTTCTTTTATTTATTAAAGGTCCCAGATATAAGGGAAAACTGAAATACAGATATAATGTTCCACTGATCATCGTAGCTGCCCTTTTGTTTGCAGGAACCACTCAGATTGCTCTGGAAAAAAGAGTTCTGTCCAATTATTTTGGAAATATTGCTTTTGCGTATGAGGATTATGGATATCCTTACTGTCTTGCTACTACAATATTTAATACAGGAATAAGCTGTCCTAGGGATTATTCCGAAAGAGAAATCTCAAGGATTGAAAACACGGAAAAAAATCTTCCACAGACAAAGGAAGGAGAACATCCCAATATCCTTTTTCTCCAGCTGGAATCCTTTTTTGATCCTACACTGGTAAATTATCTTGATATTTCCCAAGACCCCATTCCTACATTCCGCAAACTGATGAAGGAATACTCTTCCGGATATTATAAGGTGCCGTCTGTGGGAGCGGGTACTGCAAATACAGAGTTTGAAACGATTACCGGAATGAGTATGCACTATTTTGGACCCGGAGAATATCCCTATAAAAGTATCCTTAAGGAGACAACCTGTGAAAGTGCTCCATATATTTTGAAGGATCTGGGCTATTCAACGCATGCGGTACACAATAATGAAGCCAATTTCTACGGCAGACGTACCATATTTCCTAATCTTGGTTTTGATACTTTTACTTCTGAAGAATATATGGCCAGGGAAAATGAAAAAAATCCACTGGGATGGGTTAAAGACAGTGTTCTTACTGATGAGATCCTGAAATGCATGGATTCCACAGAAGGACCGGATTATGTTTATACCATCTCTGTTCAGGGCCATGGTGCCTATCCTGACGAGGAACTTCTGGAAGATCCACAGATTCTGGTTACCGGTGCTCCTTCAGAAGAGGAAAACAACAAGTGGGAATACTATGTAAATGAAATACACGAGATGGACAATTTTGTGAAGGATCTGGTGAATAAACTTTCTGATTATCCGGAGGATGTTGTTCTTGTTATGTATGGAGATCATCTTCCAACTATGGGACTTACTGTGGAAGAGATGAAGAATAAATATCTTTTCCAGACGGAATATGTGATCTGGGATAATTTCGGGCTTGAGAAAAAGGACGAGAATATTGCTGCTTATCAGATGGCAGCGGAGGTTATGGACCGGGTTGGCATACACGAAGGAACGATTTTCCGTTATCACCAGGCCAGAAGAAACACCAGAAATTATCAGGTTGATCTGGAAACTCTTCAGTATGATCTCCTTTATGGTGAGAGATATGCCTACGGAGGGGAAAGTCCATTCCTGAGAACAAAGATGAGAATGGGCATTAATGATGTCACTCTGGATTCCATCCAGATGGTTTCCTCGTCTGACTTCACCTATTATATTAAAGGAACGGAATTCACCCCTTCCAGTCAGGTAAAACTTAATGGAGAATGGTATGATACGGTTTATCTTAATCCCTCTACGCTGGTGATCACCGGAACTCAGCTTCAGGATTTCGACAGGCTTGCCGTGATTC
>JAXEUE010000146.1:0-9718 GCA_034115005.1 Blautia sp.
TACTTTTGCATGAATCCTGCTTACTGTAGGCAGGTTAATTACTGCATCACAGGCATTTTCAAGCTTTCCTATTACTGTCAGATCGTCCTTTAAATAAATTGTAGCCAGTTCTCCCGGCTCACGACTTACAAAACTTGCCGGTCCTGAAACTTCGCCACAGGACAAAACAACTGTCTCTCCAAAATCTTCCGGTTGTATATTTTCTGCCACGGATGCATTATCTTCCCGAAAGTTCATTTCTTCCCTGTTAAATTCCCTGTTAAATTCTCTGTTCAAATCCTCTCTTCTTTTATTTAATACTGCCTCTACCACTTTCTCCTGGCTTTTTTTCTCCTTAGTTCTTTTTACCACAAGGTAAGTCAACATACCTATACCCATTCCCGCAAGAATAATTCCAAGAATTACTTCCAGACCAATATGAGGTAGAAATCCCATAAAACTTAAGGCCATGAAACCGGCCGCTGCCAATACGCACAAAAGGCATATGAATATTTTATGAACAGGTCTTTTTTTCTTTTCCTGCTCTTTTTTTGTGTCTCTGTAAAAATCACTGCTGATTTCCTCAGATTCAGGTTGATCTATGGGTTCTTCTATCCTGTCGGGCAAAGGATTTTGCGGTATTTCCGATATTTTTTCAGCATTGTCATTTTTCGTTTTATATAATTCTTCTTTTATATGTTCCAGGTGGAAACCATTTTCCATAGTTCTCCTGTATATTCCATACCCAAGCGTAACTGCCTTTGCATCTTCATGGTCTATCTTGGGAAGTATATATTCTGTCAGATCCTGAAACTGCACTTTAATATCTTTTTCATATCCTGGCAGAAAACAAAAATAGACCTGCTGCTTTTCCAGTTCAATAAATATATACTCAGGATTCATTACCAGCTGGCTGGGATTCATAAGATACTCTGCTGAATCTTCCATTACGCGTACAAATCCGCCGAAAATCAGATGAAGGTCCTCGATTTTAAGCTTTCTGTCTTCATAAAGTGTTTTTAAAGACTGTCTGGAAGTGATATCATAATAAATCATATACTTTCCATCCATACTCTGGATTCTGCACTTCAGTAAGGACGGAATTACATTTCCCACCAACATTCTAACCTGGTAAGAATCTGTATTGATCTCCTCTCCATAAAGTACGAGATAATTATGATTCATATCCCTCTTATATTCTGCTTTCATTTCAGTTCTCCCCTCCTTTCAGAATAGAAGCTGCCTGACGAAACTTACGGATGTATTTCACCGGATCAACAATTTTTGATTTGCCTTCTGTATGAAGATGCCAGGATAGTCCTCCGAAACCGGATATTGTATCCAGATCATATGTAACTTGCACCTGATCTCCCGCATTGGTTTGAGAGGTAAGATTCTCTGCGCCAAAAAATCCGATATTTCCAAGTTCTTCACTTTTCATTTTTGCTGTTTCATATACCTTTCCCTCTGTTTTTATTCCTTCCATGCCTCCACTGACTGCCGCCTCATAAGCCGCAGACGTAAGCCAGGCTCTGTTATGAACAAAAAAACTCAGATAAAGTACGCCCATAAGAACCAACAGAATCAGAGGCATTAGGCAGGCTGCCTCCACCGTCATACTTCCTTTTCTTATTTTCACAAAATCATTCCTCCCAGATAACCGATCATTAAAAAAGGTACAAAAGGAATCTGCGTGTTTCTCTTCTTTTTAAAAAAACACAAAAGGATTCCGGACCAGAGAGCACAGGCTGATAAAGCAATGAAAAGCATAAAAATAAAATCTGACCATTGCATTGCCATGCCAAGCGCAGTCAGGATCAGACCATCCCCCATTCCTAAAGCTCCCTTTGAAAGGATACTGATTCCAATAAAAAAGCAGCCGATTCCTGCAGGGATAAAAAACTCCCAGGAAATCCTGTGATAAATCAATGCGGTCAGAAAAGCCGCCAATGCAAAAATGGCAGTTAAAATAATAGAAATCTGTCTTTTTCTGATATCAAGCCAGGAATTGATTCCAAGAAAAATAAGTACACATGCTTCTTTCATTTCGCTCCTCCTATCCACATCTGCTGCAGGGTTTCAGGTCTTCTGCCTCTGATTCTTTTACAAGCCTTACTGTACGCTTAAGGCCGCTGCAGCTTTCCAGATTATGATAACGGTTTCCCTGTCCTGTTATATATACAACACCTGCAGGATCCTGTCCTCTGCTGCAAGTCTCACAGGCAGAATAATGCTCTCCATACTGATTTTTCATATTTTTTACAAGAGCACCGGAAACCTGATTCAGCGAAACATTAAGATAACTGCAGCCTGGATCTTTATGGTATACACTTCCTGTTTCAGTTACGTATACCATTTTTTCCATATTTTCAGAATCGCCTGCATCAAAATTATCCTGTTGATCTACTCCTGTCCACGGATGTATTTTAATTCGATTAGTCATAACCACATGGGGCAGAGGGATCAGTCCTCCAATTGGTTTATAGGAATAAATATCTGGAAGAGTGATATCTCCTGAAACAATGTTTCCCCCTGAATAGGCATACATTCCGGTCTGCTTTGCCTTTTCACACAGTTGTGTTAAATGCTCTGTCTGAATTTTGTATATATCCATAAAGGAGATCATGGTTACTATTCCCATAAAAAACAAAGGCAGTACAAGTGCTGTTTCTACTGCCAGACTTGCCCTTTTTATAAAAGAGGCATACAAAGATGCCTTTGCAGGAAGCACTTTTCCTTCTTTATAAATAGAAAATGTGCGATACAGCTTTAGAGAGCGTTTCCTCCTTTCCAGGTTTTTTTCATATTCTTTTTTTATATTTACATATCTGCATTTTCTGCTTTTTCTTTTCCCAACTTCCTGCAGAAGCATCTTTATACACCCCTTTTGCAGTTATTTATAGCAATACTGTCTGGTTACATTAAAAACTTTTCTTTTATTAGCTTTTACATCCATAAAAGCTTCCACAGCCACAACACATGAATCCATCCTGAACAGGGTTTTCCCGCCTTCCTTTCTGATCACAGATTCCACCATATCCATAGTCCGCATTACTTTATCTCTTTTCGATCTGGTCAGAAGAAGAATCTGAAGATAATCTTCATATGATAATCCACTCTCATCATTTTTTCTCATAGAATCCAGTCCATCCAGAAGAAGAGGGAGATTTTCCAGAGAAATCTGCCAGGTCTCTGAAGTTTTCACAAGAGGAATCCTGCCCCCGTCAAACAGTTCACGTACATCCAGAACACTTTCTGCAAAGGACCAGCATAATAGAAGTGCACTTTCAATCACAACCGACGCAGGCGGAATCAGAAATCCTGAAGCAATAGCCAATGCCAGCGACTGTGCCTGTGCTCTTTTAACGCCGTCTGCCATCAGACATGCAAGATTAACACCTTCCCGGATAAGAAGCAGCCTGGAGGCTACTGTTTTTAAATTGTCCACATCGTTATCCTTGCCGCCATAAATATATTCTGCCTGATAGGCCAGACTATGCCGGGCGGGGTTTGCATAGCTTCCCAGATGATCCATAATATATTGTTGAAAAAGAATTTCCGATGTATAGCTGTTGTCCGTCTGAAGACCATCCGGCATTTTCATTCCCTGCTGAAGATTTCTGGTGGAAACAACATCTGATTCATCAATTTCAACTGAAGATATTTCTTTTCCATAAGGAAGAACCAGTTCCAGTATACCCATTTTCATTATCTTTTTTATGACGGTAATAGGGTTTTCCACCGGTTTGACAGGTGCAGCAGGAAGCTGTTCGCCAGAAGAAAAATCATTATTTCCACTCTGTTCCTGTTTCTTTTTCGCTTCTTCCTCAGCCTGACGGCTTCTCTGTGCTGCATTATTCATTTCAGAATCATATTGTGCAATGGCATGTCCGGATTGGGCCTGATCTGCATTTCTGTCAGCTTCCTCCGTTTTTGCCTTTCGTTCTGACATTTTATCAAGAAGGAGCTGTATTCCTCTGCTTCCCAGGGAGTTTTTCATATACTGTACAATCTGCTCAAAAAAAGGCTCTCCGTTATCATCTGTCATAAGACGATATCCTGTAAAACCTCCCTGCTTTAATGTAAGATTCTGACTGTTCTGCTTCAGTATCGGTACCATATAGCTTTTCATATTGTCATAAACAGACGCTAAGTCAAGCTGCCTTTTTCCATAAGATCCATCTATGGCAAACAGTTCATAATCCTCCAGCAGTTTTTTATCATACTGGCCAAATAATGAATAGAGTCCAATATCCATACTATTTAAGATCTGTGTTCTGGCTGCTGCCATCCTCGCTGACTCTATACTGGTACAAACAAGAGAAAGCAGCAGACTTAACATAAGAGTCAGAAAGACAGTAATGCTGCCCTGCTTTTTCATAAAAGAATACACCCCCTTCCTTTTACAAATATCAGATAGAATTACTTTGTTTTGTAATCTTGGAAAGAATATTCTTGACAAGGTCTGTAAGCTGTTCTTTAAAGATAATGACCAGACCAATAAGAACAACAAGAATGAGAATAATCTCTACCACACCTACGGCGTCTTCTTCTCTCAGAAAGTTCTGTACTATATTTTTCATTTTATCCATTTTTTCCTCCATTTCTTACATACCGCCATAAAAGGACATAAATGCCGGAATCATAACAATTGCCATCACTACAATAAGCATCATGATCATTGGAAATAAAAGCCTGGTAGCTGCTGTTTCACCTAAAACACGGGCTTTTCTCTTTCTTTCCTCCCATGCTTCCATAGATTCTCTCTCCAGCATATCCGACATCTGCCTGCTGCCCTTCTGAAGATTCTGAATCAGCAGAGTGGAAAAAGTTTTATATTTCACCTGACCACAGCGTTCTCCAAACCTTCTGTAAGCTTCTATCTCTGAAACACCACTGTCCATCTCATAGCATGCCGTGCAAATTTCTTCATAGGCAGATCTTTTTTCCTTTTTTCTTTTACGGCTGTAATCAAGCGCTATCTTCTGAAACGCTTTTCTCACTGTCATTCCTGCCTGAACCAGAAGGGTAAACTTCATAATAAGTCCGGGATAATCCATCAGAAGCTCTTCATATCTCTTCTGAATTTTTTTCTGACCTTCTCTACCTTTCATAACAAGAACAGCCAGAGAAGCTGTAAGGAAAAGGCCGGTAAGCAGCATACCAGATGTATCTGCCGGTTTTTCCCACACTAACTGTCTGTCTTTCCATCTGGAAGGCAGATAGTAATAATCCGGATCGTTTTTTTCTTCATTATATCTGGCAATCTCGTCGGACAAATCTTTCTTTCTCTGTTCTTCCTGGGTCAGCTCCTGAACCGGTTCCTGTTCTTCCTGCTCTTCCAGTTCTTTTTCCGGAACCTGAATATACATGGAGCCTGCTTTCTTTCCATCCACAGATACTTTGAACTTTTCCTCATATGATCCTGTATCCTCCTTTTTCAGGCGACAGCCCTCCGAATAAATCTGTCCACTACCATTGTTTACTGTAACAACCATACCCAGCAGATTTCCGGCTATTGCTACAGCTGCAAACAGCCGTATCCCTTCTTTTCCACCAATTCCTTCTGATGGTATCCAACCTTTTTTCCAGCCTGTGAGAACTGCCAGAATGATCACAAAAACAGCAATATGTATCCACATTTTCTTAAGCTACACCTCAATATCCACAATTTTTCTCCCAAGCCAGTATGCTGTCATATAAATTCCCAGACACACAGTCATTGCCACGGTTCCAAAAGGATTTCCATAAAGAATGCTTAAAAAATCAGGAGATGTTAACTGAAGATATAAAATAATTCCTATGGGCATCAGACTCATAATCATCTGTTCCGATTTCTTTGCGGCAAGCGTGGCTTCTATTTCTTTTTTTACATCAATCTTGTCTCCCAGCATTCGGGCAACCTTCTGAATCACTTTGTTCATATCACCTCCGGTTCGTTTGGCTGTACAAAAAACAGATGCAAAATTCTCAATATCCTCAACATGGCTTCGTTCCCCCAAATCCAGAAACAGTTCCTCCAGGGGAACACTTAAATGCTGCTGATTTTCGATGTATCTGAATTCTTCCAGAATGTCCGCCCCTTTTGCATACAGACGTTCCAGATCCCTTACACAGGATTTCACAGCACTTTCCACGGAATATCCTGCTCCAACGGCAACGCTTAATGAGGTAAGCGCATCTTTAAATTGATAATTTAAAGCTTTCTTTCGTTCACGTATCAGACGATTTCTGCACCATCGTAAATAAAATATGGGAACAGGAATCATAAACAAAATCACCCATATATTTTTATAAAACAGATAATCCACTATAATACAAAGTGCCAGAGCCTGCCCGAGATATTTCACAAATTCCAATGCTGAAAAATGATAATGTTCATAATCAGTTTTTGTATGCAACTGTTCTTTTTCAATCATAATTGTATCCCTGCCCTTTTCAGTTTTTCCACATGAAGTAGAGATGCCGTCTGCACCAGGCCCTTTTCTTCCTGCCATTGATATAACGGCCTGATCTGGATTTCCCCATCCTTAAAGCCGCATACTTCTGTTATTTCCAGAACTTTCCTTGTTTTGTCCCTCATTCTTCCCAGGTGAACAAGGATATCTACCCCAGAGGCAATCTGTCTTCTGATTGCCTCAAGGGGAAGATCTACACCCATAAGCGTCATAGTTTCCAGACGGGAAAGCATATCCTTGCTGCTGTTTGCGTGAGCCGTACTCAAAGATCCCTCATGCCCCGTATTAAGCGCCTGAAGCATGTCCATTGCCTCACCACCCCTTACTTCTCCTATAATTATCCTGTCCGGTCTCATGCGAAGTGCAGAGCGGATAAGATCCCGTATGGAAACAGACATTCCTCCTGCCACATTTGCCATCTTGGCTTCCAGCCGGACCAGATTGTCTATTCCCTGAATACGCAGTTCCGCATTGTCTTCAATAGTGATCAGTCTCTCATCCTTAGGAATATAATGTGCCAATGCAGCAAGAAATGTTGTTTTTCCGCTTCCTGTTCCACCGCCTATGATCATGGAGTATCTGGCATGAACCAGCTTCTGAAGAAAAACAGCACATTCTCTGGTAATGCTTCCCAGAGATATCAGCTTCTCCATAGTAATGGGATGCTCAGGAAAACGGCGGATAGTAAGGATAGGTCCATTTAAAGCCACAGGATAAATGACTGCATTTACCCTGGCTCCGTTTTCCAGTCTTGCATCTACAATAGGCATAGATTCATTTACCACTCTGTTACATTTGCCCACGATCTGCTGGATCACATCCTCCAGCTTCTCCCTGGAAGTGAAGCTTTTATGCCATCTGGTCAGTTTCCCATCCCTTTCGACAAAAATTGCATCTGGTCCGTTCACCATGATCTCAGTCACTGTTTCATCCTCGATCAATTCCTGCAGCACATCCAGTTTACGCACGGAATAAAATAATTCCTGCCTCAGCTGTACTTTTTCTTTCAGCCCAAGATGTGAATCACTGATCTGATTCAGGATCAGTTCATCAATGGAATCCAGAATTTCTTTGTCTGAAAGCTCTCTTGACAGATCCAACTGTTCCATCAGCATCTGACGAAGCCTGCGAAATAATTCTCTGTTCATTCTCTTTCCTTTCTTATCAGTTCCCGGGTAAAGTCTCCCAGTTCACTCCACAGCAGCTGCTCCACATATTCAGGCGAAGGCTGTTTTGTACTTATGTGAAACGGGAGGCTAAGTTTAACCGTTTTTTCAAGTATCTGGGGAAGATCCCAGATCCGTATAAGGTTCTCAAACTGGGCAATCTTGCACATTGAAATGGCATCCGTTAAGACAGGCATATAAATCCTCTTACACAGGTCAAGAAGCTGAAAATTTTCATCAATTCCACTTCCAATATCAAGTATGATCACCTCATAGGAGCTGTCCCGGGTAATCATCCGGAAAAGTTTCTCCCAGTCCTGCCAGGCTGTCCCCCTGATATCTGCAGGCATCTGCACAGGAGGAATGTAATCCAGATTATTGACTGTCTGAATGATTCCGTTCATTTTGTGAACAAGATTCTGATTTTCCTGACGCACATAATACAAAAGATCACTGAGATTATGTGCGTAACCTTTTCCCATTAATTCCTCAAATCCGGAATATTCCTCAAGATTCATGTAAAGAACTGCTTTTTCTTTTGCCAGAAGCTGTCCAAGAGTAAGTGCAAAGGATGTCTTCAGGCATCGTCCCAAAGGAGAATATACTCCCAGTATTTCTGTGTTCTTTTTCAAAACGGTAAACTGAGAAGGAGCGGTTTTTTTCTCAGCTCCGTAGCATTCCATTACTTCACGGATCACATCAGAAGAAGACTGGTACTTATATACACTGGGATACTGATCCAGCTCCGGCGGATGAACTCCTTCCGAAAGTATGATGATCTGTCCAATATCCATTTCCCGGACTTTACGGCACATGGCCCTTCCGGAAATTAACAGCAACTCTATATGTGTTTTTTTCCCAAAGGCAATCAGACTCTCTACTGTAGTAAATGCCTGTATCTCAAAAGGGATATTCTTTTTCTGATTCAGATAATCCATAAAGTTCAGGGCATACTCTACCTCCAGATCACAGACTGCGAAAATATTTTTCTTCAAAACATACCTCCTGCATAAAGCACAACACTTATAAAAATTGGAACTGTAAAGTGAAAGTTCTCCGGAGAAGATATATCTTTCCTTCGGTATGAAGTGATTTTCCCGGTTTTTACCACATAATCAACATACCGGATAAAATAAAGGATTCTTTCGCAGAAATTGCGATGGATCATTAAAAGAATTACTGAAATGAATGCTCCAAGAATAAAAGATGCAAGAATACATTTCAGAACTGCCCCGGTGCCCATAACACCTCCCAGTGCGCAGAATAATTTTATGTCTCCTGCGCCAAGCATCCCGAAAAGAAACAGGATGATAAGAAATAAAGGAACTGCACTTCCGGTCAGAAAAAACCGGATTCCGGCAAAGCCCTTTTCCAGAAATCCGACAGTAAATCCAACTGCCAGAGAAAACAGGATCCAGCCATTATCGATCTTTGCGTTGCGAAAATCCATGATCATAGCTGTTCCGGCAATCAAAACAGGAAAAAGGTAGCAAAACAAGTACCGCATCACCTCACTTCATCTGTGTATTTCTTTACACAGCACAATGGTGCAGCAAAATGCCGTATTTTCTCTTTCGTGCTTCGCAGATAAATAAAAAAGTGGAAAAATCTCCGCCGAACGGCGGGATCAATGTCAGAAGAATTCTGACAGGTATTATTATAGGACCGGACAATGAATTTGTCCAGTCCTATTTCCTGTAAAAAGAATTAAAAAATTATAAAATGATCTCTGTCTTAAGTCCGTCAGGAGCAATGACAAGACCATATTCTGTGTCTTTCTTTATACTTCCTCCTGTTGTTTCCCTTACTTCGTGAATGTTTCTCAGAAGATAAGTCATACCCTGATTTTCCACAGAACTTTCCAGAATTATCTTTTCTCCATCCCGAAAGGCTTTTACTGTAACTGCAGTTTCACCTTTCCTTGTTGGAACCTGGCAGACAGCTTCTTTACCATCTGCAAGCTCATAAACCTGAATCTGTACATCCTTCTCAAAATCATAGTCTGCCGTGGTTTCATCTGCCCCAATGGCAAGAAGCGTATTCTCCCTTACAAATAAAGGCAATGAGAAGAAGTCATAATCCTCTTCATACCAGGAACCACCCTGTCTTACTTCT
>JAXEUE010000147.1:0-3496 GCA_034115005.1 Blautia sp.
TGAATAATAAGTACCGGTCGGATACCGCCCTGTTCACTTCCCACCACAGGACGAAGATCCGCATAAAAGATATCCCCTCTTTTAATTACCACACAATTCACACTCCGATTCTTTTAAGGCTTTTTGCCTTGTTTTAAGATAAGTATTTCCATCTTTTTCTTGTGTATACATGCGTGGTTTATAAAATCAGTTTATCCTGTATGAAAGCATTAAAGGTATGCTTTCGTCTCTTTGCCGTCTTTTATATATACTCTGGGTACTCTTGGACTGATATCGCAGGCAAATTCGTAGGAAAAGCGTCCACAGAGATCTCCGATTTCTTCAATACTGATAAACTCCTGTCCGTCTCTTCCAAGAAGAGTAACTTCATCTCCTTCTTTAACATTATCTATATTGGTTACATCCACCATGAACTGATCCATACATACTCTTCCAAGGATGGGAGCTTTCTTTCCGTGGATCAAGACCCATCCTTTTCCGGAAAGCTGTCTGGGGTATCCATCTGCATAGCCTACCGGAATGGTTGCCACACGAAGTCTTGAAGGTGCCACAAAGGTTCCGCCATAGCTGATGGCTGTTCCTGGCTCCACATCTTTTATGTAAGTTATGTGGCTCTTCAGTTCCATAACAGGTGTAAGCTTAACAATATCCCGTTCCACCTCTGAAGAAGGATAAATTCCGTATATAGTAATTCCAGCTCTGACTATGTTTAGATTTGCCTCAGGGATCCGGATGATTCCTGCACTGTTGGAACAATGTTTCACAGGAATTTCCACACCGGCTTTTTCCAGAAGGTCTGCAAATTCCAGATAACGGTCAAGCTGTACCATAGCCGGACTTCTGTCATATTCATCCGCCCTTGCAAAGTGAGTAAACATTCCTTCAATCTGAAGGTTAGGAAGAAGAGAGATTTTCCTGATCTCCTCCACACTTTCCAGAGTATCCGCAAATCCAATTCTTGTCATTCCCGTATCCAGTGCAATATGGATATGTACTGTTTTTCCCTGAGAAACTGCCTCCTGGGAAAGCTTTTCTGCAGCCTTCCTCTGGCATACTGCAGGCCGGATATCATACTGAACCATCTCCGGATAGTATTCCTCAAACACAATGCCAAGAATCAAAATCGGTTTTTTGATTCCAGCCTTTCTAAGGCTGATTGCCTCCTCGGCAGTTGCTGTGGCAAATCCCCAGATATAGTCATAATTTTCTACCAGATGGGCAACAGGAATGGCACCGTGTCCATAGGCATCCGCCTTGATCACTGCAATCATCTTTGTATCTTCTGAAATATTCTTTCTCATTTCCCGGAAATTGTTCTCTACTGCATCCAGGGAAATCACTGCTTTTACTCTGTTGTTTTTTTCCATAATATTCATCCTCTGCTTTTTAATATTTCCGGCAAATACCGGTTGATATCCCTTGCCGTCATACCCCTTGAACCAAGGTGATCTGCTGCGGTGTCCCCGGCAAGACCATGGATATAAACTCCAAGTGCAGCCTTCTCTGCCAGAGTCGCATCCTCCCCCGCCCACAAATACATACATAAGATTCCGGAAAGTACACCGCTTAAAACATCTCCGCTTCCCGCAGTAGCCATTCCTTCGTTTCCGGACAGGTTCAGAAAAACCTCTCCATCAGAACCGGCAGTTACTGTACACGCATCTTTCAGCACGCAGACACACTGTGTTTCTTTGGCATAATCAGATGCCGTCTTTATAAGGTCCTTCTGAATCTCTCCAATGCTTATACCGCAAAGACGGCTCATTTCCCCGATATGTGGAGTAACGATCACATTTTTTCCCACAAATTCCTTCCATTCCCTGTGTACAGAAAGAAGATTCAGGCCATCCGCATCAAGGATCACCGGTTTCCCGGATTCAGAGGCTGCCTTAAGAAACCACTGGGCGCGTTCTCTGCTCTGGCCGGAAACTCCAAGGCCCGGTCCGATCACCAGCACATCACACCAGTTCAATATATTTTCATTGGATGCCTCATCAAAATCACAGCATACCATAGCTTCCGGCAAAAGTGTCTGGAGAGGAATACGGTTTTCTTCCACTGTCTGTATTTTAACCATTCCTGCTGAACATTTCAGAGCAGCCTGGGCACTCAGAAAAGCCGCACCGCACATTCCAGGAGAACCGGCCACCAGAAGTACTTTTCCGAAGGTACCTTTATTTCCGTAAGGAATTCTGTCAGGCAGAAGCGAAAGATCTTTCTTTTCAAGGTGATGTGTAAAAGACCTGTTTAAAGGATCCTGGTAGATTCCAATATCAGCGGTTATGATCTCACCGCCATACATTCTTCCCGGGTAAAAGCACAGCCCTCTTTTTCGGAATGCAAATGTAACCGTAAGATCTGCCCTGAATGCGGTTCCCATCTCAAGTCCTGTATCCGCATTTACTCCCGAAGGAATATCTACGGCTACCTTAAATGCAGATGCAGCATTCATTTCACTGATAACCTGTCCGTACCTTCCTTCAACAGGACGGGCAAGACCTACACCGAAAATTGCATCTACTATAGTAGTATATTCAGTGAAATATAAGTTATGCACTTCCTCTGTTTCACAGTTTCGGGCAATAAGAAGCTGCTGTCTGGCCTGTGCGGTCATTTTCTCTTCTGTGCCCGCCAGGAAAAAACAGGCCTTGAAGCCTTCCAGATGTAAAAGTCTGGCAATGGCAAGACCATCTCCTCCATTGTTTCCATTGCCGCAAACGACAAGTATTTTTTCTGCTTTTTTATCTTTCAGGTGTTTTTTCATTTCCTCTACTACTTTTAAAGCAGCCCGTTCCATCAGGACGGAAGAAGGAATTCCTATCTTCTCAATAGTGTGTTCATCCAGTTTCTTCATCTGAGCGCCTGTTACCACTTCTTTCATCTGCTCACCTCTCTTTTCCTGCAAGATAAAAAGCTGTGACCGTCAAGATCACAGCCTGCCTGTTAGTGCTGTCCTCCATGCTCTTTCCTGTATTCACTCAGGTTATAGGACAGAGTCATCAGGCTCTCTGAAAGATGCACGTTCTCAACCATAACATCTTCAGGAGCATCCAGATCAATATGGGCAAAATTCCAGATTGCCTTTATTCCATTATCAATCAGAACTCTTGCCATTTCTTTTGCTTTATTCTTGGGAAGAGTCAGAATCGCAATTTCCACTTCATTTTCTTTCAGAAACAGGGGAAGTTCACTGATCATCTGGATCTCGATACCCCGCACTGCAATTCCCTCCAGAACAGGATTGACGTCAAAAATACCTACCAGTTTAAATCCGCGTTTCTCAAAATCCACATAATTGGCCAGCGCCTGTCCAAGATTACCTGCGCCCAGGATGATCATAGGATGCACTGTATCCAGTCCCAGGATTTTCCCTATTTCCGTATATAAATATCTTACATTGTAACCATATCCCTGCTGACCAAATCCACCGAAATTATTTAAATCCTGACGAATCTGGGAAGCTGTAACGTGCATTTTCTTACTGAGATCATTTGAA
>JAXEUE010000148.1:0-6942 GCA_034115005.1 Blautia sp.
CTTTTGAAAATCCCGGAAGCTACAGCAATTCCTATCTGTGTCATAGGAAACATTATTCCCATCCCGTTTATTCTTTTGTTTATCAAACAGATATTTAAACTTCTGAAAAAGACCCGGCTTTTCAGAGGGCTTATCATTAAGCTGGAAAACCGGGCTATGAAAAAAAGTGATAAGGTAAAGAAATATGAGTTCTGGGGTCTTGTTCTGTTTGTAGGTATCCCTCTTCCCGGAACAGGAGCATGGACCGGAGCTCTTATTGCTTCACTTCTTGACATTGATATCAAAAAATCGTCACTGGCCATCCTGACAGGGATTTGTATTGCCACGGTGATAATGTACGTTGTATCCTATGTGTTTGTAGGAAGTCTGGTACACTGAATTTATAATAATTTCCGTTTTAACATTTCTGCATTGGAAGAATATTTCAATGCAGTTTCTTTTGTAATTTTTTTCTTTTTATAAAGGTCAAGAAGGCTCTGATCCATGGAAATCATATGTTCCTGGGTGGAGGAAGCTATCACACCGTCAATCTGATGTACTTTGTTGTCACGGATCATATTCCTTATAGCAGGGTTCAGGCGCATAACTTCAAAGACTGGAATGCTATGTCCGTTTACATCCGGTACAAGCTGCTGGGAGATTACAGCCTGAAGAACCATGGAAAGCTGAATAGAGATCTGGCGCTGCTGTTCCGGGTCAAATACATCTACAATACGTCCGATGGTGTTGGCTGCTCCTGTTGTATGCAGACTGGACAGAATCAGGTGGCCTGTTTCTGCTGCTGTCATAGCTGTCTGAATAGTCTCATAGTCTCTCATTTCTCCAAGAAGGATCACATCAGGACTCTGACGGAGAGTTGCCCGCAGAGAGACCAGGTAGCTTTCTGTATCTGTACAGATCTCGCGCTGGCTGACAATACACTTATCATGCCTGTGAAGATATTCCAGAGGATCTTCCAGAGTAATGATGTGACCTTCGCGGGAATGATTGATTCGATCCACAATACAGGCAAGGGTGGTGGATTTACCGCTTCCAGCAGGTCCGGTGACAAGTACCATTCCTTTGGTGAAGTCAGATACAGACATAACGTTCTCCGGGATATTTAAAGCATCAGGATCAGGAAGTTCAAAGGCAATGACACGGATTACTGCTGCAAGAGAACCACGCTGTCTGTATGTATTGACACGGAATCTTGACAGACCGGGAATAGAAAAGGAAAAGTCATCGTCTCCCTTCTGAAGAAGTATTTCCAGATTCCGGTTGTCTGCCATAGAGTAAATCTGACGAATGATTCTTTCTGTATCATCAGGCATCAGACGTTCTTTATAATTTGAAAGTTTCCCATCAATTTTAAAACAAAGAGAATGACCTGCTATGATAAAAATATCTGAGGCATGATTTTGGGTTGCATATAATAGATATTCTGGTATATTCTGTTCGCTCATTTGTTTTCTCCTTTATAAACCCTTTGTCTGGTATCCGGTACCCATGTTCCTGTACTGATAGTGTTCCAGTTAAGAATTGTGGGTATGGAGATGGTGTCTGCCCAGCCGGCATCCATATCAACAAGAAGAGCCTGACTGTCAGATATTGGAACTGTAAATGAAAGAATCTCTTCTTCACTGTTCCACTGAAAATCACTATGTGTCCGGGTAAAAGATTCTATTTGTCCGGAATATTCATTGCGAGAGCCTGATGTCTTTATTACTTTCTGTATATAATCTGCTGCACTGTTGTAAAGTTCTGTGGCCTGGCTGCATGCATCATAGTAGGCAGTTGTCTGTTCCAGAGAACGCTCTGCGGCCTTAAGGTCCTGTCTGGATGTTCCTAATGTGAGAAGGGACAGGATTACCAGGCAAAGAATACAGAAAATCAAAAAAATAGACGGAATTCCTATTATAATAAGACGGTTGTGTCTTTGCTTCATGAAACGGCCTCCTTTTTGGAGAAAGGAAACTTCAGTGTCTGACTGTATAAGCTTTTTCCTGAAATATCAGAGAAGTTAATTTTGACAGTTTTTTCATTCTGTGAAACTTCCGGCAGTATACTCATAGTGTAATATTTGTCTGTTTCCTGGCAGGAATTCCATTTACTGTCGAAAAAATACAGAATCTGTCTATTTGTAAGGTTTTCTCCAGAGGAAAGAGAGGGAAAAGAATCTGGATTTCCATTCCAACATTCCAGGGCTTCTCCCGCACAAATGGTAAGTTCCTGGATATGGTTATATTCCCGGGCTTTCTGCCTTTCTTTTCCTGCAGCTGCAAGTACCTGAATACAGGCAGTGCAGGCCAGTGCAAGGATCAGGATTGAGAAAATCATTTCCATAAGAAAAAGACTTGTTTTGGAATGAGTTTTTATTTTCTGCATAATATTTCTCCCTACCGTATCCGGGGACTTCCCGGATGGAGCAGAAGACTGCAACTGTGTTCATCCGGATCCTCAAAAGAAATTCTATATAGACCTTCGGCTGTTTCATCAATGGTAAATGACTTTAAAGAGGCAATGTCTGTTCCCATTTCCAGAGAGGGGACATTATCCTGTGGGGTGAAAAGTTCTTTAAGGTTTCCGTTCAGAAGATAAATATATGTAATATATGTTTTATTATCTATCCTGTCTTTCATACAGAGAGCCTGTGTGCCATTTATGGTATCAGAGTAAATGGCATTTCCCATATCGTGCATATGAAATTTGGCAGTAATATAGTCTGATGCCGTATACAGGTTATTATTCTGCTCCGAACCCTTTACAGAAGTCCGGTAAGCCTGGCCGCTGAACAACACCAGCATAAGAAGAGAGATCAGAAAAAGGCTGAATAATACTACAGAGAATATGATATCTGCAGAATGGGTGTGATTGCCTGTATGTTTCATAGAGTCTATTCCTTTCTCTGGTTTAGAATCAGCACACTGACAAATGGGAGAAGATTGGAACCATTGGGGACGTATTCCACTATAAACTTCTCAGGATCATAGGAAATATGGTAATCTGATAATATTTCATCCAGATTTTCAGGATATCTGCCTGTAAGTGCATAGGTACGTATGGCCCCTTTCTGTAGTGCCTGCTCAAGAGTTATCTGTTCTTTTGCCGTTACATCTTTGTCTGTACTGCTGACTCCAAAATAAAATGTAAGACATACACAGACAATAAAAACGAAAGGCAGAAGAGACAGAAAGATTTTTTTGATTTTTGCTCGTCTTGGTTCAAACAGATCCATATTAGTTACCTCAAATCATGATTTCAGAAAGAATTCCAAGCAAAGGCATCATTACTGCAAGAAGAACCAGCCCAACAAAAAGTGAAAAGACAATAACAATGGTAGGTTCAATAATGGAAATGATGTTTTCTGTTATTTTAAGAGAATTCTCTCGATACTGTTCTGCAAGTCTTAACATTACTTCATCACAGGAGCCTGCCCGAAGCCCCACTGTGATGAGACGGGCATCCATTCCCTGAAACAGACCGGACTGGGAGAAGGCATCCTCCAGGAGAGCTCCTTCTGACAGAAGTTTATACGCTTTGGCGGCTTTTTCCTTAACA
This sequence comes from Blautia sp., assembly GCA_034115005.1. Classification (GTDB taxonomy): domain Bacteria; phylum Bacillota; class Clostridia; order Lachnospirales; family Lachnospiraceae; genus Blautia_A. Next base: position 3,541 of record JAXEUE010000148.1, read on the forward strand.
ATAGGATGGGAAAGCAGTTTCTGGGCCATCTCCATAGAAATATCCTGTTCTAACCCACTGTGTATTCCCATATACATTGCCTGAGTTAGACGTGCATAATCCAGGGAAATGGAGATTTCTTTCACATAAGGAAAGTGATTGGATACTTGATGCATAAAAGCTCTTCCCTTACGGTTAAAGCAGAGAAAAATACATACTGCAGCCAGTATCAGAAGAATAAGGATCAAAATGACAGAATACCGGCTGATGGCTGCTCCGGTATTTAAAAGCCCTTCTGACAGAGTATTCATTTCCATTCCCATCTGGTTAAAAACCTGTTTAAAAACAGGCAGGACTTTTACCAGTAAGATAACAATGACCGCCGTCATCATACAGAGCATTAGAAGTGGATAAGTGACTGCATTTTTTATGTTTTCAGATACTTCAATCTCCTGCTGATAATGGTATGACAGGTTTGTCATTACTTCATCCAGACATCCTGTTTCTTCTCCGATGCTTATGAAAGAAAGCATGGAATCAGGGAAAAGCCCTGATTTTTCCAGAGAAAGAGAAAAAGAGCCGGTTTCTTCAAAGTCCTGGATCAATTGTTGGAGGATCTTCCTGCTTTCCGGTTCTTTACTGTCTTCGTACAGAAGATGAAGCCCTTCTTCACATGAGATTCCTGAATGAAGAAGAATGGAAAACTGTTCACAAAAGTGAAAAAGCTCCTGATTATTCAGCCTTTTTTTCATTGATGATATGATTCCTTTCTGGTTAAAGATCTAACGCGTAAATTGTACGGTATAGTTATCACTGTCTTTGACGTATTCCTGAATGGTCTCTTTATCTTCACTGTTGGAATCAAAAGTGGGATCCAGACGCGACCAGGATTCTCCGCTGAATTCGATTGCCTTGTCCACCCATCCTCTGGAACGGATGTACACGTCTATCCAGGCATGTTTAACGGAGCCAGCGTAACCGATCTGAAGCTTACAGGGAATATCCCGGCTCCTCAGCATAGCAGTCATGAGAGACGCATAGTCGAAACAGATTCCCTTTCCGGTTTTAAGTGTCCTGTCAACATCAGGCAGATATCCTGTATTTACATTTTCTGCCAGATCGTAATCATAAGTTACATTTTTCACCACATAATCGTAGAGGGCCTGCAGAGCATTTATATCAGAGGTGTCTTCAGGCACAATGGACAGTGCAAGCTTACTTGCCTGAGAATCCGGTGAAAAATTTACATACTGGTTCGGGTAGAGAAAAGGGAAAAATTCATTGTCCAGTTTCACATCCAGAGTATCTGCAAAAAGTGCGGCATATTGTGAGTTGCTGACCTGCTGATAGCAGCAGACCTGATAAGTCCCGGAACCGTTTGTAAATGGAATTACAGCATTTTCTCCGGGATTAATAAAATAAGAGTATATCACCCCATCTTCTGCAGTCAGCTGTACGTTCATTTTCTGATCCTCTGCTTCAGACCGGGCAGTAAGATAGCCCTGATCTATATTGGATATATCCAGAATCAGAGGAGAATAGCCGATTGTCTTCTTCCCGGGACTTTCCGGAATCAAAACCTTAAGAGGAGAATAAGAAGGCGGTTCTGTGGAAGAATTTCCGGAAGAACCGCAGCCGGACAGAGACAGGCAGAGGATAAGAACTGCAATAAAGATCTGCATCCTGTGGCTCCTTTATGTATTGTAATTACTGTAAAAAAATGAACAGCAACGATTGTTTGATCCAATCATCTTATATGATAAGTATAGCAGATATAGCTGGAAAAACAATGGAAATTAGTAAAAAATATATTGACAAACAAAGATCTGGGAGCTATAGTAAAAGTAAATAAAAGGCAAACCTGTTGAAAGGCAGGGACGCAAAGCCAAGGGTCTAAGATTATTTTAAAATAATTATGACAGCCGGTTGCCGCGATTAACTCCAAAAAAGCGATACATTTTGGGAATAAGATCAGATAGATTAGCATTGTGGTAACCGTTTATGTATATAAACGGTTTTTATTTTGCTTAAAATTTGTTATTTCCGGAATTATTCCTGATACCTTTATTGAGAAGGGGTGTGTAAAAGAGAAATGAAAAGAAAAATTTCAGAGTTGTTCAAAAGTCATAAGGTTGTGTCTGTGATTTCTGCTCTTACTCTTGTCCTTGTAGTAGGAAGTGTTTCCACATTGCAGCAGGGTGGCCAGGTTTCGGAATTGCCTGTTTATACGGATCCGGAGATGGAAACAGCCATTGAGGAGGAAGAAACTCCACTGGCTTCCAAGCCTGAGGTAAAGACTAAAACAAGTCAGACGAAATCAACTAAAAAAGTTACAATGAAAAAGGCTGCCACCAAATCATACACAAAGAAGCTTCCGTCGACTTCACAGACATCTAAGAAGACTTCTTCTACAGCTAATGCCACGATTACTACAAGTACTACAGTGGTGAAGGATGTTACAGAGAAGTATACGAAGAAATCTAAGGTTAAACTTGTAACTACAGTTACTACTACAAAAGTTACCACTACTACTGTTGCAAAGCAGGAGCAGGGTGTTGAGGCAGCTGCCAGTGCAGATACCGGGAAATCTGTTTCAGATATTTCCAGGCTTGCACCGAAGGAAGATGCTGATGTGCTGAAGGCATTTAAGACTCTTGGATTCAGTGTAGAGATAGATCCCTCTGTATCTTATTCCGGGTATTTTAATGCACGTGAGAGAATGATCACTCTGAAAAAAGCTGATGACACAATTTATCATGAATTAGGTCATTTTGCAGCTTTTGTAGCAGGCAATGTTGACAAGTCCAGTGACTTCGTTTCTGTATATAATCAGGAGAAATCATTATATACCGCTTTTAATAAGGCATATGTAACTCAGAACAGCCAGGAATATTTTGCAGAATCTGCGAAAGAGTTTGTTTTGAATGCAGCTGCATTAAAAGCTTCCAGACCAAAGACCTATGCATTCGTGAAATCCTCATTTGAGAAGATTACGGATCAGCGTATAATGACAGTACAGAAATTGTACAGCCCGATCTGGAAATAAAATAAAATATAATCAGTTGGAGGACTTTCTTCTGCAGTTGCAAAAGAAAGTCCTTTCTTTCGATTTATACTCTTATATGTCGTATGAAATTTCTTGCAATTCAATGTATGTGGCGTATATAATATGAATATACATTGCAGAACGTGGTAAGATATGGTAATATAAAATAAATATCTGATCGTCATGTCATTTCAGACAGTTGATCCCACTATCATATAGTAGTAATAAAACAGAAAAGAAATCAGGAATAAAAAGGCAGAGGAAAGATTATGAGAGAAAAGTATGAATCGTTATCACTGGCAGTTCTTAGAGATCTTGCAAAAGCCCGAGGATTAAAAGGTGTTTCTGCTTTGAGAAAGCCGGAATTAATAGAGAGG
>JAXEUE010000149.1:0-6804 GCA_034115005.1 Blautia sp.
TTTATCTGTCCTGAGCCATTCAAAGAAAAAACGTCCCAGACCATATCCTGATAGATAAAGCATAAAGATTTCTCCATGGAACTTCTTTTTTCTGAGTAAACTAAGCAGTATAAACAGCAGCAGGCACCAGATACTTTCATAAAGAAAAACAGGATGTACCTGGATATAAGATATTCCCTCAATGGTCATCATATTATCTCTCATAGCTCCCGATACTTCTGCTGACCTGACCATGGAAACAGGAATCTGCATGGCAAACAAACTGTCCGTATATTCGCCGAAGGATTCTCTGTTAAAGAAATTTCCCCATCTTCCCACAGCCTGTCCAAGCAAAATACCAAGGCAGACCGTATCCGCAATCTGCCAGAAAGGCATATGGGCAAAACGGCAGAAAATCCATACTGCCAGTATTCCTGCAAACAAACCTCCATAAAGCATGTAGCCGCCGTCTCTCATATGAAAAATTCCCATAGGTGCTGAACTGTACATTTTCCAGGAAAAGGACACATAGCACAGTCTGGACCCGAATACAGCGGAAATCAGGGACAACAATATGATACACAGATATTTATTCTGATCCTGTCTGCTTCTCTTTGCCTCCAGGAGTACAAAAACCGTCCCCAGCAACGTCCCGACAGCAATAAGAACACCATAAAGGGTAAATTCCATTCCAAATATGCAAAATGATCTGGGTAAATATCCTAATACCAGATGAAGATTCGGGAAACGCACTGACATTTCCATATTTTACATCACCCTATCATACATTGAAACGGAATAAAATTACATCTCCATCCTGGACTACATAATCTTTGCCTTCCATCCGGACAAGGCCCTTTTCTCTGGCTCCTGCATAAGAACCACAGTCCAGTAAATCCTGATAGTTTACAACTTCTGCTTTAATAAAGCCTCTTTCAAAATCTGTGTGGATTTTTCCTGCTGCCTGAGGAGCTTTCGTTCCAATCTTAATAGTCCAGGCTCTTGTCTCATCTTCTCCAGCAGTAAGGAAACTCATGAGGCCAAGGAGCCTGTAGCTTGCCTTAACAAGCTTCTCGAGGCCTGATTCCTTAAGCCCCAGATCCTCAAGAAACATTTTTTTCTCATCCTCATCCAACTCGGATATCTCTTCCTCAATTTCCGCACAGATAACAAATATCTCGCTTTTCTGCTCTGCAGCAAATTTACGTACTGCCTGAACATGAGGATTGGAAGCACCATCGTCTGAGAGATCACTTTCTCCCACATTGGCAGCATAAATAACAGGTTTCCAGGTGAGGAGATTGTAACCTGCCATCCAGGCTTCCTCGTCTTCATCTGTAAGCTCCAGAGTAATAGCCATTTTACCATCTTCCAGATGATTTTTAATCTTTTCGAGGAAATCCAGTTCCCTTGCAGCATCTTTATCCATCCGCGCAGTTTTTGTAACCTTGGCAATTCTTCTCTCCAGGATTTCGAGATCGGAAAAAATAAGTTCAAGATTGATGGTCTCAATATCCCTCATAGGATCAATGCTCCCATCCACATGAACCACATTGGAATCCTCAAAGCATCTTACCACATGCACAATGGCATCCACTTCACGAATATTAGCAAGGAACTGATTTCCAAGTCCCTCTCCTTTAGACGCTCCTTTTACAAGTCCTGCAATATCTACAAACTCAATTACAGCAGGTGTAACCTTTTTGGAATGATAAAAATCGCCCAGAAGCTTCAGTCGTTCATCCGGGACCGTAACCACACCTACATTGGGGTCAATGGTACAAAAGGGATAATTGGCAGATTCTGCTCCTGCCTTTGTCAGGGAATTAAACAGTGTACTTTTTCCAACATTCGGTAATCCAACAATACCCAGTTTCATAGCTGTATCCTTTCTCTATGCGTTCATAAAAACATTTATTTTTCTGCAAATCTACATTATTCTACCATAATCATTTTTAATGTGCAAGCATTCCTCATTCAGTCTGCCGACATGACCATCATAAGAATGCCTGAGTCAAAGGTAACTTCTGCGCATGGTTCCTGTATCTCATTGCTGACAGTAAGCCCGCTGTCTGCAACAGTCAGATCATGCATCTTTAGAGGATATTTAAAGCCCCTCAGAGTAAGTCCTGATACCGTTCCTCCCAGAGGAAAAAAAGAAACATATCTTCCAAACTGCTCTTCTTTTTTTAAAACAGTCCCACTTTTGATCAGGGTTACATAGTTATGGCTGTCCACCAGTGAAACAGAAACTCCTGATTGATAACCCAGAACCAGAAGTCCCAGATTAGCCATAAAATGATCTGTCCTGGTTCCGGTTGCACCCAGAATAACAATGTTCTCTGCTCCTCTTGTAATTGCAAGGTTTACGGCAGACTGTGTATCCGAATCATCCTTTTCCGGTTTCAGGCGTATGACTTCCATAGCGGATTGACCTCCCAGATAGTCCTTTCCCCCATCTGATAAACTGTCGAAGTCGCCTATGGCAATATCCGGGAGTATATTATTTTTTATAAAAAACTCCAGGCCTTTGTCTGCAGCTATAAGCCGGATTTTAGTTTTACCGGACTGCTTTATTGTTTTTCTTAAAAAATCAAGGGCAAAATCGCTCTGGATATTGCCCCCGCTTATAATTATCGTATCTGTCATTTTTTTGTTAACCGATTTTTCTGATAATACCTTCCATTTTCTCTTTTGCATGCCTGATATTGGAAACCAGATCTCCATTAAAGATATATGATCCTGCCACAATGAGATTCGCCCCTGCTTTCATAGCTTTTTCAAGAGTTTTATCATTAATGCCCCCATCTACCTGGATATCTACATCAAGATTCTCTCTTTCTATGATTTCATGAAGCTCTTCAATCTTCTCTGTACATTCATCCATATATTTCTGTCCGCCAAATCCGGGCTGTACTGTCATAACAAGAACCATATCCACTTCCTTTAACATATGGCTGATATCATTGACAGGTGTTGCCGGTTTAATGGAAACACCTACCCTTACGCCAGACTCCCGGATCTGTTCAATAGTTCTTTCAAGATCTTCACATGCTTCTGCATGAATAGTGATGGAATCTGCACCACATTCAACAAAATCCCTGATATATCTTTCCGGCTCTGTGACCATCAGATGAACATCAAAAAAAAGATCTGATTCCTTTCTGATAGATCTGATGACAGGCATACCGAATGATATACTTGGAACAAAATCACCATCCATCACATCAATATGAAGCCATTCTACACCTTCCCGTTTCAAAGTTCTTATCTGTTCGCCCAAACGATTAAAATCCGCTGATAGAATGGAAGGGCACAACTGATACATAATTAGAATCTCCTTTTCTCTTTTAATTCATTATATAAATTTACATAATTTTCGTATCTCAGGTGACTGATCTGACCATTCTGTAAAGCCTCCTTTACAGCACATCCCGGTTCGTGGATATGGACACATCCCTGGAATTTACATTGTCCCCCATATCTGTCAAATTCCGGAAAATAATTCTTCAGTTCCTGTTCCCTCATATCTGTAAGATAAAGTGAAGAAAAGCCCGGAGTATCCATAAGGTACGTATCTTCTCCAACAGGAATGATCTGAGAATGCCTGGTGGTATGTTTTCCACGTTTTAATTTCCTGCTGATCTCCCCGGTCTCCATCCTTATATTTTCCTGAAGAGTATTTGTAACAGATGACTTTCCTACTCCGGAAGGGCCGGCAACCACGGCAGTTTTTCCTTTAAGAACCTGTTTTATTTCATCGATTCCTTCACCTGTATAAGTACTGATAAGAATCACCTGATATCCACAGCTATGATAAGTTTCATACAGAAACTCTAGTTTTTTCTGATCTGCCAGATCTTTTTTATTAAAACATACTACCGTAGGAACTTCTTCTTTTTCCATCATAATCAGAAAACGGTCAAGGAGTAGAAAATTTGGCTTTGGATCTTCCACTGCAAAGATCACAAGTGCCAGATCCACGTTTGCAGCAGCAGGACGAATAAGAGCATTTTTTCTTGGAAGAAGGGCAGTAATACTGCCCTCCTTCTCTGTCTCATCCAGAACCTTTATTTCCACATTATCACCTACAAGAGGTTTCTGATTGTCTTTTCTGAAAATGCCTCTGGCTTTACATTCATATATTTCATTATCCTCAGCAAAAATATAATAAAATCCTGAAATTCCTTTTATAATTTTTCCCTGCATAAATTATTCTGCCTTAGCGAAGGTAATGGGATAATGACCCAGCTCCTGATAAGTTCCATCAATCAGTTCGGAAAGATAAAGAGTACCCTCGCTGACTCCCGGAGCTCCCGTAATATCCAGATCATAAGGGAACTGAATGGTCTCCCCGTCCAGTATTACAGACGCTGCAGGGTTTCCGTTTACATTCTGCACCAACTCCAGACGCACCGGACCACCGGAATATCCTGTTGGTGTATTCAGACTCTGAGTACACTTCCACACTTCTCCGTTTGCTGCAGCCTGATTTTCCTGAACTGAAGTATCCGTATCAGAAACACCTGTCATATTCTCATTATTGTTTTGTAACATTCCCGGTTCCTGATCTCCTGTACTCACTGTAATCGTAATGGTAGAATCAGGATTCTCCCAGCTGCCTGCCTCCAGACTCTGATCCGTAACCTCTCCTGCTGCAACTTCCGGATTTTTTTCTTCCTTCACCTGAATATCCAGGAATTTCCCAAGAGTGGTAATGGCATCATTTTTCGTCATTCCCACCACACTGGGTACTTCAATACTGTCTCCATAATCTACGCCTCTGCTGATCACAAGAGTAACAGAATCCCCTGAATTGACAGTCGCTCCTGCTTCCGGGTTAGTATAATATGCATATCCCGGATCCACGATAGGATAACCGTTATCATCAAGTTCACTGTATTCCTTCTGAATAATTACATTAAGTCCCATATCTTCCATCATCTGCTGTGCATCAATACCCGTGCGTCCATCCACGTCCGGAATGGTAACCTGCTGTGCGCCTTTGCTAATATAATATTTAATGGTGGAATATGCCTGAACCTTTGTGCCCTTTGGAATATCCTGAGAAGAAATCTTTCCTTTCTCCTGATTGGAATTCTCTTCTCCCATCATCTGAAGCCCAAGATGGAGTTCATTGGTCAGTTCACGTGCTTCATTCTCTGTCTTTCCCACAAGATCCGGAACTTCAACCATCATATCTTCCTCTTCCTGTTTTGTGACTTCAGGCTGTTCTGTCACAGCATCTGACTTGTCTTTGCCAAGAAGTCCGGAAGCACGTCCTGCCAGAATAATAATTGACACAAGAATCACTGCACCAAGTAATAATGCAGCTATGGTCAGACCATAATGAGGCTTCTTCTGTTTCCTGCGCTTTTCAGATTTACCGGATTTCTTTTTATGTGATGTTTCATCCGGATCATCATCATAATCAGTCTCATTGATCTCTTTTTCCAGGATTTCCGCCTCAGGTCTGGTGATCTGCTTGGGCATATGTTTGATTTCTCCCAGTTCCTTATCCGAGATTACCACAGTCTTGGCATCATTATCCACAGAGGCAGATTTTACAAAATCTCCCTGTGGGTCAATAAGAGAATGCTTGAGATCTGCAATAACATCCTCCATATTCTGGTAACGTCGGTCCACACTTTTCTGAGTACATTTAAGAATAATCTGTTCCAGGCTGTGAGGCAGCTCCGGAGTATAAACGCTGGGCGGAACCATTTCTTCCTGAAGATGTTTGATTGCAATTGCAACTGTTGTATCTCCGTCAAAAGGAACTCTTCCTGTCACCATTTCATAAAGAGTAATACCCAGTGAATAGATATCGCTCTTTTCATCACTATATCCTCCGCGCACCTGTTCCGGAGAGCTGTAATGGACAGATCCCATCACATTAGAGCTTATTGTATTGGAAGATGCAGCTCTCGCAATACCAAAATCAGTAACTTTTACCTTACCATCCATAGAGATGATGATATTCTGCGGCTTCACATCACGGTGAACGATTCCATGACTGTGCGCTGCTTCCAGACCCATGGATACCTGAATTGCTATACTGGTAGCCTCTTTAATTGAAAGTTTACCTTTCTTGGAAATATATTCCTTAAGGGTGATTCCTTCAATTAATTCCATTACAATATAGTATACCCCCTCATCATCGCCCACATCAAACACGTTGACAATGTTTGGATGAGTCAGCACAGCTGCTGCCTGCGCTTCACTTCTGAATTTTTTGATAAAAGTGGTATCCTCTCTGAATTCAGATTTTAACACCTTTACAGCCACAAACCGATTCAGCTTATGATCTTTTGCTTTATAGACATCCGCCATTCCGCCTGTACCGATTTTTTCCAAAATTTCATAGCGTTCCGCTATTATCATTCCCGTCTTCAACATTTTTCCACCTCATTTGTGAATGGTTCTATCAATACGATCGCAATATTATCTTTTCCGCCGTTGCGGTTTGCCTCACTGATAAGAATCTCCCCCTTCTCTTCAAGATTTTTATCAGAACTGGATATGATCTCCTCTATCTTCTGATCTTCCACCATATTGCTCAGTCCATCTGAGCACATAAGAACCACGCATCCCGGTTCAAGCCTAAGATCAAAAAAATCAATATCCACCGTTTTCTCCGCCCCAAGCGCTCTTGTGATGATATTTTTGTCTGGATGGTTTCTCGCTTCCTCAGCATTGATCTCTCCCATCCTTACCATCTCCTGCACTAATGAGTGATCTTTAGTTATCTGCTGAATCTGTTTATCTATCACATAAAGCCGGCTGTCACCCACATTTGCAATATAGGCATAATGTCCCACAATA
>JAXEUE010000150.1:0-3530 GCA_034115005.1 Blautia sp.
ATCCTTATAATATTTCTCTGAGAAGAGTAACAGTTACTTATAAGGGGAGGGGAGAATATGCAGGAATGGATGATTGCCATGCTCGTTATCAGTATTCTGCTGATCATACGGGACATGGCAAAAACTATTTTGTCAGGAAATGTGCCGGAAACACAGGAAATCTTACCGCTTTGCGAAAGCCATCCCCAGAAGGAAAAGGTGGAGCGCTATGCGGAATCTTTTCAGAAACTGGCGGATACATTTTATGGCATGCCTTACCACAGAGATTATATCAGCAATGGTCAGATAGAACGTATCATTCGGGATACAAATGATTCAGTGTGCAGCAGATGTTATCAGAGAGAAGTGTGCTGGGGAGAACACTTTGCCGATATGAGTAAAGGTGTGGAAATGATAGTCCGTGCTATGGAAAGCGGAAATGAAGAAGACCTTCAGCATCTGCGCAGTGACTGGATCAGTGTCTGCGGCCGCTCTGTACAGTACCTTGATCATGTGTACGAAAATTTCAAAAAAGAGAAGCAGATTCTGGTATGGGACAACCGAATGATTGAAAACCGCCTTGCAGTTGCTCAGCAGCTCACAGAGATCTCCAGAATTATGGAAAATGTGGCCAGTGATCTTTATGATATTGACAGGGCGGATCCTCATCTTGAGGAAGAACTGAGAAAAAAACTGAAAAAGAAGCATGTAATTTTAAGACAAGCCTGGAATATGGATAAAGCAGAGGGAAGAAGACAGATTTTTCTCACTATGCGTGCAAGAAGCGGTCAGTGTGTATCCATGACAGAGATTTCCCAGATCCTGTCCGGGATATATGAATGTAACATGGTTCCTGTAAATGGAAGCAGATGTATTGTAAACGGAGAGTATCATACAGTTCATTTTGTGGAGGATGTAAGTTATCAGGTATTATATGGTGTATCACGGCTTACAAGAGAGGAAGAGAAGGTTTCAGGAGACAACTACGGATGCAGGCAGGAAGACGGGGGACAATTTGTGATGTGCCTGTCAGATGGAATGGGATCCGGAATGGATGCCTGCAGGGAAAGTGAAATCGTGGTGGAACTTCTGGAACAGTTTATGGAATCGGGCCTTTCTCAGGAAACGGCTGCAAGAATGGTAAATTCGGCTCTTGTTTTAAAGGGACAGGAAGGTATGTTTTCTACCGTTGATATCTGTGCGGTGGATCTGTATACTGGAATCTGTAATTTCCTGAAGGCGGGTGCCTCTTCCACATTTATCAAAAGGGATCACTGGGTAGAAGCAATCTCATCTGAGAGTCTGGCAGCAGGACTGGTGCAGCAGGTGGATTTTGAAACAGCCTCCAGGAAACTTTACCATGGAGATTATCTGATTATGATGACGGATGGTGTTCTGGATGCTCTCCCACAGGAACATGCAGAAGATACTATGAAAGAGATTATTATGGATGTTCACGAGGACTCTCCTAAGGAATTTGGCAGAGGTATTCTGGAACGTGTGCTGGGATACAGTGATTACCGGGCAAGGGATGATATGACTGTTCTTGTGGCAGGAGTATGGAAAAAATGACAGAGGAAATAGAATGGAGAAAAAAACAGCAGAATTCATAAGAGAACAGAATATGATAGAAGAAGGAGATGTGGTTCTGGCAGGCGTATCAGGAGGCAGTGATTCTATGGCTATGTTGGGAATACTTAAAAGCCTTCGGGAGAGATTTAAATTTTCTCTGTGCGCAGTTCATGTCCATCACGGAATACGGGGACCGGAAGCAGACCGTGACGGGAATTTCGTCCGGGAAATCTGCAGTCAATGGGGAATTCCATGCAGAATCTTTCACTATGATGTGCCAAAGCTTAGCAGAGAATGGAAAAAAGGGGAGGAGGAGACCGGGCGTATTGTCCGCCGGGAAGCCTTTGAGAAAGCTGCCAGTGAATATACATGGCAGAGAAGAGTCAGGATTGCTCTTGCCCATAACCGTGAGGATCTGGCGGAAACTATGATTCATAATCTTTGCAGAGGCACAGGTCTTAGAGGACTTTGCACTATGCGTCCTGTGTCCGGAGAGATTATCCGCCCTGTTTTATGTTTAGGACGGGATGAAATTGTCCATTATTTAGAAGAAAATCATATTCCGCATATACAGGACAGTACCAATGATTCAGATTTTTACACCCGAAACAGGATCAGACACCATATTCTGCCTCTTCTTCAACAGGAGATCAACAGCCGTGCTGCTTCCCATATGGCAGAAACAGCATTTAGGCTTGCCCAGGCGGAGGATTATCTTTCTGAACAGGGAAAAAATCTGTCAGAGGAATTTTATCAGGGAGAGGAAGGATATTTTTTTACAGAGAAGTTTGCTGACAAACCACAGATCCTTCAGAAATATGCTCTGCAGCAGGCTGTTGATCAGCTTGCGGGAAGGAGAAAGGATATTACTGCAGTTCATATAGAGAATGTGCTGAAGCTTTTTTCCATGCCCACATCCAGACAGATCAGCCTTCCCTATCATCTTTTGGCACGCAGGGATTATACAGGAGTAAGGCTGTACAGAGAGGAAAAATCTGTAAAGCCATGTGCATCAGAAGACCTGGAATGGGAGATGACTGTACCTGGAATTACCGTTTGTTCCTATGGAGAATTCAGAACAGAAATAATTCTGTATAAAGGTCAGAAGATTGAAGAAAAAAAGTATACGAAATGGCTGGATTATGATAAAATAGAAAAGACCCCCTGTATCCGTACCAGAAGATCAGGCGATTATATGGTCATTAACAGCAGTGGAGGAACGAAGAAACTGAACCGCTGTATGATCGACAGGAAGATTCCCGCAGACAGAAGAGATCAGATACCTCTGGTGGTATGTGACAGGGATGTTCTCTGGATGGTAGGGGACAGGATCAGTGAAAGATATAAAATAACCCCCGAAACCAGGCGGGTATTAGTATTAGAATACCAAGGAGGATATGGAAATGAGTGAAAAAATCAGAGTGTTACTTAGCGAAGAGGAAGTGGATTCCCGTATCAGGCAGATTGCAGCCCATATCAGCAAGGACTATGCCGGCAAGGAAATTCATATGATCTGTGTATTAAAGGGTGGAGTTTTTTTTACCTGTGAACTTGCCAAGAGAATTACGGTTCCGGTATCTCTTGACTTTATGTCCGTTTCCAGCTATGGAGATGACACCAAGTCAAGCGGAGTCGTAAGGATCGTCAAGGATCTTGATCAGCCGCTGGTTGGCAAGGACGTTCTGATCGTTGAGGATATTATTGATTCAGGAAGAACCTTAAGTTATCTTATCGAGATCCTGAAAGGAAGGAACCCGAACAGTGTCCGCCTGTGTACTCTTCTGGATAAACCGGAGCGCAGAGTGAAAGATGTAAAAGTAGATTACTGCTGCTTCAATATTCCGGATGAGTTTGTAGTGGGATATGGACTGGATTATGCACAGAAATATAGAAATCTTCCGTTCATTGGTGTTGTGGAACAGGAGGAAAACTGAAAGGAGAACGAACTAAGTGAATAAGCAGCCAGGCAGAATCAGCCT
>JAXEUE010000151.1:0-26180 GCA_034115005.1 Blautia sp.
GGCACATCAATTGTCATGTGTCCACTTATGTGGATAACCTAACAAGGGAATGTCCGAAATCAGGGATATCACTTTTGTGTAGGTGTCTAAAAAATAGGCACTACACTAATTCAAAATGTCCTTGACAAGGGGTACAGTTTAGTAAGCCACAAACGTTATCCTCTTCCCCCAACTCCTTTCGTATATCTTCTACATGCTCATAAAGTGACAGGTTCTCTCCATTAATCTGTAACATCTTGATTTTTTGAAGATCACCCCTTTTTATTTCGCCTTCTTCCTTTCCTAATTGCTCACATACAGCCCTCCCAAACTTCTGATTACTCCAGATTAATGATTCATTGACAGTCTTTTGTATCTCTTCTTCGGCAAATACATAAGAAGGCATACATAAAACAATTGTCCCAAACAATAGACCAATAATAATATTCTTAATCTTTTTCATATTTACAATCTGCCTTTCTGTGAATGCCACTAATATGTTATTACACATTTAAATTAATTTTTAACACTAACATATTACGGAACGCAAAGAATTAACCTGTGAGGCCATATAGCGGTAATTTCACATATTTTATATTAGAAAAATATATATTTTTCTTCATTCTTCTCTCTCAATCTGCTGTAACAATTTCTTTTTCTGTTTTTCAAAAATTCTGGGAAGAAGAAACAGTAAAATTATACAACATACCAAACCGACAATTCCTGTAATAAACATAATCATTCCCATTTTACGTTTCCTCCAAGATTTTATTATCCTGATATCCATCCTTTACTTATCGCCTGGTTATACAAATCCTCCAGACGTTCCATTTCCATGTCATTTTCATTATTAGCCAGTTGCGCCTGGTAAAGATCTTCTGCTTTCAAATAATAATCCTGAAATTTTCTGTAATCTCTTAATTCCATTACCGTTTTAGACTGCTTGGCCACTTCAAGAAATGCAAGGCCCTTATATGTCCTGTAATCCTCTCCATATTCCTGAAGGATTTGATTCATAAGCTCAGCTGCTTTACCATAATCCTGTATATTCTGATATAGAACTGCAAGATTATACTCTGTGTCATAATCAGCCATTCCCTGATTTTCAATCTGGTTAAAAATAGAAATCGCCTTTTTATACCAGCTAGAATCATTCTTTTCATTTCCCAGATCACTATATATTTGAGCCAGCTCCTCAAGAACTCCTATATTGTCCTCTTTTGGAAGAGAATTTCTTGCTTTTTCGAGAAGATTAATAACCTTCATTTTTCCTTCTGAATTGTTTTCAGATTCCTGTATACATTTGGCAGCCATAATATAAGCTCTCATCTGTATGTAAGAATCCTTGCTCTTTTGAATGCAATCGAGGAAAATATTTTTAGCTTTATCATATTCGCCACTATTATATAAAACTTCGCCCTCAACATAGTTAACCTGGACAGAATCCAACCCCCTGTCCCTGGCTTCATTTAATATTTTCCTGGTATCTTCCATTTTGCCGCAATATGCCAGCATAATAGCGTAATCCCTATAATAACTGCTGTTTTCCGGATCTATTTCTATAGCCTTCTCATAGTTTTGTCCTGCTGATTCATAATCCTGAAGCTTCTCATAGGAATCTCCAAGTATATAGTATATGTTATTTAATGTCTGAGCTTTTGACATAATCTTTTGATTAGACAAAATCTCTGACGAAATGAAATCAATACACTCTCCATATTGTCGTTTCTGATTTAAAGCAACCGCCTTCTGATAGTATGCTTCCAGATCGTCAGGACACAATCTGACTGCTTTTTGATAATAAGTTTCCAGATTATCATAATCCTTATCTGCACTGCACTGTGACTCCATTGCAACCAGTTGTTCATACTCTTTCTGTTTATCTGTATCCATTCGAAGATATCCGGTCACTGTTAAACCGGTACAAAGAATCATACACAATGCAACCAGTATATATGTGCCCTTTTGTTTGGTAAGAAGAGCTTTATACCTTTTATCTTTTTTATGTATATTCTGAAGGTCGGACAGCAATTCTCCAGCTGTCTGATATCTTCTGGACGGATCCGGTTCCAGACACTTCATAATGATACTTCCAAATACATCATTAATATTTATCTGTTCCCGGATGTCATCCACATATCCTTCTTCATCCATCTCAGGTTTCTGTCCGGTCAGAATATGATAAATTGTTGCACCTAAACTGTATATATCCGCTCTGCCATCAATTTTTTTCCATAAAGACCTGTTTAATTCATTCTGATTATATTTCAGAGCTTTTATCTGCTCCGGGGCAGCATACCCGTTTGTATAACCTGTAACCCAGGCAGTATTTCCATCGAGACTGGCTGAAATATTAAAATCAATAAGACAAATATTGCCATCCGGCATAAGCATAATATTGCCTGGTTTCAGGTCACTGTGAATAATTGGCGGATTTTGTCCGTGCAGATAACATAATGTGGCACAAATTTGTTTAGTCCATATATAAACTGATTTTTCCGGAAAACTTGTTCCTGCATCCAGATATTCTTTAAATGAATGACCCGGAATATAATCCATTACTGTATAAACATCTCCATCTATTTCCAGAAAATCAAGTACCTGTGGAAGACAGGAATGTCTCAGATTCTTCAGCACATCCACTTCCGCACGATTGTTTACCAGATCTTTAATACCTGCCTTAATTTTCTTTAATACCACATATTTTCCCAGATTCTTATGATATGCCTTAAATATTTCTCCGCTGTTTCCTTCTCCAATTTTTTCTATAATCTGATAAGTATCCGAAAAATCCCCTGACATAAGTCCACCTTTATTCTGTAAGAGTTGTATTATCCTGCATGTGAATGTTAAGATTTCCACTTCCTGCACTCATATCTTCATTTAAGATTACAAGATCCTGTACATCTGATTCTTTTGATGAAAGTCCTCCTGATAATGGATCAGGTACTGATGACATATCTTGCACAGGATTGCCTGCCAAATCCATAGATATCAAAGCATCGGCGCTTTCAGATATCCAGTTTCCACTAAGGCCAGCCTGAGAAAGAAGGCTTATAAATAAATCTTTTCCTCCGTCACTGGCAGTTCCGGCATCAAAATTGGAAAAGACAATATTTCCATTTTGAATAGTAGCTGCTGTAAGCAGACCACAAGTGCCATCACCGGAAATCTGATACACTTCTACATTCGTTCTTGTACAGGGAATACCGCCCCCGTCATCAATGCCGAAGCAATGAGAAGCAATTCCAACCTCATAACCACTGCCGCTATTTTTTATAAAGAAATCCTGAGAGGCTCCATATGTCATTTCTTCCATAGCATTTCCTATTGGTTCACAGATTGGTGTCAATGAAGCAGTTTGTTCAACATTCTCTCCATTCACTTTATAAATATCCAGAGATAATCTTCCGGAATTAACAGATACTGTCAGAAGCTCAAAGATACCATCTCCATCTGTGTCCAGCTTCTGCATTCCCAAAATTCCGTTCAGAGAAGCAAGTGATCCATAAGTATCACCATATGTATATGTAACAGATGTTCCATCAATATTTGTTCTTCTTCCCTCTAGTTGCTGTGAAACATACTCATCTAAGATTTCATCTGGTGTTCTATCTGCAGGGATGTCCTGAATTGGATCACCTTCTATATTCTCCTCCTGATAATCTGATTCTTCCGGTATTTCCTGAGCAGGTACTTCATTACCTTCCTCTATCTGATTTTCGTTTTCTTCCTGAGCCTGTTCTTCCTGTAGTTGGTCCTCCTGAACCTGTTCTTCCTGAACCTGTTCTTCCTGAACCTGTTCTTCCTGAGGAATACCATCTTCGTTTTCTATATAAGTTCCATCTTCTGTCGCCACGGGTATTCCATATAACTCTTCTGTATCAGGAACGGGTGTCTCTGTCGGCTCCGGTGTCGGTGTTGCCGTTGGCTCTGGTGTCGGTGTTGCCGTTGGCTCCGGTGTCGGTGTTGCCGTTGGCTCCGGTGTCGGTGTCTCTGTTAATTCAATCTCAGTTGTCCCAGCAAACTCTTCTTCTATTGTTTCCGTATCATTTTCGGCAAATGCTGCCTCATTATCCTCCTCAGTTTCTCCATCCAACATATTATCATATTCTCCGGAATCTTCTGTTTCGGAAGTTTCCTCAACATCACTGTCTGGGTCTTCACCACTTTCGTCAATAATTTTGTTAATTACAATTACCACATTTTGCTTCTCTTTTTCTAGCTCTTTTGCTTCATCTTGTTTTCCGGATTTTAAAAGAAGATTACTTGTATTATCATATACTTGTTCATATTCTTTAGCTTTTTGTTTCCATTTACCTGAATCTACTTTTTGTTTACCCGTAGAAAAAGTCTGAAGATTATCAGATGCTTTTTTCAGGAATTTAACAGCCTTTTCCGGCTTCTTCTGACCATTATAAACTTTTGCCAGTCCAAGTGCAGCATCTGGAGACTTATCATCGATTTTCAATGCATCATTAAAAGCGACCTCAGCCTTATCATATTCAGCATTATTAAGATACTTGTTTCCAAGATCCAGTTTTTTCTGAATTTTTGCCGCCTCAGTTTCCTTCGGTGTCATAAAAACAGCAAATAAAGTAATAATTAATATACATATTAAACCTATACCCGCAGGAAATAGTATTTTTTTATCAGGTTTCTTCTTTTCTGGAAGTTTTTCACCACAAAAATTACAGAATTTATTTCCGTTTTTGACTTTCTTTTTACACTTTGGACACTTCATCTCGCCTACTCCTCCTTCTTAAATACAAAGCTTTCATCTGAAAGCTGTATTTTACAATCATTGGATAACTTCACTTTTTCTCCCGGCATAACTCTTTTATCATTACAATATGTAAAATTACTTGAGCCATTATCTTCAAGAAAATAATCTCCGTCAATAAAATAAATCGTACAATGTTCCCGACTGATAGTTGGATTGTTTCGGATACATATATCTACAGCAGAGCTCTTCTTTCCGATTTTACATTCTCTTTTTTCAATCTGAAAAGTTTCCTGCGTACGCAGCCGAATCAATTTTGCATTAACTCTTGGAAGAATATTCAAAAGAACTGTGCCCTCGTTTCCCTCGTCTGCCAGGAGTACTGTTCCGTCCTCCTCCTCTTTCTCCTCTTCTTCTTCATTTTTATTTACTTTTTCTGAATGGAAAGCTCTTTCAATTCCTGTTTTTTCATTGTCTTCACTGCTTCTGTCTGACATCTCCTCATACAGATCCGAGTTATCAAGAACAGGTTCTGAAATTTCATTGAAGGTCATTTTTCCAAAAGCATTCTTTTCTTCTGGTATCTCTTTGGAATGATTCCTAAATCCTTTTTTACTTTTTTCCTGTGAACCTGTTAATTCTTCTATAAAGCAATCATCGGATGGTTCAGGCGGAATTGGAGGCAAATCCATATTTAAGTCTTCTTTAATTGAATTTAATTTTTTTTCAGATAAGCCAGAGTTATTTTTCTTTTCATCTTTACGAGGCTTTTTTAACGGGATACAAATAAACTGTACTTCTTCTGTCCTGTCATCAACATACATATATTTCTGTTCGGACATAATCTCTTTTTCAGGAATGCCTGATGCAATAAGTGTCTGTTTCATCCGACTTATTTTCTCTTTCATCTCCATTTGCTTTTTCTGGGATGCCTCGCTCATCCAGGCACGCATATTAGTAGCCTGACTAATGTCATAATAAAAGCAGATTGTGTTCCCTTCTTCCTGCATCCTGATTGGTAAAACCCCCGGTCTGTCCGGGCTTTTAATTATTTCTTTCCAGCTTTGTTCATCAAGAACCTGTTTTGTATCCGGACGATATATCACATCCGACTTTCCATTAGAAAAATCATATGAAAAACCCATTTTTTCTCTTCCTCCTTAATATATATCCAGCTGAATCAACTTCCAGATATTGTCCATCTTAACAGGTGCTATACCCTGTGAATTAAATGCTTTTGCTTTCTGAAATGTTGGTTCAATTACAAAATCGCCATTTATTTTGATGTAACCCCAGGCATTATTTTTTTCAACAGGAGCATATCCAATCTGCGAAAAACCCGATGCATTATCAAACATACACTCCAGTACTTTTTCTCCCTGTAATGACAGAAAACCCCATTTCCCATTTTGCATAATTGCTGTAGGCTGATCAGATATAAATGGAGTTGCATTCTGAAAAAATTCTGTTCCAATCTGTTTTCCTTTATGATCTATCAAAATATATTTTTCTCCAGATTTTACAAAAACTACTCCATTTCTGGAACAAAATCCCCACTCATCCGTAATAACATCGTCAAGTTCAAATGCAGTAACCGGCTTCAGATTTTTTCCTAATATTGCCCATTTTTCTCCTTGTTTCACAGCTGCAAGAGAATCCATCATAGGAGTTGCTTTATCATATATAAAATCAGTCAACTCATGAAAATTTTCATCCATATATCCCCATTTTCCATTCTTTACCGCAGGAATTACGCCCTGATTGGCAATCCCTAAAAGATCATATTTTTCCTCTGTCACACGTCGTTTATAATTATTTCGGTCAATAAAGAAACACTGCCCATCCTTTTTGGCCGGTGCAAAATCATTATCTCCAAATAAACCAAGTTTCTCATACTGAGGAAATATCAGTTCATCTCCATTTTCATCCAAAAGACCCTTCTTGCCACCTTCTTTTATCAGCATAACCCCTGCACATGTATTTGAAATTGCCTCATACTCTCCGCCGATAAAATTATAACCCCCTGCCAGAGTTTGAAGTTTTTCCTTGACTGAGGTGTTATCCTTCTTCTTAGCTATCTGTCTTTGCAGAAGAGCTATGGCATCTTCCTTGTCACTTTTTTCCAGATAATAATCCGTCAGCATAAAAACTGCTTTTTCATTATCTGAACTCAGATTAATTGCCTGGTTACAGGTCTGTTCAAAGGCCTCATCATCACCAAGTTTCTCATAATCCTGAGCCATTTTAAGATATATTTCCATATTATCCGGCCGATATTCCAGTGCCTTTTTATATTCAAGTATTGCATCATAATATATTTCCTGTTTTTCATATTCTTCTGCTGTCTCAAGATGCTCCTTGTATTGTATCGGCTTCTCAGTAAATGTTGTTGCAGCTTGCCACCATGCAGTACCAAAAAGAATAAAAACCACCACAATTAATAGTTTTCTCATACTCTCACCCTAAAATCCCATCATCAAAACCAGAGTGGTTCCCAAAGCAAAAAAAGGAGCCATAGGAATATAATCTTTTATGTTTACTTTTTTTCTTATAAGTTGAATTAGAGAATATACCGCCATAAAAGAAAGGCATACAACAAGGTCCCACCAGATCAGGGATGCCCCAAGATACCAGCCAATAACCGCCGCCAGTTTAACATCTCCCATTCCCATACTCTTTCTGGACAAAAACCATGCCAGGATAAAAATAAGAAAACCAGTTAACATTCCACCTGCTGCAGACAATAGAATTTCTTTCCAAAAGGAAGAAAAGCAAATTATTTCACCCACCAGCAGAATTCCTCTCACGATGGTCATAATCAGCAAAATCCTATTTGGTATCCTCTGGCATTTCTGATCTATCACGGCAAGAATAACCAGACATCCTATCAGAAATAAATAACGTATTATCTTAAGCCAGTGATAACCATATTTAAAAAATAAAACAAAAGACAATATTTCCAAAACAATCGTTACTACTATTACTTTCTTTTTTTCTTCCATTTAAACTCCTGACCATACTCTGGTAGATGCGCATACCCTAAAATGATGTGGCTTCAATGAAAATAAAGGCATATTACTTGACATATCAAAATCAACAACAATCTTAATATCTCTGGACCCATTTTGGCACCACTGAGTTTTCTTAAGACTTATATTAGAAATGCCAAGCATTTCCATATATTCTGATGAATCCTCTCTGCCACAGGCTGAAGCAAAATGCTGATACAAACATGATTTTGCGACTTGATTGACCATATAGGAACTAATATCATCTTTTACATTATTCTTACAGGCTGCCAAAACCCCACTAATAAAATCAGATGGATTTTTTATATATTTTTTTACTGTATTGTATGTATTTTTTGCTGCTTTTCCCGCTTCCACTGAATTACGGATAACATCTTCCCCCTGTATGGCATTCTCTCCCGCCTCCTGTACAATTCTAAGATTATCCTGTATAGATTTCATTTCCTTCTGAAAATTTTCTGCCCGTCCACTTAAGCTGTCCATTGCTTTTAAAACTCCTGTTTTTTCCAGAATGTAACTATACTGCGACACTTCTTTAGCCGCCTGATCTGCTGCAGTCTGCATCAGCAGCTGTGCTCTGGAAAAATACACAAGATTATATATACTTAAAATTGCGAAAAAAAACAGAGGAAGAAACAATGTCGCTTCAACCGTAATAGATCCTCTTTGTTTTTTTATCTTCATCTGTATCACCTAATACG
Organism: Blautia sp.; assembly: GCA_034115005.1. Classification (GTDB taxonomy): domain Bacteria; phylum Bacillota; class Clostridia; order Lachnospirales; family Lachnospiraceae; genus Blautia_A. The sequence goes on from JAXEUE010000151.1 coordinate 8,433, forward strand.
CCATTACACTTTTATATTGAATCCGTTTTTTTCCGTCACCCGGGTCCTGGTTTTTGCCCAGAAACGCAGGGACTCCTGGAAGAAATGTTACTGAAGAATCAACTTTTGCTTCCAGTGTCAGCATTGTATATTTATCCTGAAGGTTTTCTTCAACATTAAGCTGAATGCAATCTCCAGTTCTGCTCACCAGTTTACTTTCATTACTATTTTCTGTAAGAGAAATAAGAATAAAGAGTTTCATATATTCTTTATAATTTAATTTCACATTATCATTACTGCGCCATACAGGCACATCTTCACCACTTGACAATTTTAAAATATCCTGAGTTGAAAAAATAATTGCCTGGCAAAACAGATACGTATATTTTATCGCTGAATATAACCAGGGCTGACCTGTTCCTGTACTGATAGAAGCTGCCAGTGTACTGGCAGTCCTATTAATATCAAGATCCATAAAAGCGTATATACTGTTAATGGCCAGGCGAAGTCCATATAAAGTGCTGACAGTAAAAGTTTTATTTACTAACGTATCCGAATTTCCATAAAGAAGATATTCTATCTCACCATTTTTTATATAATGACTGGACATATCATTGCCGCTTAATGACTTTTCGCCATTCTCTGTTGTCAGGCAATTAAACATTTCTGTCATATATTCCATAAGATATGCCCGTTCCAGAAGTTCTCCTGAAATCCTGTCAAGACCATTTAAAAGCCGGTCCAGCCCACTGTTAAATCCTTCACTTTCTGTTATTTTATCAATTTCATTCCTATCCGTATTTATTCTATTCTGTTTATTGTTACCGGATATATCTGCTGTATTTTTCTGTATACCACTGGGAAAATCCTCTGGATATGAAAATTTCTCATAATTTCTAAGATTTTTTTCATCGGCCAGAGATTCCAGAGCATTCATAAGATTCTGGTACTCATCCTGTGCATTATCCGCTTCTTTTTTACTGTCTTCATCCTGTACACTTTCTGATGAATCATCCTCAATTTTATTCAAAGTATTCAAATAAAAATCCGTCTGTGAAGCATCCTGAAAAGACATGGAAGCGGATTCCAGTGAATCTGGAAAAATATGATGTTCCATCCAGTATTGTTCAACAGCTGTCTGATGCCCCATATCCAGGATCATTTCCCCTTCATCTCCGTTCACTGTTTCACCATTTAAGGTATCTGGAATTGATTTCAGAGTCTTTACATTTTCCTGGAAATTCTGAGCTGCCTGCTGATTATTTTGCAGGCAATCGATCAGATCCTCTACTTCGTTTCTGTTTATTGACATCTCCTGGTCTTCATCCTGATCGTCAATTTCTTCTCCCAGATTAATAAGCTCATCCCTGGTCTCTTCATAAGACTCTTTAGCAGGAATCACTTTGTTCTCCCACTTATTTATCAGATTATTCAAAGCATCCACGGCTTTTTGTGATGATTCAATAATATCCTGAGCTTCATCCTCGTATATTTTTAACGATTTTTTATATTCCTTCACCGCACTGTTATAGATTTTATCCATATTATCAATGCTTTTTCTAATCACATCTTCCACACTGTAAAAAGCTTCTATATCACTTTGTGTAAATCCATACTCTTCTGTCATATAGGAAGCAATTGAATCCATCTGATCCAATTGGTAGATAGAAACTGCTGCTATAAGATCACTGTAAAAACTATCATCAAACGAATTTTGCTCCTGCTCCCAGACTTTTAAACAGGACAGGTTGTCCTGTATTCTTTCAACGGGTATAGGATCCTCTCCCATAGGAGCAAGTGTATACATATACAGATAATTCTCAAGAGAACGAGCCGCCAGCCAGAAAGAAGACTGTTCCTTCAATTTTATAAAAGCATTTGCAATGTCATTGTCTGCCGTATTTCCTATAGTGGAAATTGCCGCAATACTTTCATCCACATATTCTTTTGCATCTTTCAAAGGTTTTCCCAAATTGGAAACTTCTTTTCCGTACTTTGTCTTTTTCTTTACATATTCTTTTTTTTGTTCCATATTTTTCAATGGAAGTTTCTGGAATTTTTCCAGTATATCAGAAACCATATAAACAGGAGCCCTATATTTCATATATTCCAGAATCTGCTGTTGAAGGACCTGTGGATATGCAAGAGAAGAATTCTTTACTCCTTTTGCAGTAAGTCCTCCATCTTCCAGTTCCAGCTGAATAGCTGCCTGGAACTGATCCTGGTATTCTTTTTGAAGATACTGTGCACTACAGGATTCCTGAAATGTTTTTTCTAACAGACTCATTACTTCATCAGATTCCGGTTTTTTTGCCATAGACATAAGGCCATAAGAATCCTTAAGTTTTTTATCATATTGTGACAGCGCTGTGTTCATAGTCAAGTCTCCAGCACCGGAGACCACTGTTTTGGATGCAAAAAGACGGGAGGCATCTACTATAATTCCACTGAAAATAAGCACTGGAACCAGAATTAAAGTCAGAAAAACTGAAATTGATCCCTTGTTTTTTCCGCAGAAAAATTTCAAGAATCTTCCCTCCCGTCTTAAAATAAAATCTCTTTTACTTTCTCAAACTTTTTGGCAAATTCATCCGCTTTACCCTTAAGTCCCAGCTTTTCTAAAAGAAAATCACCCATATCCCAGGCCAGATCAACCTCTCGGACAAAATCAGTAGTATTTATTACCGGCTGATAAGCCCCGGCATATAACGTCAGCTTGTTTTTTACTCCCAGATACTGAAGGATTCCCGGTGTGGGAATCTCATACCAGATCTCTGCTGATACCGACTTGGACAAAAAACCATTTTTTACCTTTATATAGGCCTCAGTCGTTCCCATAGAAAACACTTCGCTGTATCTGCACAATGCTTCCTGATATTTCTCTGTTCTTGTTTTTATTTCATCTCCAAGACCAATACGATATATTCCGGAAACGCTGCCATTATATGCACTGTAATAGGATTGCACCTGTTCTTCTGAAGGACCTTCTTCCCATGGAAAATCCACTCTGGAATTCTTCAGAAGATCATCTGTCTGGAAACTGTCATATCCCGGATAGGCAATCTCTTTTGCAAGCTGGGAGGTTGCCCTCTCAACCTGAAAAAAGAAATAGCTTTCCTGCATTTTAAACAGGCCAAGATATAGAAGAGCCATGACCAAAGCTATTGTGATGGGAAAATAAAGGGAAGCCTCCACCATGATTGCACCGTAATTATTTTTTATTTCCATTATTAAGTTAAATCATCTTTCGTCATATTGTTAATCTTATTAAAAACATTATTAACCAATTCTCCAAGTTGTTTTCTGAAAATTGCAACCACCGCAATCACTACAACAATCACAAGGATAATTGCTACAATTTCTGCAGCTCCTTTTTCCTCTGATTTAAAATTCTCCCAGAACTTTCCTAATCTGATGCGTGCACCAATCCACAATCCTGTTAATTTGTCACTCATTTCTTCTCCTCCTCATACGTAAAAGTTATATAAAAAACGGTTAATCCGTTGATTATCCCATCCCATTCATTACAGGTACCAATACCAGAATCAATATACCTATAAATATCATCAACACCGGAAACAGCAGTTTAGAATTAGCCTTCTCGCCTTTCTGACGTACCTCATTCTTTTTGATTTCCCACATTTCGTCTGCCATATCCCCCAGAAACCTGGCCAATTCTTCATTTCCTTTCTGAAGATTCTGCGTGATCATAGAAGTAAATTTTCTTACTTCCTTTACACCACACCTGTCAGCAAAATTATTATATGCTTCCGTTTCCATAACTCCATTTTCGATCTCCAGACTGGTATTACACATTTCCCTGTACAATGTTCTGGTTCCGGTTACAGCTGTCCGTTTCCATGCATCTCTCAGAACCATCCCTGAATTTACAAGAAGCCCTAGCTTCGACAGAACCTGTGGCAGATCCATTAGTATTTCCTGTCTTCTCGCTGAAAGTCTATCCTGGAGAGACAAATTCAGATACGCTACAATAAGCCCTGCAATGAGAATTCCTAATAACATAGCCTCCACACTGTCTGCAAGGACAGCCAGCAACATTGCCACCAGTAATATTGTGTATGCATATGTATATTTTGCAGCTTCCATCACACAATAATAGTATTCTGCATATTTTTTCCCCTTGATCTCTGCTATTTCTTTGATTTTTATCTTTGCTTTCCTGCTTGTGCTGTTCACATGTAAAAGCGACATGACCGAAAAACCAACACAGAAAAGTTCGCTCATCTGAAATTCTTTGGCAAACCCACTCCTGATATATTTTCGATATTTTTTCTCCTTGAAAACAGCAAAATAAAGCCACATTACACTAAAAGGAGTGCACACAATAATCAGAATCAACTGAAAATAATCTCTCATTCCTACCACCTATGCCTTGATATCCACAATTTTCCTTCCCATCAGATAGGCCGCCCCGAATATTGCCAGTGCCACAATTTTTGTAACAACATTGACCGGTGTATTCTGGACAATGGACATATTTCCCATTCCACTTAATGTAACCATAATGATTAATGGCATAAGAATCATCATATTCAATTCATTTTTATTGGCAGTTAGTAAAGTTTGTATTTCTAATTCTGTCTCTATTTTATCACTGATAATCTGGTGTGTATCAGCCACCACTTTTTTTAAATTTCCTCCATATCTATTGGATACCTCAAAAATAGTGGCAAAACTCTCTATATCATCCAGATGACTTCTGTCAGCAAAATTTTTCAGTAAAACATCAATATTCTGTCCATTATATAAACCATCTACGATCAGCCCAATTTCATGAACAATATCCGACTTTTTCCCATATATTCCTGTCATATCTGCATAGGTATCCTGGAATGCTCCCTGAGTATTTTTTCCTGTGGAGTAGGAAGCAGTTAGAGATTCCAACATATCTCGAAACTGCAAAAGCAGATTCTTTAAACGTTTTTCTTTCAGAAACTGCTGGTACCATCTAACTCCCGGTATAATCATTGCCACTCCCACAGCCAGTGAAACCAAAATGCTTCTAAAGAAAATCATACTTACAAGAAAACCAGCCAGGAAGCCAAGACCACCACCTGTTAATTTTTCAGGAATAGTCATATGATAAACATAATAATCATCAGCGTTTCCAAAAAGTGCTTTTATTGGAATGTACTTTTGTTGCTTTTTTTTCTTTTTTACTTTCTTTTTCATATCGTTCCTTATATTATTTTTCCTGTAATTCCCTGTAACCGCAATTTATGATCATTTATCAAAGGATTTCCGGTACGTACCAAACCACCTTTTACCTTTTTGAGTGTACTTTCCGGCCCTTCCTTAAAAACAAATAACGGATTGAGCTGGATCTCTCCATCCTGATAGTCTAATACTTCTGTTATTTCCATCGTTCTTCTGGATTTATCCCTAAGTCTGGATAAATGAATAATAATATCCAGAGCTGAAGCAATCTGCTGACGTATTGCAGGTAACGGCAAACCTGCATTTCCCTGAAGTACCATAGTTTCCAGTCTGCTCAACATATCTTTAGTCGAATTGGCATGACCGGTTGATAAAGACCCATCATGTCCGGTATTCATAGCCTGCAGCATATCCAGAGCTTCCGCTCCACGTACTTCCCCAACAATAATTCTCTCAGGACGCATTCTGAGAGCTGAGCGAATTAAATCCCTGATTGTAATTTCTCCTTTTCCGGATGTATTAGCATTTCTGGTTTCAAGGCTTACCAGATTGGAAATATTGCGAATCTGTAGTTCCGCTGAATCCTCAATAGTGATAATTCTCTCATCACCCGGAATAAAATTGGAAAGAGCATTAAGAAAAGTAGTTTTTCCGGATCCGGTTCCTCCACTGATAAAAATGTTATATTTAGCCTTTACCAGCTTTTCCAGGAATTCTGCGGCCTCGGGTGTAATGGATCCATATTCCAGAAGCATCTCGACTGTCATAGGCTTTTTTGAAAACTTTCTGATAGTAACAATTGGCCCTGAAAGAGATATGGGAGGAAGTACTACATTTACACGGGAACCATCAGGCAGACGGGTATCCACAATAGGATTTGCCTGATTCACTTCTTTTCCCGCCTTTCCCACAATTCTTTGAATAATATCCTCAAGATGACGTTCGCTTTCAAATCGTCGTTTTACCCGATACAGCTTTCCGCCTTTTTCAACAAAAATATTATCGGGACCATTAATCATAACTTCCGTGATGGTATCATCTGCCAATATCTCATCCAGAATGCCCAGACCACGAATTGAACTGAAAACCATCCTTGCAATTCTCTCACGTTCCTGTGGTGATATATGATAATTAAACAGTTTCTGATCTATAATCTCTTTAATTTTGACCATAAGCTGTTCATCGGTCGCCTTGCTTAACGTCATAGCATCTTCTAACAGAAAACGCTTAATTTCCAGAACAAGCCTGTTAGTGATCTCTTCCGACAGCATCTTCGCCATCCCCCTGTATCAGACCGAATTTCAATATCTGAAAACAAATTTTAAAAAGTATCAATATCTCAACTCAGAAGAGATAATCCACTAATCCCAAGTATTAATACTAAAATCAGAATTACGATTGTAAGGCAAAAATAAGAACGTGCAAAGTTTTTAAGATTTTTATTTTTTGTACCTCCAAAGGAAAATACTAAAAGCAGAATAAACCCTACAAGAGGTATGGAAAACAGAAGCTCATATCCGAAATATCCCCACATACTGATAGGTGTATATTCATCAGGAATGGTATTATTATTTTGTGTCTGTACCGAAGAATAATACTGATTTCCTCCAGTTGTATTTTCATTTGGATGTGGATTTCCTAACGGTGTTCCACATTCCTTACAATAAAGTGCTCCATCATCATTTTGCGTTCCACATTTCTTACAATACATATGTTTTCCTCCTAACATTGCTAAATCTTTTGAAATCCAACAATGTTCCAGTATCATTTATTCTCTTTAAGAGATATTATATGTCTCTTAAAGCTAATTTTCAACATATTTTATCTTTTTAATTTGTAAACAATACCAATATAAAAAACGTATAAAAGAAAAGAAGCGTTCATATAATCTCTTTTAGAGCTTAAATATTCATCTTTAAGCTCATTTTCAAAACGTCTGGGTTTATTGTATGCTAATTTTAAAGGAGCTGATTGTTATGTCACTTGAAAAAGGTGCACTGGGGAACGCCATACGCGAAACCAGAATCGAACAACACCTCTCTCAGGAAGAGTTTGCTGAAATGATAGGCATCACACCAACTCATCTGAAACATATTGAAAGCGAACACAGGAAGCCCTCTATCGAAGTTCTGTTTAAAATAGCAGAGATACTCCATATGTCAATCGATAACATTATTTTCCATGCAGAATCTTCTAAAGAGGAAAAAATTAGCGAGATTCAAAATTTACTCACTGACTGTTCTATGAACCAGCTTCAGATCGTACTGGATCTGCTACATTCTCTTCACAAGAATATCCCCTGAATTGTGCCGGTCTGAAGACCGGTTTTTTTTGATTTAGAACAATTTGGAGTAAACTTCCATAAAATAATACAGACATATCAGGTTGTTGCGTCTAATATGTCTGTATTATTTAGCAAAGAAGAGCAATTTCCGGAACTCTTCTGAGTCGCAAATTCTGTCCCCTATACCTCCAGCAGTTCCAGTATTTCTTCCTGGCTCATACTGCCAAGATTTGCTCCTTCTCCGCTCATGACCTGATCGGCAAGGTTTTTCTTGGTTTCCTGCAGCTTCTGAATTTTTTCCTCAATGGTATGTCTGGCTATCAGCTTATATACTGTGACCTTTCTTGTCTGCCCGATTCTGTGGGCCCGGTCCGTAGCCTGATTCTGGGCTGCCAGATTCCACCAGGGATCATAGTGGATAACCACGTCTGCTCCTGTCAGGTTCAGTCCCACACCTCCTGCTTTCAGGGAAATTAGGAAAACCGGCACTTCTCCTTCATTAAATCTTCTGACCAGCTCCAGACGTTTCTCCTTGGATATGCTTCCTGTAATTAAAAAAAATGAAATTCCCGATTCTATCAGTTTATTCTGGAGGATTTCCAGCATAGAAGTAAACTGGGAAAATACCAGAATTCTGTGTCCTCCATCTATAGCACTGCTTATCAGATCAAGGCATGCTTCAAGCTTAGCCGTCTCCCCGTTATAGTTTTCAAAGCAAAGAGAAGGGTCACAACAGATCTGACGCAGTCTGGTCAGTTCCGCCAGAACCTGCAGTTTGTTTTTGTTAAACTCTTCCTTATTCTGTCCCGAGATCTGTTCTTTCATATGAAGCACCTGGGCATCATATACCTTCTGCTGTTCACCTCCCAGCCTCACATAACGGTACTCTTCCAGTTTTTCCGGAAGATCTTTAAGTACATCTTCCTTCAGTCTTCGAAGAATGAAAGGACTAACCATTTTCTGGAGGCGCTTCATAGCATTTTCATCATCATTTTTCACAATAGGGGTTTCAATTTCCCGCTTGAAAACTTCGTATGTGTAAAGAAAGCCAGGCATAAGAAAGTCAAAAATACTCCAGAGCTCACTTAGCCTGTTCTCAATGGGAGTGCCTGTAAGAGCAAAACGGATTCTGCTGTGGATTACTTTCACTGCCTTGGCGGATGCCGTTGTATAGTTTTTGATATATTGTGCCTCATCGATAATCTCATAGTTAAATTCTTTATCCTCATAGAGAGAAATATCCCGTTTCAGAAGATCATAGGAAGTTACCACCACATCTGCTTCCCGGCAGGTGTCTATTTTTTTCTGTCTTTCCTCCTGGGTTCCTGTAATAAGGGAAACATTAAGTTCGGGGGCAAACTTTTCCAGCTCTGCGCCCCAGTTAAATACCAGGGATGCAGGTGTAACCACAAGGGAAGAACCCTGCTTTCCTTCTTCCTTTGCAGCAAGGAGAACTGCAATAACCTGAAGAGTTTTTCCAAGTCCCATATCATCCGCCAGAATTCCTCCAAACTGCCAGTTTTCAAGAGTGCGAAGCCATTTGTACCCATCCTTCTGGTATTTGCGCATCACCTTTGACAGGCTTGCCGGTTCCTCGAAATCTGCATCCTTCACCGTTTTAAATTCCTTTACCACTTCCCGGAAACGGCTGTCACGATGGTTGTATACACTCTCGTTTTCTTCCAGAAGCTTGTCAAGATACAGAGTTCTGTACATAGGAAGCTTAAGTTTTCCCTTCAGAAGCTCTTTATCCTTCAGGTTCATAGCCTGATTGAGAATCTCCTGTTCCTTTGTTTCATCCCTGAAGGGCTCCAGATTTTTGTATCTTTCCCTTCTAAGTAAGTCAAACACAGACACTTCTTTCTGCCCATATCTGGCGGATATTCTGCAAAAAACATCCTTTTCTCCTGCATCCAGAAAAAAAAAGAAATGAGGCAAAGGCAGTATGAAAGAGCGAAATTTTGAAGGATGGGTCTCTCTGATCTCTGCGATTTCTTCCAGCTGAGGAAGAAGACGGTTGTAAAATTCGGACATACGGTTTCTTCCCACAGAAAATGAAAAATGGTCACCCGATGCCAGATCAGCCAGAGGTTCCACTTTCCTGAGAAACTCTTCCTCAACTCTGTTCAGATGGTTTTCAGTAATAAAATAGGCAGTATCTGTTCCATAATAAAGATCCGGGAGATTTCCCTCCACTTTTATTCCGTGAAATTCCCTGCTGCCGGGAAGTGCATTCTCGGAAATATCCATAATGACCTTGGGGTTGCACTGTTTACAGGATATGGTTTTTTTCTTTTTTTCACTGCTGTGCTTGTCTTCAAAATCAATAGTGTCTTTTCCCAGATTCTGATAAAACTCATCCAGTCTCCAACCAAAAAGATTTAAGGAACCTCCCACACTCTCTTTCACATTTCCATAATAGCTTCTGGATTGAAGAAGCCTGTTCTGGAATTCCTTCTCTTCTCTCACAATCTGGTTGATGAAATGAATCCAGCTTTTTCCCTTATCCGTAAAGTTATTCAGATCGTGATTGATCTGGGTATTACTTCCATAAACATCCGTTGCTGATGTTTTTACATTTTCGCAGAAAACATCCAGCTTCTTAATCACAAAGAGTTTGTTTTCACCTACCTTAAAGGACAGGGAAAGCTTCCCGTCCTTTCTGGAAAGTTCTCCTTTAAACTGGCTTTGCCATTGTTCCATAATGTTTTTATTATATAATCTTTTTTCTGGTATGTAAATCATCTTCTGGTACCTTCTCACATTTTGACAAGGTCAGTAAACTATGATAAATTAAAGACTTGAAAGAATCGATTACTGTAATTATCCTAAAGAAGCTGCCTATATGATTGAACACACAGGAGAAGTTTATGAAAGATTATATGGCCCCTATGGAGGGAATCACCAACCACATATACCGGAGAGCTTATCACAGATTTTACCACCCTATGGATAAATATTTCACCCCGTTTATCTCAGCCAAACCCGGTAAACAGCTAAGCTTTAAGGAAATCTGTGAAGTTTCCCCTGATACTAATGAAGGTCTTACTGTAGTACCTCAGATTCTGTCAAACAATGCAGAAGATTTTATCCATACTGCCCTGCTTTTAAAAGAAGATTATGGTCATACAGAAGTTAACCTGAATCTTGGCTGTCCTTCAGGAACCGTGACTGCCAAGGGAAAGGGTGCCGGTTTTCTCGCAGAGCCGGAAAGGCTGGATGCTTTTCTGTATCGGATTTATTCTTCCCTGGATATGAAAATATCCATCAAGACACGGATAGGCACTCATTATGAAGAAGACTGGGACTATCTGCTTAAAATATATGAGAAATACCCCATCAGTGAACTGATCATCCATCCCCGGATCCAGACAGATATGTATAAAGGGAAGCCAAGGCTTGCAGCTTTTCAGAGGGCACAGAAATGTCTGTCCATACCTCTTTGCTACAATGGAGACCTGAATTCAGTAAAAGCGTATCAGAATTTCACCGAAAAATTTCCGGATACACAAATATTCATGTATGGCAGGGGTCTGATTTCCAATCCCTGCCTGGTAAGTATGATCCGCGATCATCAGACACCGGACAAAAAAATACTCAAAGCGTTTCATAATCAGATTTATGAAGATTACCAGAAACTTCTGTCAGGAGAGAAAAATGTCCTTTTCAGAATGAAAGAGCTTTGGAGTTATATGGCACCCACCTTCACAAATTATGAAAAGTATGCCAAAAAGATAAAGAAATCACAACATCTGAGCGAATATGAATCTGCTGTAAACAATCTGTTTGCAGAACAGGAATTAAATGTGAGTTTAAGAAAGGAATGATACTATGTCAAATCTCATATGGCAAAAACTTCTTGAAAAATTTGCAGGAGACCCATCTGTCCGTCAGCTGATTTTTGTAAAATGTACTTCAGGAAGCAATGCTGATTTTATTATGTACACAAAAGGAAATGGAAACTGGAAAGAATTACTCTCCTGCCCTGCTTTCATAGGAAAAAAGGGGCTGGGGAAAGAAAAAGAGGGGGATATGAAAACACCGGAAGGAATTTATAATCTTCCGATTGCTTTCGGAATCAAGGACAATCCCGGAACAAAGATCCCATACACTAAGGTAAATGAAAACCTATACTGGTGTGGGGATGATAATTATTATAATCAGCTTATTGATATTTCCCAGAGACCCCATAAATGTCTTGGAGAGCATCTGATAGAATGTGTTCCTCATTACAATTATGCTATGTTCATAGATTACAATAAGCAGGATATTTTCGGAAAAGGTTCTGCTATTTTTCTCCACTGTATGGGGGAAAAGCCGTACACAGCTGGATGTGTGGCAATTTCAGAAGAAAATATGAAAGCCGTACTGACTCATGCAGGAGAGGGAATGAAGATCTGTATCTATCCTGCGTAAGCAGCCGGCTTACTTCAATTCTAACCTGTATTCGCAATCCAGCCTGTCGGCTTACTTGCTCACCTGATGACAGGCTACCATACGTCCACTTACTTCACGCAATACAGGTTCTTCCTGACGGCATCTGTCTGTGGCATATGGACAACGGGTGTGGAAACGACAGCCTTTCGGCGGATTAACAGGACTTGGAATCTCACCTGTCAACAGTGGCTTTTCCACATCTCTGCATCTTGGATCTGCAATGGGAATAGCATCCATCAGAAATTTCGTATAGGGATGAAGAGGATTCTGATAGATCAGTTCAGAATCTCCAATCTCACATACCTTTCCCAGAAACATTACACACACACGGTTGGAAATAAAACGAACCACCGACAGATCATGACTGATAAAAAGATAAGTCAGTCCGTACTGTGCCTGAATATCTTTCAGAAGATTCAGAACCTGGCTCTGAATGGAAACATCCAGGGCAGACACCGGCTCATCGCAGATCACAAGAGATGGATGCAGAGCAATGGCTCTTGCAATTCCGATACGCTGTCTCTGACCTCCGGAAAACTGGTGGGGGTAACGATACAAAAACTCTCCTGGTACTCCTACCGCATCCATAAGTTCCAGTACTTTTTCTTTCAGTTCTTCTTTATCCTTACACACTTTGTATGTTACAAGAGGTTCCGCGATAATATGAAAAACATCCATTCTGGGATCCAGTGATGCATAAGGATCCTGGAAAATCATCTGCATCTGTCTCCTGTACGGAGCAAATTCTGCAGGTTTCATATTTGAAATTTCTTTATCTCTAAAAAATACTTTTCCCGATGTAGGCTGATACAGCTGTATCAGAGTCCGGCCAAGAGTAGATTTTCCACAGCCGCTTTCTCCTACCAGTGCCAGACATTCTCCTTCATAAATATCAAGGCTGATATCTGATACAGCATGAACAGATCTTTTACGGTCCAGCATATATTCTTTTACCAGATGCTCACAATGAAGCAGCACCTTCTTTTGTTCACTCATGAGCAGCCTCCTTTGTCCCTGTCAGAAAACATCGTACCATATGTTCCTCGCCTGCCTGATAAAGTTGTGGACGCTTTGTTCTGCACATATCTTCTGCACTGTTGCATCGTCCACAGAATGCACATCCTTCAGGCAGGTGCATAAGATTGGGAACAATTCCGGGAATAGTAGGAAGCCGGTCAGGCAGTGCATCCAGACGAATCACTGAAGCCAGAAGTCCCTGTGTATAAGGATGCAAGGGATGTTCGAATATGGTGAAAACATCTCCCTGCTCCACTATCTTACCTGCATACATTACATATACATAATCACACATCTGTGCAATCACGCCAAGATTATGTGAAATCAGAAGGCAGCTCATACCTGTATCTTCACAAAGTTTCTTGATCAATTTCAGAATCTGTGCCTCAATAGTAACATCCAGAGCAGTGGTTGGTTCATCGGCAATCATAAGCTTAGGTCTGCACACCATGGCCATTGCTATCATCACACGCTGTCTTAAGCCTCCGGACAATTCATGAGGGTAACACTCGTACCGCTTCTCAGGCTCGCTGATTCCTACCTGTTCAAAGGCCTGAAGTACTTTCTTTTTTGCCTCATCTTTGCTGATTTTCTGATGAACGATGATGGCCTCTCGTACCTGTTTTCCCACCTTTACAACAGGATTCAGGCTTGTCATAGGCTCCTGAAAGATCATACTGATCTCACTGCCTCTCAGCTTCTTCACTTCTTTTTCACTTAATTTTGTCAGGTCACGGCCTTCCAGAAGAATCTCTCCATCTACCACTTTTCCCGGATATTTCAGAAGATCCATAATGGATCTGGCTGTCATACTTTTTCCACATCCCGACTCTCCCACAATACCTACGATTTTACCCTTAGGTATACGGATTGAAACATCATCGACAGCCGGAACAACTCCCTTTCCTGTAAAAAAACTGGATTTTAAATGATTGATTTCCAATAATATATCTTCCATAATTATCCTCTCTTATGAATCTTTCAGATGGGGATCCAGCACATCCCTGAGGCCGTCACCCAGGAAGTTAAATGCAAGAACCACGATCATAATGGCAATACTGGGCACAATACTGAGCCATGGCGCATTGTAGAGAAACGTACGTCCCAGATTGACCATAAGGCCCCATGATGAATTGGGCAGCTGCACACCGATACCCAGAAAACTTAAAGAACTTTCCGAAAGAATTGCTGACGGAACATTTAAAGTAAACAGGACGATCAGTGAGGGAATACAGTTAGGAAGAATGTGTCGCATAATAATAGTAAATCCCCTGACTCCCATACTCCGTGCCGCCTCCACATACTCCGTCTCCCTCAGGGAAAGCGTTTCCGAGCGAACCACACGGGCAACACTGGCCCAGCTGGTAATTGCCAGTGCAATAAATATACTGCTGATTCCGTCACCCAGAGTATACATGATTACCATGGCAAGAAGAAGAGAGGGGAAAGACAGAACCACGTCTGCCAGTCTCATAAGAACAGAATCCACGATACCGCCCACATATCCGCTTACCATTCCCACCAGAACACCGATCAACATGGAAATGACAGTGGGAATCACACCTACTGCAAGAGAAACTCTTGCCCCATATAAAAGACGGGTAAGCACATCTCTGCCCAGTTCATCTGTTCCAAGCAAATGTTTTGCTGAAGGAGCAGATAATCTTGACATAAGATCCACTTCTTCAAGCCCATAGGGGGTAATCAGAGGTGCAAATACAGCCAGAAGAATAAAAATAACGATCACAATAAAGGAAAAAACAGCCAGCTTATTATTGGAAGCCATTCGTTTCATCTTATCCTTAAAAGTATCGCTTTCTCCAAGCTGCTCTGCCAGTTCCTGCTGACGCTCTATATCCTGTACTGCGTCAGCACTGTTTCCAGACAGTTTCTTACTTTTCACGCTCTTATACCTCCTTTCTGATTCGTGGATCAAGGACTGCATACAGACAGTCTGCCACGAGATTACCCAGAATTACGATTACTGTTGTAAACAGCACCGTACCCTGGAGCAGAGGAATATCTCTGGTACTGATAGCATCCACTGCAAGACGTCCGATTCCGTTTATGGAAAAAATAGTTTCTGTAATTACTGCCCCGGAAAGAAGGCTGGAAATCTGAAGTGCCATCATAGTAATGACAGGAAGCATGGCATTTTTAAGTCCGTGAAACAGAATCACAGCACTCCGGCCCCGGCCCTTGGCACGTGCTGTATCTATATAGTCTTCCTGAAGCACCTCAGCAAGAGTAGAACGTGTCAGACGTGCAATGCTTCCTGCACTGTTCCACCCAAGAGCGATTGCAGGAAGAATATATCCTGTCCATTTGGTAACGCCGGATATATCAACCCAGTGAAGCTTGTATGCGATAAGATACTGAAGCAGCATTGCTACCATAAATACAGGAACAGATACTCCAAGAAGAGAAAATCCCATAAACAGTCGATCCAGGATACCGTTCTTTTTTACAGCTGCAATAATACCACAGGCAATTCCGATGATCCAGGCAATAGCCGCTGCCAGAAGAGCAAGCTTCACTGTGTTAGGAAAAGCGACTGCCAGAAGGTGGGTAACAGGTTTATTTAATGTATAGCTGGTGCCGAAATTTCCAGTACAGATATCTTTAAGATAATTTATAAATTGTATATAAACAGGCTGGTCCAGCTTCATTTCCTTTGTCAGTCTTTCAATCGTTTCTGCATTCGCATGCTCGCCCATCATTGTTGTCACTGCATCTCCCGGTACGATCCGAAGCAGTACGAATATCAGAAGAGACACACAAAACAGGACGATTATTGTCTGCAGCAGCCTTTTTCCTAAATTCTTAGCCATATATTTCCTTTCTACAACAATCGACCGCACACGTGAAAAATTATGCACTTTTCACGGGTGCGGCATCTTTTACCCTAACATCTATTTCTCAGTTCATAGTTACGTCTTTAATGTAGAAGTTACTGTAACCTGCCCAGTGAGGAACGAAGCTCTTAACTTCATCACCGATTGCAAATGTATGACTTAATGCATACATAGGAACCCATGCAAAATCTTTATGAACAATCTGCTCTTCCAGATCCTGATATTCCGCATAACGTTCATCATCATCTACGATAGAGGATGCAGCTGCAACACGGTCAATGATCTCCGTATTTGCATAATTGTCAGAACGAAGCACTGTATTGTCTGTACTTCCGAAGAAAGTAGCCATGATATTAGCAGGATCATTATAATCCATTGTCCATGTTCCTGTATAGGAATCAAGTTCACCGGCTTTTCTTGCTGCCAGCCAGCTTGACTGATCATATGTCTTGATTTCCACGTTAATGCCCACTGCCTTTAGCTGCTGCTGAATGATCTGGTCTACCATCTGAGGATTGGCACCTGTAGAGGAGTCATATGCAAGCTCAAATGAAATATCCCCATCTTTATATCCGGCATCTTCCAGAAGTTTTTTGGCACCGTCCGGATCATATTTGATCTCAGTTCCATTATCATTATGTCCCAGAATGCCCTTCGGAATAATTCCATTCTCCAGATGTCCCTTACCTCCGTAAACAGAATCCAGAATACCCTGACGGTCAATTGACATCTGAATAGCCTGACGAACAACAGGATCAGATAAGAATTCATTGTTCTCATTCATCATCATGTATGTCAGGGAAAGACGATCTTTGGAAACCAGTTTGTCTGCATACTGTGTCTCATAAGTAGAGGAAACAATAGAAGAATCAAGGCCATCAAGGTCAATGATATCAAGCTCTCCGTTCTGATACATCAGATTCTGGGTGGATGCATCCGGAACAATATGGATGATACATGTATCAACGGAAGGCTTTTCACCCCAGTAACTCTCATTTCTTACCAAGGTAATATGATCATTATTTGCCCACTCGGTTACAACATAAGGACCTGTTCCAATAGATTCGTTGACATCGATGCCATAATTGGTGGCTTTTTCAACAGTGGTCTTATCAATGATACTGATAGCCGGTGAAGTAAGTTCTGCCACAAATCCGGCATTAGGAGCTTCAAGTGTAATAGAAATCTGATTGTCACTGTCTACAGAAATTCCCTCGATCTTGTCAGTTTTTCCATTCATAAAATCCTGGGCACCTTTGATCTCCAGTGCAATATCAGCATTCTGAGATTCCGGTGAGAGAAGATGCATAAATGTATACTCCACATCCTCGGCTGTAAAATCTTCTCCGTTACTGAACTTCACACCATCTCTGAGAGTAAAGGTATAAGTCAGGCCATCGTCACTGACTTCGTAATCCGTGCAGAGACTGCCGTCAATTTCTGTATTTCCATCATCGAGTACCTTGACTTCGAAAAGACGGTCAAATACATTCATAGGTACAAGATAATCATTGGAAGTCTGCATAACATCTAAAGTAGTAATGTCTTCTCCCTGTGCAACATCCAGAACATTACCGTCTGCAGCATAGACAGGCATTCCCAGACAGCCAAATGCAAGTGTTCCGGCCATAAATAAACTGAAAGCTTTTCTTTTCATTCTCTGATCCTCCTATAAAATATCCGACTGTTTTAAAAAATCTGAACGCAAAAACAGCCGTCACTCAGGACGGCTGCGCATTAGTCTGAAAGATCTTCCAAGCAAGAACTGCGCTCCGCACCGAATGTGCGACAGTCAGGCAGATATTGTCTGCCAAACCAGCAAAAAAACCATACAGAAGCTCCTTTGCTTCGGCGCTGACCCCTTTCCCTGTCCTGAAAGTCTGTATCCTCTGCTCAAATCAGGTACTCTTTGCCACACGCTCCTCAGATTCTTTATGTGAAGTATTATATACGCATTAATACTATAAATCAAGAAATTTTTATAGATATTTTCAAAAA
>JAXEUE010000152.1:0-3044 GCA_034115005.1 Blautia sp.
CGACGTGATGCAAGACGCCTGTTAAACAGTATTCCAAAATTTCAATCCACACACCCACAAGGGGTGCGACGTTATGGATATGTGGCTAACACAAAAGCAGATTATTTCAATCCACACACCCACAAGGGGTGCGACCAATCTTCTCCAACCAGTCCTCTTTCGTTAAGTTATTTCAATCCACACACCCACAAGGGGTGCGACTGGAGATATGGATGGGTCAGAACAATGTCATTCTATTTCAATCCACACACCCACAAGGGGTGCGACAGCAAAAACACACAATTTTTTTTGTTTATTCATGTGATTTTTGTATATATTATATATTTTTTCTGTTTTTTCTTTTAAATATTCTTTTTGTCGAGAATATATTTAAATAATGTTGCATTTTTTCAGTGCGAATCCCATAGTAATTTTATGATTACTTCCTATTCGCATAATATTAAAATATCAAGGGCTCATCAAGTGTTTTCGTGTTTTTAGCACCTATATGTTCTATCTTTGTCTTATACTTATCACCAAGATAATAGAATCTGAGACTATCCTTTTCTTTATCAATGATATTTTCAAGAATTTGTTTTACCTCCCGGCATTTTGCTGCATCCATGATACATTCAAATACCGAATTCTGAACTCTTGTACCATAATTTACACATTGCTTTGCAACTTTACGCAATCTTGCCTTTCCAGCTGCTGTTTCTGTATTCACATCATATGTTATTAAAACTAACATTTCATCACTTCCACATAAAAACCGGGTATGTGTCCAAATCACCTCTGATATATCTGGCTAATAATAGAGCCTGCACATACGGCAGCATACCCCATTCAATCTTTTCATCCAGAAACGGATGTTTAATTACCTCATTTTTCCGTTTCTGCCAGACTTCCAGAACTGTTTTTCTTCCTTTTTCATTCAGAACAACAGCCCCGTCTTCTTTCTTTTCAAAATCTTCCGCATTAACTATCTTTTTGTTAATCAGCATTAATACAAAACGATCACAGAACCAGGCACGAAACTCTTCAACCAGATCAAGTGCTAAGGAACGTCTGCCGGGACGGTCAGTATGCATAAATCCTACATAAGGATCCAGTCCCACTGATTCCAGAGCCGAAGCACACATACTCGTACAAAGAGAATAGCTAAATGATAACAGAGCATTAACATTATCTAAGGGTGGCCGTTTACTTCTTACTGAAAAAGAAAAGTCTTTTTTTTGCTGTAGAACCATATCATTAAATATTGAGAAATAAATGGAGGCAGAATCACCTTCAATACCTCGAAGACTGTCTATGTCTTGTACATTTTTGCATTTCTGTAAAGATTCCTTGAGAAAATCTGCCTTTTTTCGAAATAATTCCTGATTGATTCTCAATTCATGATCTCTTAATACACGAAGTATTACCTGGCGACTGTTATATATTTTCCCAATGATCATATTTTTTGCAATTTCCAGACTTCTTTCCCTGTCCTCAGCAATCCGAAATTGTTCCTTTCTAAGAAGAACATTACCACTGACACTGCCCTCCACTCTTGCAAGAAACTTTCCATATGGAGTCATAAAAACAAGTTCAATACCGTGTTCAACACATTTTCCCATTAATGCCGGACTTACTCCCATATATCCAAATGTCATAATTCTTTCAATATTGTGTAACGGTATTCGACCCAATTCCTGTTTATCTTTTAAAAGAACTATGTTCTCTCCGTCCAGCGATAGATAAGATTCCGGAATGGTAACATATAATGTATTAAGTAATTTCTTCATCACTATTTCCTTCGTTTAAATGAGAATTCACATACTCCGAAGCTGACTTTTTGCCACACAGGGCAGGCAGACATATGTTCTTTAACGAACAGGCATTACAAGCTTTTGTGCGTTTAACTTTTGGAGTATAGCCCTTATGAAATAACTCATGCATTTCCTGTAAAATGTTCTGTGTCTGTTTACGTAATTCATCGTTAATATCCACTTTGGTTCTGCGCCGCGTTTCACCATAATACAGATAGCCTTCTGGAATTTCACAGCAAAGCATATCTTCAAGGCACATTGTCTGAGCTGCCAGCTGCAATTTATCACTATCATCACTTTTAGGAGATCCTCTTTTATATTCCACTGGAGTAACTGAAAACTCTCCTTCCTGTCCAGGCAGTATGATACCATTCTTACTTCTCCGAAATTCAACCACATCACATTCTCCGGATATTCCAAGATATGGCGAAGATACTGCCAATCCCCGGGCAATGATCAAATCCCCTCTTTTTTCGTGTATAGTATCATCATGTGCACGCTGATGCATAATACTCCCATCAACTGTACGATAATTTTCCTCCCATTGTTGCTCAATATGTATTAAAGCCCATTGACGACGGCAAAATACAAAGTGTTGGATGCCAGACAGCATCAAATACTCATCCTCAGAATATCGTTTCATTTTTGCCACCAGCTGCCGTCTGTTCTTTACATCAGATCATAAACCTCAGGTGCCGGAGCCTCTGGAATTTCGTCCAGAATAATCTGATAATCCTCAAAGCTCATCGGTTTCTTTCCAGGAATCTTTTCTTTTATTTTTAAAGAACGGTGAATTTTTGCAGTTGAAACCAAAGGCGTTTTGCTATTATGTTTCCACCAGTACAATCTGCATACTTCCATACTTCCGTCCGGTCTGGCAGAAGAACTGTCATTTTCAAAAAGGGTGAGCAATGCCTGTTTAATTTTTTCTGCATCTTCGTCTGAAAATCCTGTTTTCTCAGCCAGCTGACAATTAATGCTTCCCTTGACTACATATAAGCCAAATTCAACTCGATGCTTCATTCCCATTGTGTCGGAACTCTTTCCTGCTTTTCCTCCTTCACTGTTAACACTTTTTGTGATCTGCATACTTACAATGTCTACAGGTGAGACACTGACTGCCTGATGAATAGAAACCGGTCCCCTGACTCCCACAGACACGTTTTCGCCCTTAAATGCAAAGACCTGTCCAAAGCTTCTTACGTCAATCCATTCTTTACATGCAGCCCTGGCATATTCGTCACTATTCAAATT
>JAXEUE010000153.1:0-8238 GCA_034115005.1 Blautia sp.
AAAAATGGAAGATGAACCGGATATGGAATTCCAGGTTCCGGAAGGCTGTTATTTTATGATGGGGGATAACAGAAATGTTTCATACGATTCCCGGTATTGGGAGAACCCATATGTATCCGAAGACAGGATTGTTGCAAAAGCAATGTTCAAGTATTGGAAAGGATTTAAGATGTTGAATTGAGATTGCTGATTTCACAAAAAGTTTCCCCTGATTTTCTCAGGATTGAAAAAATCAGGGGAGTTAAAAATATTAAACACATTTTCAACTTAATACAATCGTTTCATTTTTGAGGTATTCATGAAATCTATCTTTTGTATTTTGCTGACCATTCCGGTATAGCTGAGAGGGCAGAATGTATAGAATCGGGTTTCCTCCCCGATGGTGCACTCTACATACCAGTGTTTATAGGCTCATTCCTCCGTACCATAATACTTGCTGTATCCGTTCTCTATTTTATCAAATCCTCCGACTTTTCTTGCAATATAGGTGAGCAGGCCAGGGGTGGAATAAGAATCAAAACGGAAAGTCTTAAACCATGGGCAATTTGGCACAGAGATCAGGTTCAGAAGTTTTTGTCCATCATTTGCATAATATTTTGGGTTTTGGCTTTCAAAATAGTTACATACAGCTTCCATTTTCTCAAAAGGTGTCATACTATTCTTAATTGTTTTTTTCAAAATCATATCAACATATGATTTTTCTGCATCTATAAGTTTTGCCATGACTACCTTGAAACGAGCCACTACTTTTCCGTTTTCAGTGATATCGAACACTACTTTTCCACCGTTGTTCCATATGAACTCATTGTTTTCATCGTTATCTACCTCAAGGCTCCATACATATCCTCCTGCAACCTTGGTGAAGCAGTTTGTGTCTGATTCTTTCGTATATCCTGTGTCATCATACCTGGCGGATGTCCTCGTGCCCCATACACCGTCTTCTGTTTTCCAGTCCAGGGAATCCATATTCGGGTTGTCAGTTTTTATATATACCGGATGCGCCATATCCGTATAGAGCTTCCCACTTGCATCTGTCCCTGCTCCCCCATCATCCAGCAAAAATATCTGGTAGGAATATTTTGATTTCTGTACTTTCGGTGCTGTACAGTCCGAAACATATACTATACAGGATGCATGCACTTTCTTTCTGTCAGCAGCTGTTGCGGTGATATAGCACACTCCGTTGCTGACTGGTTTGACCAAACCATTTTGGGAAACAGTTGCGATTTTATTATTTGAAGTACTCCAGATAATTGTCTTGTTATCTGCAGACGATGGATAGGCTTTCGCTTTCAGCGTACAGGAGCTGTGCTTATACTGAAGCATTATCATATCCTCATTCAGTTTAATCTTTGTGACAGGCTGTCTGACGACTATGATCGATACACCCTTTGTGTTGTATTTACCGTATACTTTGGTTTTACTGTAATAGGCACGTACTGTATAAGTATTTGTACCATATGCCGGTTTCTTGTCAATATATTTTATTACATTGGATTTGACTGTTGCAAGCTTCTTCCACGAAGCACCTGATTTTTTATATATTTTATAATAGTTGCAGCCTTTGGCTTTATTCCAGGATATGGTCACTTCTGTATTATCTGAGTTAAGAGATGCTTTGCCAAGTTTAACAGTTGATGGGAGCGTTCTGGCAGTTAATCCCTGTTTGTTGTAAGAACCGTATTTTTTTATTATTCTGTTATATGCCCTGACTGTATAATCATACTTCTGGCCGACAATAATGGGGTATTTTGCAGATGAAGTATGAGTATAACTATATGAATCAGATTTTGCAATTGCTAGTTTTATCCACCTGGATGTACCGTGTCTGCGGTAGAAGATAACATAATTAGTTGAACCGGATGCTTTCTTCCACTTAATGTTGATTTGATTGTATGCCGGGGAAGAAATTTTCGTCAGGGTAGTTTTCCCTGGCACTGATGCAGCCTGGGGATTTACCTGCAGTATGACCGGGACAAAGAAGAGTGCTGCGGTAAGAAAGGCAAGTAAATAGTTTAGATAACATTTCTTTTTCATTGTATTCATAGAATCCCTCCTTATAATGGCATTATATCACAAAATATGGTGTATTATAATAGAAAAATTAACGATATTATTTGATGAACGGCTGAAACAATCTGAGGATGATACCTTAGAAACTGGTTTCGGTAGAGCAGATGTGGGACAGTTGATCCCAAATATCTTCATCTTCAAATTACAGAAAGTACAATAGCCAAAAATCCTGACCAGATTATCAGTTTTGTTATAGCTATGACTGCAAACGCATTTGATGAAGATAGTAAAGCTGTTTCAGAATGTGATATGAATGGGTTTATCTACAAACCAATCGATATGGATGAGGTTATTCAGGAATTGAAAAAAGTGTTTGGTAATTCCAAAACAAAATAAAAACATCGGAGGTAACGCAGCGATTGCCTTATACTTCCGGTGTTTTCATAGAGAGAAAATAGAGTTATTTTTCAGTCTCATCTGTTTCAAATTTCAAATTTTCCAGAGCATATCGAAGAGCCATGCACATCAGTTCGTTTCGGGAGCGGCCGCTCCTGGCAGATAACTGATCGTATTGCTCCTGAAGCTCTCGTTCCAGGCGAAGAGTCATTGTAATAGATCGGTCACCCTTCTTATCCAAACTTTTTGGCCGGACAATAAAATCTTTCGTCATAGTGTGTCACCTCCAGGTAATATAAAGTATAATTGACCGGCATTGACATTTATATAACACAAATTTATAATACATATCAGTAATATGAAAGGAAGAAAATATGAGAACGATCATTCAGACTTTATATGATATGTGGGTAGACGGACAGCCTGGAGAAATGATGAAGAAACAGAATGAGCAGAAAGAACTGCTATATGAGCAGTACAGGACTTTGAGGAGTAAGCTTCCACCAGAATTGATGGAGGAACTTGATACGTTGATGAACAGTCAGATAGAGCTTTTTCCTATGGAACTGGAAGAGAGCTTTTCCGAAGGATTTAAAACAGGTGTGAAGTTAATGTGTGAAGTGTTTAAAGAAAATAATTTTACATCCATTGAAGATTTTAATAAAAGGTTATAGGTTTTTCATAAATTTTATAGGTTTACTATTTACTTGTTAAGTAGTGTTATTGTAGTTTATCAGTTTCTATTATGGAATCTCTGAAATGCTTGATTTTAAAGGAAAATCTATAAAACACGTGTTATGTTTGTTCTTCATTCTATATTTTGTTCCGCTGTGATTCATTTATTTTTGGTGGTAAAAATTGGGGTAAAATGTGGGGTATGGCAATAAACACGTCATGCTGTAAAAGGTTCGCGCGGTGAATATGCAGGCCTGATCTGGGTGATGAGGAAAGCCCTTGCTGTGATGGCAGGGGCTTTGGTTATTTCATTTTTTGAGAAAGAAGTTGGTGCCGGTAGAAGAATGCTTCTATTAAAATTAGTCAAATTGAATCTCTGGCTCCACTAATTTATCAAGGGTGGAATCAATTATTTCCATTTTTGATTGCATAACGGTTTGTTTATGTTGCTCCTGTACTTCATGCAATTTTGCTTGATTTTCACTATCAAGTCTAGAACATCCTTTTACAAAAGATAAAACAATGTCTTTTTTGGCTTGTTCCAGAATATCTAGTGCTTCATGCAAATGTTTCAACTCTTTGCTGCTGCAAACGTATTTTTTGTCGTTTCCTATTATTGCAAAATTTCCATTTTCAAGATCAACGGCTCTATATTCCGTAGATAAGAAAATACCAAAATTTTTTAGTCTCAAATGAATACGCTCGCTTTTTTCTTCTGAAAAATCATATTCTGTTGCAAAATCATCTTTACAAAGAAGGTATTCCTCTCTTACACATAATATTTCTGAGAATATATGAGCTGCTTCATTCGTTAAAGGACGTTTTCCATTTTCAACATAGTTTACAGTCTGTTTGCTGTAGTGCGCCATATTAGCAAGCTCTATTTGACTATATCCTTTTGACATTCTGGCTCTTTTGAGTCTTTTTCCGCATTCGATGTTAATTTCCATGTTAATTTCCAACTCCATTTCCATTTTTTATATATGTTAATTAAAGTAAAGTGTTTACAACTATAATATTAACAATATTAACATTTGTGGTATAATGTTATCATAAAAAACTAAGACAAACAAGTAGAAGGAGAAGAAAATATGAGAAAATTTGAAAGAATGGAACCAGAATTAAAAACAGGAAAGCTTGAACAGGCATGTATGCGTTATGGTTTGGGTAAGAATACCATGCGAAAAGTTGCAGATGAAGCCGGTGCGGCAATAAAAATTGGCAAATGCTATCTGATAAACTTTTCCAAAGTCGACGAATACATGGATAGGATGTCAGAATAGGCGGTGATTCCATGAGAAACAAACGAATGTTTAGCTTAGATGTGGTAGACACGGATTCGTTTCTAGATATGCCAGTTACTTCCCAGGCATTGTATTTTCATCTTGGAATGAGGGCGGATGATGATGGTTTTGTTTCATCTCCAAAGAAGATTGCTAAAGCGTCCGGATGCAATGCGGATGATCTGAAAGTTCTGATTTCCAAAGGTTTTTTGATTCCTTTCAGCAGTGGCGTGGTAGTGATAACGGACTGGAAAGTTAATAATTATCTGAGAATGGACAGATATAGAGGGACGAGATTCTTAAACGAGAAGAAAAAACTGACTGAAAGGAACGGAAAATATGAGCTTATTACAGACGGTACACCAGATGGTATACCAGATGGTACTCCAAACAGTTTCCAACGGGATACCCAGAAGAAAGAAGAAAGAATAGAAACAGAAGAAAGAATATATATAGTCGAGCAGAGCTCGACGGAATGTCCCTTTAAAGAGGTTATTGAATACCTAAATGAAAGGACTGGAAAGAATTACAAGTATTCTGCAAAGGCAACGCAGAGGCATATTAAGGCCAGATTTGATGAAGGTTTTTCCTTGGAAGATTTTAAGAGGGTGATAGACTGGAAATCTTCTGAATGGGCAGGAACCGACATGGAAAAGTATTTAAGGCCGGAAACATTATTCGGGACAAAGTTTGAAGGATATCTGAATGCGGCGCCTGCTGCCACAGTAAAAAAATCAGAGAATCCGGAAGAGGAACAGCCACAGATTGATTTATGGAGTGAGTAATAAATGGGATTTTATGAATTTAAGGAATCAGATGCCTGGAATTTCGCCAGGGCTTCCGGAATTGAAGCAAAACAAAGAGGGGATGAGTTGCAGTTCCTGACCTGCCCCTACTGCAGAGGCGGAAGAAGTGCTGATAAGGGGACATTTTCCATTAACCTGACAACAGGCCAGTTCAAATGCCTTCGGTCTTCCTGTTCAGTGTCCGGAAATATGATTACTCTTGCAAGGGATTTTGACTGGTTCACTCTTGGACCTGATGCGGATGTCTATTACAAGACGGGGAAGCAGAAACAATACCGCCGGTTTAAGAGGATGGAACCCATAAAACCGAAGACTGCTGCCATTACATATCTGGAAGGCAGGGGAATATCTTCCGGAACAGCAGTGAAATACCAGATCACAGTTCAAAATGAACACGAAAACATCCTGGTGTTCCCATTCCTGGACGAAAAAGGATCCATGCAGTTCGTAAAATACCGAAAGACGGATTTTGACCCGGCTGTGGACAAGGAAAAAGAATGGTGTGAGCCAAACTGTAAACCAATTCTGTTCGGAATGTATCAGTGCAATCTGGATAATAAAACCCTGATTCTTACAGAAGGGCAGATCGATAGTCTGTCGGTCTCAGAAGCAGGTATGGTAAATGCGGTTTCCGTTCCAACAGGCAAGAACGGATTTACATGGATTCCTTACTGCTGGGACTGGCTTCAAAACTTCAATACCCTAATCGTATTCGGAGATAATGAAAATGGCCATATCACACTTCTTGATGATATGAAAAGACGGTTCCGGGGCACTGTGAAGGTAGTTCGGCAGCAGGACTATAGGGGATGTAAGGATGCTAATGAGATACTGCAGAAATACGGCAGGGATGCCGTAAGGGACGCGGTTGAACACGCGGAAGCAGTTCCTGTCCAGGCAGTAGAGGACCTTTCTGATGTCAAATCAGTAGATCTGTTTTCCCTTCCAAAGATTCCGACAGGGATTAGAAGTCTTGACAGGATTCTTTCCGGCGGGATTTATCTGGGACAGACTGTGATCCTGACAGGAAAACGAGGGGACGGAAAGTCCACCTTTGCTTCACAGCTTCTGGCCAATGCCCTGAATGACGGAAAGACCATTCTTGCATATTCTGGAGAATTGCCGGATTATTTCTTCAAACGCTGGATAGATTTCCAGATTGCAGGGAAGCAGAATGTGATCGACCGTGTCGGCGAATCCGGTTCAGTAAACTATTACATCCCAAAAGAAAAGACTGAAAGAATTTCAGAGTGGTACCGGGGACGTGCTTTTCTGTATGATAACCGGTCAGCCGGAGATGATGAGCCCGGGGACCTTCTGGAAACTATTGAAAAGGCCATACAGCAGTATGGGGTACAGCTTGTTCTTTTGGATAATCTTATGACAGCTCTGGATGTGGGGATGAATGTTGATCTGTACCGTGCACAGAGCAAATTTGTAGATAAACTGGTCAAGATGGCAGTTCGGCAGCAGGTGGCAGTAATCCTTGTGGTCCATCCGAGAAAAAACAAGTATGGCAGTGATGATACGGACGAGGTAAGCGGGAGTGCCGACATAACCAATAAAGTCGATCTTGTAATGACCTACAGGAAAGATATGGCCAGTCAGGAGAATGAAAGGCTTCTGACAGTTTCAAAAAACAGGCTGACTGGAAAACTGGCAGTCGGAGAGAGGGCATTGAAACTTTATTACGACGAAAGTTCAAAAAGAGTCAGTGATAACACGGATGATTTTACAAGGCCTTTTGGTTGGGAGGCTGATGGGGATGGTTTTCTGCCAGTAACGGAAGAACAGATGGAACAGATGGAGATACCTTTTGAATGACAGAACAGGAATTAAAACAAAAATACAATATGTTTACAGATGCCTGGAAACTATACCGCAGATGGGCGGTTATGGAGTTTCCTCTGACAGATGCACAATGGGCACAGATAGTCGAAGAATCCCACAAGATTCGAGACAGATACAGTGGCAAAATGATTGAGTATTTGATGATAGCAGCAACGCAAGGGCTGGATGAACTGGAAAGGCAGGCGAGAGAATGAAAATTCGTTCACAGGATGGAAATGGAATATATGAATTTGGAAATGTGCTTATTCCTCAGAAAGGAGTCAGGAATGAGATATGGGGCAGAGCGCCAGGCGAACAGAATCTTAATTTTCTGGGAATATATGAGAACACGGCGAGAGCCAGAGGGGTACTTATGGATCTGGAAACAGCGTACTGTAAAGATATTAAGATATTTTATATGCCGGAAAAATAAATAGGTTCTACAGATATTGGCTTGTCTTTGGGGGCAATACATAATAACAAACTGAATGAAAGGAGCACAAATGGTTGAAGAAATATTGAAAACAGGGAAAGAAAATGCCCTGTCCCCGGAATATCTGGTATCCAGATTGAATCTGGGGACAATCAGAGCATTGCAGAAGCAGGTGGAAAAGGAACGCCGGGATGGAGCGGTGATCCTTTCCAGCTCTTCTTCTCCGGGAGGATATTTCCTTCCGGGCAGCAGGCATGAAGTGCAGGAGTTCATCAGTACACTGGAGAGCAGGGCCGACGGAACCCTTAAGGCTTTAAAAAGCGCCAGAAAATGCATTGATGAACTGGAAGAATAAGAAGGCCGGAAACATAGACAGGTCATTCTCAGAACAGATAATCTTATTTTAAGGGGTGTGGCTGTCTATGTCAAAAGAAAATCTCAGCAATGAACAGCTGGTTGCCCTGATTCAGGGCGGCGTAGATGTGCAGGATAATCTGTGCCGGCTCTGGCAGCAGAACAAGGCATTTGTTACAACGATTGCAAAGCACTTCTGTGGATGTGCGGAATTTGATGATCTTCTGCAGGAGGGATACCTTGGTCTGTGTAAGGCTGTAGATGCTTATGATCCGGATAAGGGTTCGTTTGTTCATTATGCGGCATACTGGATCCGGCAGGGTATCTTCTTGGAGTCAGCAGGAACAGCTGAAGGAAACATTATGGGCTACGGTTGACGAATTGCCAGAGCCTCAGCCAGAGGTCCTCAGAATGCGGTACCTGGAAGACCAGACATTTAAAAAAATCA
>JAXEUE010000154.1:0-4136 GCA_034115005.1 Blautia sp.
GTCTCCACATGATAAGTTCGTGCGAACATATCTGCCCGTCCGGAAGCAAACGATTAAATACGCTTGTTTTCAATCCAGTTCATTAACTTATCGAGAAGTGATGGTCTTTTTTCTTCAACATCCCTCGCCTCGTCAGTTTTATTATCCCGTGAAATCGCAATTGAAATACCAACATCCACTGGATCAATCTTTCCGTTATTGTTCCAATCAATCATACTTATTTATACACCTCAATATTACCTTTTGAATCAATCAGTAACATGTCAATTGTTGTTCGTTCTTTAGCCAACTGAGGAAGACGTTCCCAAAGGCCTCTATACTGTCTCATATCAGGAAACGCAATAGAATATCTCGCATCCGGATCGTCCATTCTCTGAAGAGTCTCACCAAGAATTCCTATAAAGTAATTGACCCTCATTGGCTGTTTGGAGCCTGGCCCCTTCACCTCTATAAGCCATCGTTTTCCATTTTTTCTAGCATCAATGTCCACACCAGGCTTATGTCCCCAAGCAACCTCAACAGACCATCCTTCTTTTGTGAGGTAATCATACAGAACATGTTTGATATCTTCCTCTTGAAGAGCATGATCATCAGACGCCGACTGGCTTTTTACAGTAGAATTCGTAATCACTGTTCCTGCAAGAAAATTTCCTATACGATTATCTTTATCAGGGTTTTCACATCGAATAAGCATACCCTTTTCAACAAGGCCACGACATGTAATATTGATGTGCTGATGATTTTTTTCAAATACTCTCTCAAGTTCAGTGTCAGTTGCACCTGGATGTATTTTCAGATACTGTAAAATTTCGTCCTTTAATGCCATAATAATTTCTCCTAGTATAATAATGGTGTAGTCAAGAATGACTACTGGTTAATAGTTACAAAGTCCAGTCTAGTAAATCTATATAGATATAACGGAAGGAGGAATTCCCCCTCCATCAGAAGTTATTTAGCAACATTATTTACCATGTCTGAGGTTTCCTTAATGCACCAGACAAAATATAGAGGTATAATCACTGAAGGCAGGATCATTGACGTTTCCTCCTTGGGAACCGGCCTTCCGGCTGGTGAAACCTCTTAGAAAGTCTGTCAGTCCATTCGGTGGTGATTTATGTTTTAGCTGGTTGGGAAGCCCCAGGCTATACCTGTATAAGCCGCTAGGTTGTGTATCCGCCTTCTGGAAATGGATGCCTGCCGGAAAGGATAAATCTATGAAATACCAAAAAGTACTTATGATGCTTGAAAGCATCCCTTACCTCTCAGTCGGGCTTGATGTCGGCGCAGACTTCACCTGGATGTCCATCATGCTCCCCAATGGCGTCCTCACAGGAAAACCATTTAAGATCATTCACTCTGATCCTGATTCCCGTGAGCTTGCTGTCAAAAAAATAAAGGAAGCACAAGAGATGTATTCCCTTGGGAGCCGCTGCTTCCTTGAGTCCACCGGGATCTACCACATCCCGCTCCTGTACTTCCTTCGTGATAAGGGGTTTGACTGCTCGGTCATTAATCCTATCATCACTAAGAATAGCACAAATATGAACGTTAGGAAACTACATAATGATAAATTTGATTCAAAAAAAGCGGCTAAAGTCGGTCTGGATGCTTCCCTTAAGACTTCCATTGTCCCGGATGACTCAGTCATTGACCTGCGTAATCTCGTGCGTGACTACTATTATTACAAGGACCAGCAGTCTGCCATCATGCTGAAGCTTAATGCGGAACTCAAAGTGTCTTTCCCCGCATACCTGAATGTGTTCAGCAAGGTCACAACGCAGACATCCTTAAAACTTCTGGAAACTTACCCACTTGCAGCGGACATGCTTGCCGCACCAAAAGACGAGCTTGTGGAAACCATCCGGCAGACAGCACGTTTTGGTAATAAATATGCCATTTCCAAATATGACGCCATATGCGCCGCTGCAAAGGACGCCTCTGTTTTCGGACGTGCGCTTCCCAGTAATGCTCTCCGCATCCGGCTGTATATAAAAACCTACCGGGAATACCAGGCGCATCTGGACAGCATACTCGAAGAACTGCATAAGGCTGTTGATAAGATGGAAGGAACACTGGTCTATGACCGCATCCTCCTTCTCCAGTCCATGCGGGGTGTTGGCTTCCTCAGCGCGGTTGTCCTGATTGCTGAAATGGGCTCCTTTGACCTGTTTTCCTCCCCAAAGAAGCTTTACGCCTACTTCGGTTTGGATCCTGCCGTAAAGCAGTCCGGCAAGTTCAACGGGGACAAAGTCCACATGTCCAAGAGGGGTTCCAGCCTTGCCAGGCGTATCCTGCATATGGTAGCGCTCAATAACCTTAAGGTGGATAAAGGTACAAAAGCACCGGTAGATCCGGTTATCCACAGCTACTATGCCGACAAATGCAAAAGCAAGAAGAAAAACGTAGCCGTCGGGGCTGTCATGCATAAAATCTGCAACATCATTTTTGCCATGCTCCGAGATAATAAGCCGTTTGAAATCATCACTCCTGAGGAACACTGTGAGCAGTATCTGGCAGCGCATCCTGGCAAGGTACAGAACGTAGCTTAACAGGTTCTCATGAATTTTTAAAATTTCCACATGCGTGGGCTTATTAAAGTTACCCTTTTTTACATCAACTGCTTGAAAAAAACTCTTTTAACATTTCTCATTTTACCTATTGACATTTCTTAGCTGGACTTTAATCAGCTACACCATATAAGACCTTCATTTTTCCCCATAATTTATAGAAGAGAAATTTTTAATTCCGAAGTGTAGTAGTCTCCTGGTAGAACCCTATAACGATTACTTCCAAGGGGGTTCATACTATATATACCGTGTTAACGATTACTTTCACATTCTTTCTTTTAAAGAAGGAAAAAAGTAGTCTCCCGGTAGTCTCATATCCTGGCGGACGCCAAATTATGCCCCGTTTTGCCCCATTATTCCGAGGATTGCAGGTAGTCCAAGAGTCCTGCCGTGGCAGATGAAAAGTACACGAATGCTCATAATTATATCCATTCCTTTCGCTTCGCTCAGGCACAAAACGTTATGAAAATGTTTCCCTGAGTCTATTTTTTCTTTATAATTCTTCTTATAGGGAACCCGGTATACTACAAATCACGAGGAGGTGAGTGGGCTGTCCGGCTTGCCGGATGACCGCATTTTTATATGTGTAGTCCGCCTTTTCAAGCACAAATAAGTGTGACGAAAGAGCACGTAATCTTATCTTTGTATAAACAATCTCGTTTATGGCTTAGGCGTCCAGTCAATGCCGTTTCTCCCTATAATCTTTAGTGAACCATCTGGTTCTGAAAGGAGTCCCTATGGCTTTAAAAATCGTGTACAAAATCTGCTGTGGCATTGATGTCCACAAGACTTTTGTAGTCGCCTGTATCGCTTCTACAAACGATAAAGGTGTTACTTCTTACGAGAGCCACCGGTTTTCAACCTACACGAGTGGTCTGAAAACTTTGTTACAGTGGTTACTTGATCGGAATTGCAAGGATGTCTGTATGGAATCTACCGGTAAATACTGGATCCCTGTTTATAACATCTTGGAAAAAGACTGTTCGATTGTCCTTGCACATCCCAAATACGTTAAGGCTATCCGTGGAAAGAAAACTGACAAGAAAGATGCCAAATGGATTGCTGACCTGTTTAAGCATGATCTTGTTGCCGGAAGCTTTATGCCGCCTGCTGACATCCGCCAGCTTCGTGACCTTATGCGCTACCGTTTCAAACTGACCTGCTTTAAATCAAGCGAAAAGAATCGTTTGCAGAACTGTCTCACGGTTTCCAATATCCAGTTGGGAAACGTTGTCTCGGACACCTTCGGCAAATCTGCTCAGGCGATACTGGATAAGATTTTGGAAAATCCCGCAGATACTTCCTTTGACCTTGAACCTCTTGTTTTCAAAAGTTTGAAAAAGAAACTTCCTGAACTGCGTGATGCCATTGACGGATACATCACTCCGGAACAGGCTGGTAAGCTCAAAGTAATCAAAGCTCATTATAAAAACCTCGAATCCCGGAAGGCAGAGCTTGAAGAACTCATTCTTGCGCTCGCCGCTCCCTATCAGCAGGAACTTGCCATTCTTCAAACCGCTCCTGGTATCAGCAGTGATTTTACTGCAATCGGTATTATTTCCGAAATCG
>JAXEUE010000155.1:0-2556 GCA_034115005.1 Blautia sp.
GGGCAGACTTTTTTCAGCTCGTAGCCTCTCTGGCACAGGTATTTCAGGTCCCGGGCAAGAGTTGCGCTGTCGCAGCTTACGTACACGATCCTTTCCGGCTGCATTTCCACCATAGTCTGAAGAAGAACTTCATCGCAGCCCTTCCGGGGTGGATCCACCACGATCACATCCGCGTAAATTCCTGTTTTCTCATATTCTCTGGGAAGAACCTCTTCCGCCTTTCCTACATAGAATTGTGTGTTGGTAATGCCGTTAATTCTGGCATTCTCCCTGGCATTTTCAATGGCTTCAGGCACGATCTCCACACCCCGGACGAACTTGGCCTTCTGAGCCAGAAAAAGAGAAATCGTTCCGATTCCACAGTACAGATCCCATACCGTTTCATCCCCGTGAAGATCTGCATATTCCAGTGCTTTGGCATACAGTTTCTGGGTCTGCCGGGGATTGACCTGATAGAAAGACAAAGGAGAAATCTGATAGGAAATGTCGCCAATTTTATCTGTAATATAATCCTGTCCCCAGAGAAGCCTTATTTTATCCCCAAGGATCACATTATTTCGTTTCTTATTCACATTAATGGTAATGCTGGTCATTCCGTGGATCTCCCGAAGTGAAGAAACAAGCAGTTCTTCCCTGGGAATTTTATTTCCATTTAAAATGAGGCAGACCATAAGTTCTTTTGTAAAATAGCCATATCGAATCAGGATGTGGCGAACCAGCCCCTGCCCTGTCATTTCGTTATATGGCTCAATGTTGTATTTTTCCATATGGCTGATAACCCTGTCAAGAACCTCTTTGTTTTGGGGAATTCCCAGGGCACAGTCCCGGTTTTCAATAATAGTATGGGTACGTCCTGCATAGAAACCTGTAATGATTTTTCCCTCTTTATTGCGTCCTACGGGAAACTGAGCCTTATTTCTGTAATGGTATGGTTCATCCATGCCAATGATAGGCTCCATAGGAATATCTGTGAAACCTCCGATTCTCTCCAGATGACCTCTGACCTTATTGGTCTTGAAGACAAGCTGTCTGTCATAAGAAAGAGCCTGAAGCTGGCATCCCCCGCACTGACGGGCAAAGGCACACTTGGGTTTCGTCCTGTAAGGAGAAGGTTTTATTACTTCCACCAGACGTCCGTATCCGTAATGTTTTTTTGCTTTGATGATCTTTGCCTTTATCGTATCTCCTATTACTGCGTCTTTGACAAAGACGGTGAAGCCATCAGTCTTACCGATACCTTCACCGTCAACTCCACAATCTTCTATTTCAAGAGTAACCAGATCGTTTTTACGAAATTCCATAAAAATTACACTTCTCCTGTTCTTCTCAGATTGGATTCAAATAACTTGTTATATCCCAGCCAGTCTTTCTTGCTCTTATCACCGGTAAAGATTTCTGTTATGGTTTCCATCCGTGCATCCGTGTTATCTGCAAGATTGAGGGCAACTGCCTCTGCAAGAGCTGGTTTCTTGGGAGAACCATATTCAAGCTCTCCGTGATGGGAAAGAATACAGTGAATCAGTTCATTTTCCAGAACTTCCGGAAAGTCCGGAATCTCTTTTACCATATCATGGATCATCTGTGCTCCAATATAAATATGCCCCAGAAGCTGGCCGGCATCAGTATAATCATTTACAGGAAATTCAGACAGTTCTTTCGTCTTTCCCACATCATGAAGAAGAGATGCAGTGATAAGAAGGTCACGGTTCAGGATCGGATATGCATTTGCCATAAAATCGCACAGTCTGGTAACTCCCAGAGTATGCTCCATAAGACCGCCGATGAAACCGTGATGAACCGTCTTAGCTGCAGAGTGACTCTCAAAAGTTTCCACAAATTCCCGGTTCTCCACAAAAAGCATTTTTAAAAGAGTGTTCAGATACGGATTCTTTACACTGTTTATCATATCCAAAAGCTGCCTGTACATATCATCAGTGCTGTTCTCACTTACAGGAAAATAATCCGCCGGATCATATTCTTCCCGAAGAGCTTTGCGCACACGCTTAATATTAAGCTGCAGGGCACCTGCAAAGCTGGTCACTTCTCCGATCACCTCAATATAATCCACGGAATCGAAATCTTCAATTCCCTGGGAATTGGGATCCCAGATCTTTCCATCAAGGACTCCTGTTTTATCCTGAAGAATAATACTCTCATATGGTTTGCCATTCTTGGTCAGTGCAGACTGTTTCTGCTTGCAGAAATAAATCCCGTTAACTCTGTCACCTTCATGTAATTCGTTTAAAAAACGCATATTATTTTCCCCTATCTCTCTTCTATCGCTAATTCATAATCCAGACGCACGTATTTGCCATCCTGGTTTTTTCGCATAATGGATAATGTTATTCTGTCTCCCGCACTCTTTGTCTGGAGATATTCATAATAATCTGGCATCTTTCCAATCGGA
Source organism: Blautia sp. (assembly GCA_034115005.1). GTDB lineage: Bacteria > Bacillota > Clostridia > Lachnospirales > Lachnospiraceae > Blautia_A. The sequence goes on from JAXEUE010000155.1 coordinate 2,408, forward strand.
TGTCCATCCACGCTGCTGATCACATCTCCACTCTGTATGCCTGCGTCCATAGCCGGAGAGTGTGCGGCAACATTTTCCACATAAAGTCCTGTTTCGATTCCAAGCTTCTCACATTGAAGCTGTCCTAAAGAAGTACCGTAAATACCTGT
>JAXEUE010000156.1:0-5684 GCA_034115005.1 Blautia sp.
GAATATACACGTTGCAGAATTTGTGGACGTCCACATTCAGTTTTAAGAAAATACGGAATCTGCAGAGTATGTTTCCGTGAGTTAGCATATAAAGGTCAGATCCCAGGCGTTAAGAAGGCATCTTGGTAAACCTTTAAGAGAAAAGTAGTAATCCAAAAGGAGGAAAAATGTCATGATGATGACAAGTGATCCAATTGCAGATATGCTTACAAGAATTCGTAATGCAAATACTGCAAAACATGATACTGTAGATGTTCCGGCATCTAAAATGAAAATTGCTATTGCAGATATCCTTGTTGATGAGGGATATATTGCAAAATATGATCTGATCGAAGATGGAGCAATTAAAACTCTCCATATCACATTAAAATATGGTGAAGACAAAAATGAAAAAATCATCACTGGTTTAAAGAGAATCTCCAAACCTGGTCTTCGTATATATGCAGGCAAGGATGAGATTCCAAAGGTTCTTGGAGGACTTGGAATTGCAATTCTCTCTACAAATAAAGGCGTGATCACTGATAAGGAAGCACGTAAGCTTAAAGTAGGCGGAGAGGTTCTGGCATTTATCTGGTAATTTAAACCTAGATTTATATATAGACAACTGAAAACAGAGAGGACATAAGTTCCTCTCCGATAATCTAAGTAAGGAGGACAATCATATGTCACGAATTGGCAGACTTCCGGTTGCTATTCCGGCAGGAGTCGAAGTAAAAATTGCTGAAGGCAATGTAGTAACCGTTAAAGGACCAAAAGGTACACTGGAAAGAGCACTTCCCAAGGAAATGGAAATCAAGGTTGAAGATGGCCATGTAGTTGTTTCCAGACCAAACGACTTGAAGAAAATGAAAGCGCTTCACGGATTAACAAGAAGCCTGATCCACAATATGGTGGTTGGTGTAAGCGAAGGCTACACAAAGGTACTTGAAGTAAACGGTGTAGGTTATAAGGCAGTTAAACAGGGTAAAAAACTGGTTCTCAGCCTTGGATATTCTCATCCGGTAGAAATGGAGGATCCGGAAGAAATCGAGACCAAAGTAGATGGTAACAAGATTATCGTATCCGGTATCAGTAAAGAAAAAGTCGGACAGTTTGCAGCTGAAATCAGAGATAAGAGAAGACCTGAGCCATATAAGGGCAAAGGTATCAAATATGCTGATGAAGTGATCAGACGTAAAGTCGGCAAGACTGGTAAGAAATAATTCAGGAGGGTGAGAAAATGATAAATAAAGCATCTAGAGCGAAAATTCGTGAGAATAAGCATAGAAGATTACGTCATCATTTAAATGGTACTGCAGCAATGCCTCGTTTAGCTGTATTTCGTTCCAACAAGCATATGTATGCACAGATTATTGATGACACTGAAGGTAAGACTTTAGTATCAGCTTCTACTCTTCAGAAAGATGTAAGAGCTGATCTGGAGCATACTGATGATGTTGCAGCAGCAGCACATTTAGGAACCGTTATTGGTAAAAAAGCCATTGAAGCCGGAATTGATACAGTTGTTTTCGACAGAGGAGGCTATATCTATCACGGTAAAGTAAAAGCACTGGCTGACGCAGCAAGAGAAGCCGGACTGAAATTCTAAAAGGGAGGAGCGTAAACACATGAAACGTAATCTTATTGATGCTAGTCAACTGGAATTAGAAGATAAAGTAGTATCAATCAAGCGTGTAACCAAGGTTGTTAAAGGTGGTCGTAACTTCCGTTTCACAGCTTTAGTTGTTGTAGGTGACGGCAATGGACACGTTGGTGCAGGTTTAGGTAAAGCAGCCGAAATTCCTGAGGCTATCCGCAAGGGAAAAGAGGATGCTATGAAGAAATTAGTAACAGTAGCAAGAGATGAAAATGGTTCTATTACACACGATTTTGTTGGGAAATACGGAAGTGCTCAGATGCTTCTGAAGAGAGCTCCAGAAGGTACTGGTGTTATTGCCGGAGGCCCTGCCCGTGCGGTAATTGAACTTGCTGGAATTAAGAATATCCGTACAAAATGTATGGGATCCAGAAATAAGCAGAATGTTGTTCTTGCAACGATCGAAGGCTTAAGACAGTTGAAGACTCCAGATGAAGTTGCTAAACTTCGTGGAAAGTCTGTAGATGAGATTCTGGCTTAAGGAGGAATACAAAAATGGCAAACACATTAAAAGTAACATTAGTAAAATCTCCCATTGGTGCAGTTCCCAAACACAAAAAGACAGTCGAAGCTATGGGTCTTAGAAAAATGCATAAAACAGTTGAGCTGCCTGATAATGCTGCAACCAGAGGAATGATTCAGCAGGTACAGTACCTGGTTAAAGTAGAAGAAGCATAATTGTTATAAGTTCTGAATATAAAAAGGAGGTGCCAGAATGGAATTATCAAACTTAAGACCAGCAGAAGGTTCTAAGCACAGTGATAACTTCAGAAGAGGCCGTGGACATGGTTCAGGAAACGGTAAAACAGCCGGTAAAGGACATAAAGGACAGTTAGCACGTTCCGGTCGTAAACAACCGGGATTTGAAGGTGGTCAGATGCCTTTATACAGACGTCTGCCAAAGAGAGGTTTCAAAAACAGAAATACTAAAGAAATCGTTGCAATCAATGTTGATGTGCTTAATCGTTTTGAAGACGGTGCAGAGGTTACTGTAGATAGCTTACTTGAAAGCCGTGCAATTTCCAAGATTGCAGATGGCGTTAAGATTCTTGGAAATGGTGAGCTGACAAAGAAACTGAATGTAAAAGTAAACGCTGTCAGCGAGACTGCAAAATCAAAAATTGAAGCTGCTGGTGGTACAGTAGAGGTGATCTGATGTTTGAAACTCTTAAAAGTGTTTTTAGAGTGAAAGAAATGAGACGCAAGCTGCTTTACATGATATGGATGATTTTTATCATCCGTATCGGCTGCCAGATTCCTGTTCCGGGAGTTGACAGCAATTTCTTTAAAGAATGGTTCAGCAGCAATTCCAATGGTGCGTTTAACTTTTTTGATGCATTTACTGGCGGATCATTTGAGAAGATGTCAATTTTTGCATTAAACATTACCCCTTACATTACTTCTTCCATTATCATACAGCTTTTGACAATTGCAATTCCTGCACTTGAAGAAATGCAGAGAGATGGTGAAGAAGGAAGAAAAAAGCTTACAGCAATTACACGTTATGTTACAGTAGGACTTGCTTTATTTGAGTCTGTTGCAATGGCAATCGGCTTCGGACGTCAGGGTATGATTCCGAATATTAACTTTATGAAAGGCCTTGTTGCTGTTTTATGTCTTACAGCAGGTTCTGCTATGTTGATGTGGCTTGGAGAACGTATTACAGAAAAAGGTGTAGGAAATGGTATTTCCATTGTACTTACTGTTAATATTGTATCCAGAATGCCGAGTGATCTGTCATTACTGTATGAGAACTTTATCAAAGGTAAGACAATTGCCAAGGGTACTCTTGCCGGAATCATTATTGCAGCTATTATTCTTGTAGTTGTTGTTCTTGTACTTATCCTTAACGGAGCAGAAAGAAGAATTCCGGTTCAGTATTCAAGAAAGATGCTTGGAAGAAAAATGGCAGGCGGACAGTCTACCAATATTCCATTAAAAGTTAACACTGCCGGTGTTATTCCGGTTATCTTTGCATCATCTATTATGTCTTTTCCAACTGTAATTGCAGAACTTGCAGGGAAGGGAAATGGTACAGGAATCGGCAGTGAGATCTTAAGAGGTCTTTCTTCAAATAACTGGTGTAATCCCTCACAGCCTCAGTACAGCTGGGGATTGGTTCTTTATATTGTACTTTGTGTTTTCTTTGCATATTTCTATACATCCATTACATTTAACCCGTTGGAAGTGGCAGATAATATCAAGAAACAGGGTGGTTTTATTCCGGGAATCCGTCCTGGAAAACCTACGTCAGATTATTTGACTAATATTTTAAATTATATTATATTTATAGGTGCAGTAGGTCTGGTTATTGTGTGTGTGATTCCGTTTATCTTTAACGGTGTTTTTGGAGCTAATGTTTCATTTGGAGGCACATCCATCATTATTGTAGTAAGTGTTATCCTTGAGACCGTGAAACAGATTGAATCTCAGCTCCTTGTCCGCAATTATAAAGGCTTCCTGAACAACTAATAATGAAAGGTTGTGGTGCTCAGGCATCACAGCCTTGATTTGTAAAATGCTTCAGAAAAAACGGAGGGTATTTTTATGAAAATAATAATGTTGGGTGCACCGGGAGCAGGAAAAGGAACACAGGCTAAGAAAATAGCCGGGAAATATCATATTCCCCATATATCTACAGGAGATATTTTCCGTGCAAACATAAAAAACGGAACTGAACTTGGCAAAAAAGCAAAAACATATATGGATCAGGGACTTCTTGTTCCGGATGAACTGACCTGTGATCTGGTTGTTGACCGAATCAAACAGCCTGATGCAGAAAACGGTTATGTGCTGGATGGGTTTCCAAGAACTATCCCTCAGGCTGAATGTCTGACGGATGCATTAAGCAAACTTGGAAGTAAGATTGATTATGCTATTGATGTGGATGTTCCGGATTCCAATATTGTGAGCCGTATGTCAGGAAGACGTGCCTGCCTGAAATGTGGTGCTACTTATCATGTAGAATATGCAGCACCTAAAGTAGAAGGTGTTTGTGATGTCTGCGGTGAAAAACTTGTTCTCAGGGATGATGATAAGCCGGAGACTGTTCAGAAACGTCTGAACGTATACCATGATCAGACACAGCCGCTTATTGATTATTATACAAATGAAGGCATCCTGAAATCCGTGGATGGTACAAAGAATCTGGAAGATGTATTTGCGGATATTGTTGCCATACTTGGAGAATGATCCGGTGCTTTAAGCATCATTTGGAGGTAAAATGTCGGTTACTATTAAGTCAGAACATGAAATAGAGCTTATGAGAGAAGCAGGGCATCTTCTTGAAAAAGTACATGATGGCCTGATCCCATACATTAAACCGGGAGTCAGTACGAAGGAGATAGACCGGATTGGGGAAGATATGATCCGTTCTATGGGATGTACTCCGAATTTCCTGAATTATGGAGGCTTTCCTGCTTCATTTTGCATCAGCATTAATGATGAAGTTGTACATGGAATTCCGTCAGAAGATAAAATTATAAAGGATGGAGATCTGGTCAAGATTGATGCCGGTCTGATCTATAAAGGGTATCACTCAGACGCGGCAAGAACATATGCTGTGGGAGAAGTTTCAGAAGAAGCACGTACGCTTATGGAAGTTACCAGGGAATGCTTTTTTGAAGGTGTAAAAGCCGCAAGAGCGGGCAATCATCTGAATGATATCTGTAAAGCAATCGGTGCCCATGCAGCTAAATATCATTTTGGAATTGTCAGGGATCTGGTTGGGCACGGAATTGGAACTCATCTTCATGAAGATCCGGAGATTCCCAATTTCCCAATGAAGAGAAGAGGTGTCCGTCTGCTTCCAGGTATGACTCTTGCCATAGAACCAATGATTAATCTGGGCCGTGCAGATGTGGCCTGGATGGATGATGACTGGACGGTTGTGACTATGGATGGTTCCCTTTCTGCTCATTATGAAAATACAATTCTCATTACAGACGGCGAACCGGAAATTCTGACTCTTACGAAATAAATGGACGACATACAGGAGGTGTGAAATGTCAAAAGCAGATGTGATTGAAGTAGAAGGCACAGTACTGGA
>JAXEUE010000157.1:0-7206 GCA_034115005.1 Blautia sp.
CAAGGACAGCTCCGTCGCAGGCAGCCAGGCTTCTGGAAACTTCATAATTAAAATCCACATGCCCCGGAGTATCAATCAGGTTGAAAATATACTCTTCTCCGTCTTTGGCCTTATATACGATGCGGACAGCCTGGGATTTGATAGTAATTCCTCTTTCCCTTTCCAGTTCCATATTATCAAGAACCTGAGACTGCATTTCCCTTTCCGTCAGGGTACCGGTCATTTCTATGATCCTATCCGCAAGTGTGGATTTACCATGGTCAATATGCGCAATAATACAGAAATTTCTGATTTTGCTCTGATCTATCATTCAGGAATTCCCTCCCTATTTTTTTCTTCTGGTTTTCATTGAATTCTAATCCCGTATTATAGCATATCTGTTTCACTTCTGTCTAGGAGGCAGAAGATATATCCCTGATGTTGGAGGTATTTTAAAAGGAGCTGCAATCTTAATAAAAATCCGCATTCCTGTAAGTGAGTTAAGCTCCAGGTGTTACGATCAGATTCAGCTCCTTTTCAATCAAATATTCTATTTTTTAATTACTTTGCAACATCTGACGATGAAATCTCATACCCATCCCGAACTTTCTTCATCAGTACTTTTGCCTTGTCAACAGTTGCAGTATCCGGAATCATTACATATGCTTTCTGGCTCATAGAATAAGGTTTCTGTGAACTTCCTGTACCATCAGCGCTGTACGAAAGAACCTGCCATTTTCCTCCTTTATCCAGTTGTTCTCTCACCAGAGACGCAATCAAATCATATGGTACATTCGTTTCAAAGCATCCTGAAAGACTATCCATTACTGAAAGATAGTTTTTCAGGAAATCAGGAGTTGTAACTTTATCTACCACTGCCTGAATAACAGCCATCTGATCCTTTCCTCTCTGACGGTCACCATCCTTAAATGAATATCGTTCTCGGCTGAATATCAGAGCTTGTTCACCGTTCAGTAAATTTTCTCCCTGATTGAAATGACAGCCCCGGGAATCAAATTCATAATCAGAATAAACTGTAATACCTCCCAATGCGTCTATGATCTTAACAAAACCACCGAAATTCACCCTGAAGTAATAGTTAATATCTATGCCATATAACATACTTAAAGTATCCATGCTTACATTTACCCCATAAATTCCAGCATGTGTAAGCTTATCCGGTACACCATTGGATATGGACAACGGCACATAATAATCTCTGGGTGTGGATACCATCAGAATCTGCTTTGTTCTCATATTTATAGTGAGAATAATATTGACATCACTTCTGCTGGAAGCAGTCATTTCTCCTCTGGTATCAATACCGCTGATGTAAACTGTATAAACTTCGTCAGTGATTGCCGCATCGTCCTGCTTCTTTTCCTCTGAATTCGTCTTAGTATCTGTTTCACCTTTAGAAATTCCCTGATCAGCCATCACAGGTTTTTTTCGCTCTACAACAGATTCGACAGAAAATGTAGCTATCTTCCGAATCTGAGATACAAAGCCAGTATACTGATCCATCTCTTCATAAATATCCAGATAGGCACGATTAAGCAAAATGACCTGACATTCACCTTTTTCAAGACCATCAGCCAGCTGGGTAAGACCTTCATATTCCTGAATTTTAACTTCAGATCCTACTTCAAAATAAATTTTCTTCAGTGCTTCATCTGTGTTTTCTCTATCCAGTTCCTTAAGAATTCCAAATGTATATTGTGAAGCATCTTTGATATTCTGTGCTTTGTCATCTTTCTGTACATATGCATTAATATCTATTACTTCTTTATTCACACCTGTAATCGTATCCAAGGCAGAAACTGTCTTGTATATATAGAGACTGGCTAACACCATGGCAGCTAATATAATACAGAAAAGCACAACTCCCAGAGAAAATCGTATTTTTTTACGAATTTTTTTAACCAGAAGAAAGACAACTATCCATAGCAGAAGCAGACCAGCCAAAAGAATTCCCATATATTTCATAGAGAGTAATTTTGTATATAATAGAAGAACAGCAAATGCTATTTCAGATACTCCTAAAATTGAAGCAATAATTAATCCAGGCAATCGATCCTTTTTTTTCGTTAGTTTCATTTTTTTCACTCCCAGTTTTGAGATTTATTTCACTTTAACTGTAAGAACTGCACTATTTGATGAATTATTATCCGAATCAAGTACATAATATGTACAAGTATATGTTCCTGCAACTGAAGTATTCACTTCTCCACTGATCTGAATTTTTCGCCACAATGTATAAATGTCGTCTTTGTCATCTGTAATATTCTTTACATAAGAAAGTAAATCTATAGAAGTACCAATTGGAACTTCTATATAATAATCTGTGAGGTAAAGTCTTGGATTCTGTGGAGGCATTTCATCCGCCATAGCTTCCTGTTCTTTTTTCATTTATTCCGCTGAATCTAAACCTGTTTCTTCTGTCTGATTGGTTTCATTCTGGCTATTTTCAGAATTCTCTACATCTGACGCAAATTCTGAGGCTTCATCCATTTCAGCATCTTCCACAGGAATCTGTGTGGGTTGAATATCTATATCGTCTAATCTATCTTCTTTTTGCCGTATCTCAAGATCACGCTTTACTTTAGTAATATTATTAGAATTATCTTTAGCCACGTAAGTGATAATTACATGGGAATCATCTACTTCATATATTGATTCTACTTTCAGAGAATCTGCCACATCACCATCTTTATCATCTACAGCTGAAACACCTTCTAACAATTCTTCATCTGTCATATCTGTGTCATATTCAGATACAGCATCATCACTGTATATAATTTCCGGTCCCTGATGGTCAGCCTGTACTCTCATATAAGCAATTCCCCCGGCAAGCACTGTACAAATTACAGCCATCAAGGCAATATACTTTTTTGACATAATAATTACCTCTTATTTTTCGAGTTTTTACCATATTCCCCGTAATACTTTCCATAGTACTTTCCATAATATCCCTGCCTGCTCATATCTACTTTATTCAATATTACGCCAAGAATCGGACAGTTGCATCTTTCCATTTGTTCTTTTACTTCCTGAGCAAAACGATAACTGATAGCTCCCGATTCAATAACAAGAATAGATCCATCGCACGCATCTGCAATCACGGCACCATCAATTACACTTCCAAGAGGAGGAGTATCAATAATAACATAATCATAGATTTTTCTGACAGCTTCCAGAAGTTTCTTAAAATAATTTCCTCCCAGAAGCTCTGCAGGATTAGGAGGCACAGTGCCAGCATATATGATATAAAAGCGTGGAATATTTGTAGAATAAATTACATTATCAATTGTTTCCTGATGTGAGAGCAAATGAGAAAGACCTTTAATTTCTCCTTCAACTTCGGTTCTTCCCGTCAGAACAAATTTACGAAGATCAGCATCAATAAACAATACCTTTTTGCCAGAATCAGCCAGTGACATAGCAAGATTTATTGACACTGTACTTTTACCCTCATTAGGCGTACAGCTTGTAATGGCAATTACTTTTTTCTCTTCTCCGCAGAACAGCAAATTAGTACGTAAAGATTTATAAGATTCGTTGGCACTGTAATCCAACTCCTGCCGATAAATATTCACTTCTTTCATCTTTTATCTTCTCCTTCTGCCTCTTTTTTGCTTCTTCTTTTTCTTTCTTTGTCCGGTTTCCGTCAATGGAATAGTACCAAGGACACTAAGCTGCAAATATTTTTCCACGTCTTCCTGAGTTTCGATAGAATCATTTGACAAATAAGAAATTATTACGATCAAAACCGAAAGAAATACTCCCAGCAGTCCTCCAATAGCTCCATTCTTACTAATACTTGGACTGTCTTTAGAATCTGGAATATTTGCTGTCTCAACCACGTTAACCGCATCAATATCCATTACATTTTTTATATGATTAGCTGCCACATCTCTGATAGAATTGGCAATCTCACATGCCTCATAAGGATCTTTATCCCTAACAGAAATAGATAAGATACGTGTATCCTGCGCAGAATCTACAGTTAATTTATTCAGAAGCTCTTCATGAGTCATATCAAGATTGAGCTGGGCAATTACACCTTCAGTTACCGTTCGGCTTTTGATCAACTCTGCATAATCTTTAGTCAAAGAAAGACTGGTCTGCATATCCTGATTGGTCAGGGTATTATTATCCTGCTTGCTTAATACATACATCTTCGTTGTAGACTTATATTGAGGTGTAATAAAAAGAATGGTACCTGCAATAAATAAAAGTGCAAATATCATTCCAGATAAAAGAATCACCCATAACTTTTTTATCAATATGTGAAGTAACTCAGATAAGTCAATTTCAATTTCATCGTTGTCCTTCAAGTTTTGCTGCTCCATCTTACTTTTCTTTTCTCCTTTTCCCATCTTCTAATATTTTTTGTGGATTATTTATAAATATCTGATTTGCATAATCAATTCCCATCTTTTTTGAAACGTAACTGAAAGCCTCTCATAATCTTTCTGCAATAATTTTTAGTAGATAAACCATTTTTCCCAATGATACTGTCCGCATTTATTTGCATATATGCACCCATATCCACCAGCTTTTCCACCAAATCCATACTCTTACGTGTGCATTCATACCGCTCAATATGCGCTACTATTGGCTTAAATCCATTGGAAAGAAGATTATATAGTCTCTCTCGTATGTAATAAGCCTCTGAGCTCTCTGAAAATTCAATAAGTACATATCGTGAACCCGCCATAGTAGAAACTGTTCTTTTATCTGTTCCAATGATGTTTCAAACATTCCGAATCTAAAATGTGGAGTGGCAATTATATTTCTGACTCCCTGCGCATATTCCATCTGAAGCATCTTTTTCATTTCTGTTGGATTCACCGCACCGTCATCTACATTCGGAATAATATGGCAATGTATATCAAACAATCTTTCCCCGTCCATTTTCATTTCCTGTATGTTCCTTTCATACGGATTCCCATTCAGCACCGTTGCCACCGTTCAAAGCGAATTTTCACAGATCTATTTAAACAAAATTGCTGGTCGGAAAAAATTTTCATAAATTGAAATAATCTGTAAAAAATAAATGCATATTTATAATCAGAGCAACTGCATTATACTATCATACTGTCGAATTTTCAATGCCATATTTATGATTTTTGGGAAATAACTCACTGAAGCACTTTATCAAGGATATCTGCAAAGGGCTCCATGGCGTTTTTTACCTCCTGGACTGTGTTAGTCTGGGCCCCCGCTTCCAGAAGAACCGATCTGGGACGGAAGTGCTGGTTGTAGCGGTATCCCGCCAGATAGATTCCCCGGTAAAAATCCGGATAATACCGGGCAGCCTGGTACTCCAGCTGGAAAGAGAAAGCAAGATTTTCTTCTATGTATGGATTGGGAAGATAAGTCAGTCTGCCTTTTGTTAAGGTGTAGCTTAGTCCATTATAAAAAAGGATCTGGGCTGTTGGTTTGCCGTTAATCTCAGTGACCAGATGTCTGCTGTCATCCACTCCATCTCTGTGAAGGTCAATAATAACCTGTATTCCAGGATTTTTTTCCAGAAAATCTTCCAGGAATTTTCCTGCATAATCATAGGCCGCACTTCGGTCCAGCTGTCCGCTTTTCATATCAAATTTCTCTTTCACATGGATCACGCCATAGCCGTATTTTTTTTCAAGAATCTGTGTAAGATAATCTCCCACTCCCACAATGGTATCTTCTTCCTTTCCCTCTCTGGAATCTGAAAAAGCCTCCTGGGAGTGACTGTGATAGATCAGTATCTGAGGCGTAGATTTCTTTTTGCTGATAACCAGATTTTCCTTCAGGAAACGGGCAGCATTCAACTGCTCTGGACTTGTCTGTGTATTGGAATCTACAATATAAAACTGTCCCAGAAGGTAGTCAAAATCGGCAAGCTTAGCAGGAGAAAGATCAATGGAAGGCCAGGGAACTGCCAGGGTTTCCTTCGTATTTTCTGTTTTCTCCGGTTCTTTTTCAGGTTCTTCTTCCTGCTCTGTCTGTGGCTGTATATTATTTTCCTTCAGAGGTTTGTCCTGATTTTTGCTGCCAAGATATTTTCCATTTTCCTTTACTACCTTCTGGTATGTTTCCTGATCTTCATATGGGGATGCCTCCGAAACCTTTTTTTCCAGAAAGCAGTACAAAGGCAGCTGCCTGAACACATTTTCATACAGAAAAAAAGGTCCCGGCACCACAGCCAGAACTGTAAAAAAGCACAGGCTCAGCACAATGCAGATTGCTTTCTGGAATTTTGTCACAGAATCACCTCTTTAAAGCTATCCTATGACAGTAAACTTCCGATTATACATAGAAAGTTACACCCTGGCCTCTTCACCAAGAAAAGCCATATTCAGCCCTTCGGATATGGTAAAGCTTAAATATTTTACCGTTTCATCCACGTCTTTAGGTGTTACAAACATGCTGTGCAGATGAGGTGAGATCATTTCCTCAAGAAATTCTTTCTGTTCCCTTTCATCCAGAGCGTCCAGCAGATGAGCCATAGAATCATGAACAATAGTTGCCGCATCCACTACGGTGGGCACACCTATACCGATCACCTTCACATGCAGATTATCCTCAGTCAGTCCGTTTCTGTGGTTTCCCACTCCGGAACCGGGGTTGATCCCTGTATCCGTGATCTGAATAGTACGGTTCAGACGTCTGGTGCTTCTTGCAGCCAGAGCATCTACCGCGATCACAACATCAGGCTTTGTCTCCTCCACCACACCCTGCACTATCTCTGAGGTTTCCATTCCGGTCTGAGCCATCACCCCCGGAATAATGCCGCTGGTTTGGTGCATTTTTTCCTCTCCCATACTTTTCAGACCATATTCCCTGATTACATGTCTGGTCATCCGAAGATTCTCCACCACATGAGGGCCCAGAGAATCCGCTGTGATCGCCGAATTTCCCAGACCAACCACAAGAACGGACTGCTCCTTGTCCAGGTCAATAAGCTGTGCCAGGTGTCTGGCGATTTCCTTTGAGATTTCCCTGTGATAATCTTCATCAGGCAGTGAAAGATTGGGAGCTTCTATGGTAATATAACTGCCCTGAGGCCTTCCCATTGCATGGGCACCATTTTCCGTGGTAATTTTTACCACCGTTGTACGTACATCTTTTTCTTCATCATAGCTCTCTGAAACCTCAACACCCCGTATTTCCACATTTTCCTCGGAAAAACGTTCTGTTTCTTCCAATGCCAGGTCTGTTCTGATCCTATAGTTTCCT
>JAXEUE010000158.1:0-12792 GCA_034115005.1 Blautia sp.
GAACTGTGAGAGGCTGCTATAGCAAATTCAGTCTCCCGGGCGCTTACGAAGCTTCCGTCGTGAGGATGCTCACCTGCCGCCACCAGTCAGACTGTCTGAGACGCGGGAGAGTTTCGCGACTGGCGGATTACAGGTGTGCAAACCAAAGTAAGATCATTCCCACATTATGCAGATTTCTGCCCATCCAGTGATTTAACTTCCTCAATATCCAAATTGCAGATCTCTGCAATTTCTTTGTAGGACATTTTACCTTGTAGCAATATAGCCTTTGCGATTTCAACCGAACGTTCATGGGCCGCTTCGTTTCTCATTTCTTCCATTGCTCTGCACATGGTCGTCACTCCCTTCTCATCTTCCTTGAAATAGTGTACCCTGTCTGCAAGGATTTCATAATACATATCTTTTGCATCAGTACAGGAAAAGTCGTGCATCAGTCTGCCGAGTTTTGTCTCATCTCTGATCTGGGAATTTACATAAATGATATGAGCTCCATCCCCAAACAATGTATTGGTTTCTTTTATCACACGGTCAATATGATAAATTGGCAGGCCTGCTTTCAGCACATCATTTTCTGTGATAAAAATTACATAAGTTTCATTCAGACTGTCATAATCCTCTCCAGGCTCTGTTACATTGGCATCCAGCAGGCTGCTGTTATAGCGGGCCCTTTTTACAGATGCGCCGTGGTCATTCCGCTGTATCTCAATATTGTATATACGGTCTGCTTCATCTGCAGCCAGGATATCCAGCCGGACGGAACGGCCCTGAAGATTTTTCAGATCATACTGCCCCTGTACGCTCAGGACTCTGAGATCATCCCGGTCCAAAATGATCTGAAGAAGAAGCTCTGCGCATTTCTTATCTTCAAAAACCTTGCTCATAAAGTCATCATCCAGAAGCCTGAACTCCCGCAGACGCTGCAGGTCTTCTTTATGCTTTTGTTCAAAATCCATCGTCCACCACTTCCTTTACGACAGATCTAACTATGTATACGTTTCTGCTCAAAGGTTACCATATTTAAAAGGAAAATTCAATAAATTATAGGTGTCAGAAGAAGATAATAGAACCCGGAAGGATATATATCGTTGCAAACACGTGGATGGAGGAAATAATAGAGCCCGGAGGGAAATATATACCGTTGCAAACACGCTTGCGCTCGGCTCCGCTCGCAGCGGTACTAAGTTCGTTCAGATAAACCTGAACTCACTAAGTACCGGCGGCTTCGCAAGGTTTGCAGCCGGTATATATTTCCCTGTCCGGGTTCCTATGTATTTCATCCGATAGACCCGCAGTGTATGTTTCACTTCACTGACAAAGGATTAATTCCTTTCAAGCCGGAAACAGTATCCGGGTTTTCAAATCAGGTACACTGCGACAATCTGTAAATGGCAAATTCAGACTCCCGGGACGCTTACGAGGCTTCCGTCGTGGAGGCTGGACAGCTTCCGCCACGAATCAACTGTTCGAGCGTAGCGAGTTTTGTGAGTGGCGGAATAAAAGCTGTCCAGCCGGAGCAGGAAACGCAGTGCGGCACGGGAACTGATTTGCCCTTCTGTATTCCATATTGTGTTATTACATATCAAATAAATCTGTATGTGTTCCCGTATCTACCAAAGTCAATGTCAAAATACCATCTTCTTTCAAATATATTAACAACCAATCCGGCTGAATATGACATTCTCTAAATCCTTGATATTTTCCTTTTAATTCATGATCCCTATACTTATCCTCCAAAGGAATATTTTTTTGAAGCATAGTCACAATATTATCTAAAAGAGATATATCAAGGCCTCTCCTTCTGGCTAACTTCAAACTTTTCTTAAATTTGCCAGTGAGTATCAGATCATACTGCATCAATCAAGGTCCTCCATAGCTTCCGAAAAACTGCTGTATCTTTTAGTATTAGGATCCTTGCTGATTCTTTTTGCTTCTTCCATTGCCTCAATAACCTCTGGCTTATATTGTGGAACTACCACATCAAATGGAAGACCTCCCCTCATAACACACTGTCTAAGGAATATATTCATTGCACTGGACATATCCATTCCCAACTGAGAAAAGAGCTCTGTAGCCTGTTTTTTCAGATTTTCATCAATTCTTACCTGCGTAGGTACTGTAGCCATATCAACACCTCCCAATTTACATATTTGCCTTTAGTATATACTCATTTCTTAATTCATATTATATGAGAAGAAATTGGTTTTGTCAATATTTTAGTTTACATTGTAATGCATATGTATTGTTTATAGGTTCTTTATCCTCTTCACAGATACTATTAATTTTTTGGAAGAAATAATATGACCCGGCAAAGGAAATATATGCCGTTGCAAACACGCTTGCGCTCAGCTTCGCAAGGTTTGCAACCGATATATATTTCCCTATCCGGGCTCGGTTATGTATTTCCTCTGTGACAGCGTGGTGTATATTCTACTTCATTGGCAAAAAAACTAATTTCTTGCAAGTTGGAAACAGTGTTCAGGGAAATCTTAGTCCTTTTGATCACAAAGCAGGCTGGAGTTTGCCCGAATAGGCACTCATAATTTTTTACAGAAGGTAAATTTACGCAATCATTTTGGGCTTTCCCCTTGTTTCTTGTTTCCGAAAGTGTTATATTGAAAATAGAAATGGAACAACCGCCCACAAGGGGTTGACCACATAGCAAAGATAGAAATTCCACCCTGCAACACGATTGTTCCTTCTTAGATCATACCACTCTGGTCTGAAAATGAAAAGAACCTGAAGGGGAATATATATACTGTTGCAAACACATGTCGGGAAGAAATAATAAGACCCGGTAAAGGAAATATATACCGTTGCAAACACGCTTGCGCTCGGCTTCGCAAGGTTTGCAGCCGGTATATATTTCCCTGTCCGGGTTCGGTTATGTATTTCTTCCGTTAGATCCGCGGTGTATGTTTCACTTCACTGACAAAGGATTAATTCCCTTCAAGCCGGAAACAGTGTCCAAGTTTTCAAATCAGGCACACAGCGAAAATCTGGACCAGGCAAATTCAGTCTGCCGGGACGCTTGCGAGGCTTCCGTCGTAAAGGCAGGAAACGAAGTGCAGCACTCAGGCTGATTTGCCTGAAACATTTTTTTGAAAAAACTCTATAACTTTTTCATAATACATCTTTCCATGGAAAAAACCATGTCCCTGTCCTGGTACAATAATGAGTTCTGCATCATTCCCTGCATTTTCTAGTTTTGTTTTATACTCACAGGACTGTCTGCAGGCTACTACTTCATCCTGATCCCCATGGAGCAATAGAATTGGAGGAATAGATTTTTTATCCGCATAATGAACAGGACTCATTTTTTCTAAAATTTGTTTTTGTTCCTTTTCTGTCAACGGACAATCTGGCAACACATTTACCAAAAAGCCAGGATCTCCATTTTGTTCTTCAAGCATTTCCACCAGATCAGACGGACAGTAAAATGATACGATTCCCTGTACAGGCATAATATTTTTGTTATTATAATTACTCCCTGCCATACATGCAATATGCGCTCCTGCTGATTCTCCCCAAAGTCCGATTTTCCGTGGATCAATATGATATTTACCAGCATTTTCCCTCAGATATTCAATTGCCATCTGGCAATCTTCCAGGCAGGCAGGCAAAGGCTTATGTCTTGCCAGACGATATTCCAGACAGGCAATAAAGTATCCTTTTTCAGCCAGCTCAGCCAATACAGATTCTGGTCTGTAAGACGATGTTAAAAATTCGTCATCCCATGCTCCTCCATGAATCCATATGATCACCGGCATATTTTCACATCCATCTTTATAAAAACATTCCATATATTGTCGAGGATGTTCCTGTCCATAATAAACCAATGGCAGATAATGCAGATTCTTCTCATAAAAATCTACTCTCTGTATATGATGCAGAAAATCATATGTATTTACTTCTTTATTTCCCATTTTGTTTTCTGTTTTCAGCATTGGCTTATTTCTCCAGATTCACCACAAGCACTGTTATGGAATGAGGATTTAAATGGATACTATGACCATTCAATATTTCTCCTACTTCTTTAATTGTTACGTTCTCCGGATTTTCTCTGGTATTGTAAGCTTCAAAATCCTCGTGATAAATCTGATAGCATTTTCCCGTATTCCATTGTACATTACTGCCAAGTACTGACAGTTCCACATCATAGTCATCCAGTCTGTTTTTATTGATAAAAGAAATGCTTAATTTTGAATGATCGTCATTCATTGATGCAACACAGTCGATATAATCTGTATCCACTATTCTCTTTTGGCTTTTTGCATCCAATGAAAATTTTGCTTCTGCTTTTCTGTTGGAATAGTCGATTACCTCCGGAAGGCTGTACTTCTCTCCTTCCATACGTGTTTCCACATACCCGTCACATTGTCTGAATATTTTGGAAAACAGTTCAAAAACATAATATTGAGATCTTTTCAGAATACCATCTTCATCTACTGAAACTGCTCCACAAACATTAATAAACGGAGAATAACTTGCAATTTCTACCACATCACTGCTTCGAATAAATGAATGTAAAATACTTGCTGTTAATATGGTATTTTTCAAAGTATAATTATATTCATTCTTGTCTTTTTCAAAATCCCACGCATGTGTATTCCACTCATCCCATGCAATCTTAATATCTGTAAGTGCATCATTGGTTCCTGCAACGATAGATGCTCTTGCAACATTTGTCAGCTTTGTAAGATAATCTGGGATATACATGCACTGATCATAATCTTCTTCTTTAAAAACATCAAAACCAATAGAATAATGATGAATAGCCACGTAACTGATCAGAGGTTTTAATACTCTGGCTACTTCATAATTCCAGTCACTTCCAAGATCATAACCACATGCAACCAGTTCAATGGATGGATCCATCCATTTCATTGCTTTCGCAAAATCCAGGGCCTTTTTTGTATAGTCTTCTACGCTGCAGGCTCCAAACTGCCAGTCACCGTACATTTCATTTCCCAAACCCCAGTATTTAACACCGAAGGGCTCCTCATATCCCAGTTTCTTTCTCATATTTGCATACTTTGTGTCACCCGTTCCATTGCAAAACTCAACCCAATGCATTGCCTCTTCTGCAGTTCCACTTCCCATGTTTACACATAAATAAGGTTCTGCACCTGTCTTTTTACACAATTTTATGAACTCTACAGTACCCATACGATTATCATCTTGTGCAAGCCAGGCATAATCAAATACTGTGGGTCTTTTTTCCTTGGGTCCGATTCCATCCTCCCAATGATAATTAGAGACAAAATTTCCTCCCGGGTATCTGAGCATTGGAACCTGAACTTCTCTTAATACTTCCAGTACATCTTTTCGAAATCCATCTTCATCCGCTAATTTATTGTCAGGATCATATACACTTCCGTATATTACATCTGCGGAATGTTCCATAAAATGTCCAAAAATATTTTTGTTAATCTTATTTCTCGTATGGTCTGCATACACAGTCAATTTTGCATTCTTTTTCATTTTTTATCCTTTCACCGCACCTGCAACAAGACTCTGCTGTACCTGTTCACTTAACAGTAAATACATAATAACTGTAGGGATTGTAGCAATCATAAGACCTGCGCCGATTTCTCCCCACTTAGTTGTATAGGAACCTACCATGGACATAATTCCAACGGTCAACGTCTTATACTGGGATTTATTAATAAATGTAACTGCAAACATTAATTCATTCCATGAAGAAATAAAAGTAAAAATACTTACAGTTGCAATGGCCGGACGAATCAGTGGCAAAATAATCCTGAAGAACATTTGATAAATTCCACATCCATCAATTGCAGCAGCTTCCTCCATTTCTCTTGGCAATGATTCCATAAAACTGATAAACAGATAGACCGCCATCGGAAGGCCAAATGCAATGTATGGAATGATTAATGATAAATATGAATTCAGCATATGTGTCCTGCTCAGAATAATAAACAGTGGCAGCATGGCTGCATGAATAGGCACCATCATTCCCATCAGAACAACCTTCGACGCAAACTGACGGCCTTTCCATATCATTCTTGAAATTGCATAGGATGACATTGCCGCTATTATAACTGTCAATATGATTGTAACAGCTGTAACAAGGACACTGTTAAAGAAGTACTGAATAATATTTGCCTGAAAAAAAGCGGTCGAATAATTTTCAAATCTCCAATGTTGAGGAAGACCTGCAATATTTCCTCCAAAAATTTCACTGTTATCTTTCAGTGAAAATTCAAACAACCAGAATAATGGATAAATCTGGATAAGCGCAAAAATCATTAATAATACATGTACAATCGTTTTTTTTCCATTTATCATCTTTCTTTTAGTCATAGTTACGCCTTCTCCTTATCTCTGAACAGTACCCGAAGTACACCCGTTAAAACAAGACACTCTATAATTACAAATATTGCAATGGCACTTCCATATCCATATTTAAAGGAGTCAAAGATTGTTTTATACATATAAATTGTCGGAACTTCTGTAGAGAAGAATGGACCTCCCCCTGTGAGAACATAGATCAGGTCGAAAATCTTAAGTGCTCCGATCAGTGAGAACGTGGCACATACCTGTAATACTGGTTTTAACAATGGTATGGTAATCTTAAATGCAATCTGAATCTTGCTTGCACCATCGATTCTGGCAGCTTCATTAATGTCTGGTGATATAGCTTTAATTCCTGAATACATGATCAGCATATGATATCCTATGTACTGCCATAAGTTTGGAATAAACGCAGCTACCAACGCAGTGCTTTCCTGGCCGATCCAGTCCTGTCCCTGTACACCGATCATAGCCAGGAGGGAATTTAAAAGACCATAGTCACCATTGTAAATTTTCTGCCATAACTGCCCGATTACAACACTGGAAATAATAACTGGAATAAAAAATGTTGTACGGTAAAATTTCTCACCTTTTTTTACATTTGCTACAACAATGGCAAGCAGCAATGAGAACGGAAGCTGTATAAACAAAGAGCAGAATGCATACAGCAATGAATTTTTTACAGAATTTAAAAATCGTTCATCTGAAATTAAATCTTTATAGTTTCTAAGTCCTACAAAAACACTTTTTCCAATACCATCCCAATCCAGTAAGCTGTAATATACGGACATTCCGATTGGAACGATGACCAGGACACCAATTAAGAGTATTGTAGGAAGCATAAATAATGCAATCGCTTTTTTATTCGATAATATTTTTTGCATTTTTGTTCGCTCCTTACCGTATGTGAATCTGAAAGAAAAAGGACTACAAATAAATGTAGTCCTTTTTTATAAACATTTATTTGGAATAAAACTCTGACGGGCTGAGCTTTGACATACTCTCACAGAATTCTTCCGGTGTGATTTTCATTGCCATTAACTGGGCCAGTAAATCTTTGTACGTCTCAGAGTCTTCTGCAGAGAGAATATTATCCCACCAGGAAATATAAGATGTTCCGGTCTCCATCAAAGCTGCTGATTCTGTATCCAGTACAGATAACGATGAGGTATCAACATCTGAAGTATCCCAGCATGGAAGACCTGCACCCTGCTGATATCCTACCTGGCCTATTTTCTTGCTCAGATACTCCAGATATTCTACAGCTTCCTTCGGATGCTCACAGTCTGCATTGATATAATATCCATCAGAGCTTCCACCTGAAAATTCTGTAACGCTTCCGGCACCACCTTCAATTACAGGGAATGCAACGCATTTCACTTTATCTTTTGTTGCAGCTGTATCTGCCATAATGGATGGATGGATCCAGTTTGCCTGGAAGATCATTGCTCCCTGTCCTGCTGCAAATCCTTCTACCATCTCATCATAGCTCATGCTCATCATACTGGAATTGAAAGCTCCTGCCTCTACCAGATCCTGAAGTTTCTTTGCTGCATCAATAAATGGCTCTGAATTGAATTTTGAAGGATCAGCAAATGCTTCTTCCAGACCTGCATTTCCAGCTGTTCTTGCTGAAATGATATCATATAGATACATACCCGGCCATCTGTCTTTTTCACCTAAAATAATTGGTGTGTATCCTGCATCTTTTAATTTGGCAACTGCATCCAGCAATTCATCCCAGTTCGTCGGAATCTCTGCACCTGCAGCTTCAAACATTTCTGTATTGCAATACAGGTTTGCAAGGAATGTTATTGTTGGTAAAGTATACAGTTTTCCATCAAATGTACATCCATCCAGCATTCCCGGAAGTACACTGTTTAATGTATCTTCGCTTACATAGTCATCGATCGGTATCAGATATCCAGCATCAATGTAAGGTTTTACAAAGCTTCCACCGCTGAACATATAGGAAATATCCGGTGCTTCTCCTGCTGCAAATGCTGTTTTAATTTTTGTTTTGTACTGTTCACCTGTAACTCCATCCTGCTCGATAATAACATTTGGATGTAATTCGTGGTATTCTTCTACAGAATCCTCAATAATTTTTTTAACCGGATCAGTGTCCGCTACTGACTGATGCCAGATCGTAAGTGTGATCTGATCATCATCTTCTTTTGCCATTACAGGCACTGTTGAAGAAACAGTTAAACCGGCAACAAGTAAAAGAGCACCTGCTTTTTTTAATGATTTTTTCATTTTCCATCCTCCTTTTGATTTGCTTTTGTGATAATGTAAGTATAAAGAAAAAGGACAGGAAAATACATTCATAAACCTTTTATAAATGTTTCATTTTCTTGTCCTATTGATCTATTCAATTTCATTATTTTGCTCTTTCACTGATACATTTTCGATATTCTGTAATAGAAGAGCCCATCATTTTTTTGAACCAGATACTAAGATAATGGGGATCCTTAATTCCGATCATATTTCCAATATCACAATCTTTCATATTCGTAGTGTGAATCATTTCCAGCAATTTCAGGAGCCTGATGTCAGACTGAAGTTCCACATATTTTTTTCCGGTAAAACTTTTAACCAATTTACTTAAATAACTGCTGCTCAGGCAAAATTTCTCTGCAAGCAGATTCAAACTTAATTCTTCTTCGTCAATATGCCTGATCATGTATTCAAGTATTTCATCTATTGTTTCACTGTTATTTCCACCGGAATCAATTTTCATCCTGATCGTCATCTCTGTTACAATATTTCCAATACAATATTTCATCTGTTCTTTTGTATAAACCCATGAGATTTCTTTAAGAAAAAGAAGACTATTCTGATTAAATTCCAGATCAATACAGAGTTTCTGGCATTTTATCAGTAATTCCTGATTCATTTCTTCCAAATCCATACTTCCATTATCCAAAAGCATCTTTCCCAGTCTTTGTGCCTCTTCTATATCTCCCTTTTGAATAGCATTTTCAATATTCTCCAACTTTACGAAATCTGATGTTTCCTTTTCAATTTTCCCCATGCGTTTATTCTGAATAAATTGCAAAGCATCTAAATATGCCTTATGTATCTCCTTCCATCCTGAAAATCTTCCGGAAACCCCCATAAGCAAATGGCACTTGTATTTTGATTTAATTAAGGAATTCAGGATATTCAGACACTCTGCAAATGGTATTTCTGCACATTCGGATATAATCACAATTCTGTTCCATAAATCTTTTAGTACGATTATTCCTTCATCACTTTGAAAAAAGGTTTTTGCCTCTTCCATTATCTGCATGATCACTCCAGGTTCATAGAACCCTTCTTTTACCACGATCAGGCCCAACTGTATTTTTTTTGCAGCATTATTTTCTATATTTATACCATACTCAAGAAGTCTTTCTTTCATATCCTCTATATTTTGATTCTGGCTAAGAATATCGTTAATATAAATATCTCTCAGTGCCTCTTTATTCAATTTCATCTCGTTCAAAAACTTGTTCTGTTTTTCTTTTTGTCCGCGAATTTTTAGAATTTCGTTAGCCGCACGCTCCAGAGAACTGTTTAATTCATCTTCCTGAACAGGTTTTAGAATATAATCAAATACCCCTGCTTTAATACCTCTCCTGGCATACTCAAAGTCATCATATCCTGTAACCAGTATTATTTTTATTTCTGGAAAAAGCTTTACGCACTTTTCACTAAATAGCAATCCATCTGCCTCCGGCATACAAATATCACTGATCACAATATCCGGTTTCACCTCTTCCAGTTCTTTTAATGCAGCTGCACCATTGGCATATTCCCGTACAACCTCAAGATTTAGCCTTTTGGTATCTATTTTCATACGGATCAGCTTTCTGATGAGCATTTCATCATCAATGACAATTACCTTCAGTTTTTTCATTTTTTTTCTCTTCTCCCAATGCACTACGATTTATATAAATATGAATTTCTGACAAATTCTCATTACAAATTTTATATGTGAATCCATCTTCATATATTACTTTAAGTCTCTGAATCGTCCCTCTGAGGCCCAAGCTTCGCTTTTCATCCGGTATTTTTCCCTCTTCAATCTCATTAATGATATCATCCGGTATTCCCTTTCCATTGTCTTTAACAGAAATATGAAGATTATTTTCTTCCATTTCTACGCATATCTGAATATATCCATATTTTTCCTGCATCCGTATCCCATGCTGGAAGGAGTTCTCAACCAATGGCTGAATGGTAAGTTTCGGAATTTTGTAATGTCCATACGCTTCATCCAGTCTCACATCAAATTTAAAACATTCTCCGAAACGGATTTTTAAAATATCCGCATAGTCTTTTACAATCTGAATTTCTTCATTTATAGTAACAAACTCCCTTCCGCCACTGACAGATTTTCTGTAAAACTGTCCCAGACATCTTACAAGTTTTGCACTTTTTTCTGTTTCTTCCATCAAAATCAATGCTTCCAGTGATTCCAGTGTATTATAAAGGAAATGTGGTTTCATCAATTCCTGCATTTCATTCATTTCCACAATACGGATTCTTTTCTGCTTTACAATTGTATCCTGAAGCAAACGTTTTATTTCATCGACCATCTTATTATACCCATTGAACAACTGTCTGAATTCGCTTAAATATGCTTTTTCAACTATTTTCTCAGGTTCTCCATGTTCAATACTTTTCATTTTATCCAGTAACGCCTGAACAGGCACTGTCAGACAACGGGCAAATATCAAAGATATGCAAATAATAAGAAGGCCCAGTCCTACTATAAGAATAATATTAAATCGAAAAGCGTTACTATAAATTTCTGTTTTTAACACTGGAGAATAACGTATAATTTTCCATTGTTTTCCTTTATTTACAATTCCCGATAGATAATAGTATTTTCCACCGATCCTTTCCCGATGAATGACTTCTCCTCCAGAGTTGTCCAATTCCTGTGAAATTTCTGATATTTTCATTGACTCATCAAAGTTACCTACTGAACAAATTATTTCATTGTCTTCATTTAGAATTATTATTTTTTCGTTTTCAGAGATCAAACTTTGATGTATTAGAGACTGCAATTTATCATTATCAATCTGGACACCAATAATTCCAATTGTCCGAAATTCATTCAAATCTTTAAATGCCCTGACCAACACAAAACAATTTTGATTATTACATTTTTTTGTCAGCAGTTTAGCTTTTCCATTCAATTTTTTTATCCAATTATACTCTGTGGTATTTTCTTTGATAGAAAAATCCGCACTTTTACCCACGGTTAATTGTTGCTCATTTTGATCGATCAGCCAAACCGTATCAATACTTTCTGAAAACTGTGTAATAGAATAAATCTGGCTGATCAATAATTGCTGTTTATTAAAATCAGTAACAATATTTCCTGATTTCATTTGCTTTTGCACAGCACTATCTGCCAGAATTAATTTAGAATAGTTATTTGCATTTTCTACAATCGTTGTTAACGATGAATCAATAGAATGCAGCATAGCAATATTTTCTTTACCCAGAACTTTACTTTCATACTCTTTTGAATTGTGAATGTAAATAACCAAATATATAAATATACTAAGAAAAATAATACTGCCTAATATCAGAGAAATTTTAAGACTGAGCTTCAAATCACGTTTTTTATTCATAATCTCATCTCCAGAAGTTTTCATAAATATTCCGGGTAAAAAGACATCCTGTAAAAATACCATTCAATCTATTTACGAGTATATCATGAATCCTGGTAAACTGGAACATCATAAAAACCACTTCAACTTCTGTATTTTAGAAATTTCCATGATAATTTGACAAGAGTCTGGAATACTATTAAAATAATGTCAGGATCAAAAGATGATAAACATTATCACAAATGAAGGGTAATTTTAAATGTTTAGGAAAAAGATTTCAATTATAATGAAACGGATCTGCTGTGCCGGGCTTTGTGCCGGGCTTGTGTTCACGCAGCCAGGAATTGTTTCTGCCACAGAAGTCACACCCACAGCTATCCCCACACCGGAGCATTCCACCTATTATTCTCAGGCTGCGGATACGGATTCGGTGAAGGGCTGGCCCAAGGGGCCTTCTATTGAAGGACAGTCTGCCGTGCTTATGGATGTGGTGACTGAGTCTGTGCTGTATTCCAAGGATGCGGATGAGAAGCTTTATCCTGCAAGTATTACCAAGATTATGACCTGTCTTCTGGCATGTGAGAATCTGGATATGAACGATACTATTACCATGTCTCAGGAGGCGGCTTATGGCATCGAAGCGGGAAGTTCTTCCATTTATGCGGAAACTGACGAAGTTTTCACTGTTGAACAGGCTTTGATGGCACTTATGCTGGAATCGGCAAATGAGATGGCACTTGCCATCGGGGAAAAGGTCAGCGGATCTGTGAAGAAATTTGTAGAACTTATGAATCAGAGAGCTGCCCAGCTGGGATGTAAGAATACGCATTTTAATAATCCTAACGGGCTTCCGGACGAAACTCAC
>JAXEUE010000159.1:0-6850 GCA_034115005.1 Blautia sp.
CTCACGGTTTCAATTCTTACCTGGCATGTTTGCCCGATTGTTTTGATGAATGGCCATTCGTCCCGCGTCTCGGTAAGTATGGATGGATCAGTGCATGCTCTGGATGTTCGGTAATCCGTTCCCCCATGTCCGTGTTCAAATGTGCTGTGTTCCGTATACTTATCCATCATTTCAGGATATTTTACCGCTGCACTGCTGTCTTTCTGACGTTTACAGTAGTCCTTTCCCATTTGCTTCATGAACTCATTAATCGTAACCGCCAAATAATAATGCGGTCAGATATAAAATTACCCCAGCCCTTTGCGAGTTGGAGTAATTCACTATAATTCACATGCGATTTTTGATAGATTGGAGTTTTTCACTCCAGGGTGCAAGCTCTGCGAGCTGATCATCGGTCATTTCTTTCGTTGGCCGATGTTCCAGCAGAAATTTCAGATATCCGTAAACATTCAGGTCATGCGCCTTTGCCATCTCAACCATTGTATAGACTACTGCACTGGCATTGGCTCCTTCTACAGAATCACTGAACAGCCAGTTCTTCCGGCCGACTGCAAATGGACGGATCGCGTTCTCGCTGAGATTGTTTGTGAAGCTGCAGCGTCCATCCTCCAGATAGGTCTCCGCTGTTTCCCGGCGGTTAAGGACATAATTCACCGCTTTATCCATACGGCTATTCCGGACTGGCTTTTGCTGTTCTAGCCACAACCAAAAAGCCTCCAGAACAGGTTTTTCCTTCTCGAGACGCAGCTGCTTACGCTTTTCATAATCACCGGGATATTTTTTGTTAATGGAATCCTCTATGGCAAACAGACGGTTACAGTACTGGACTCCCTGCACTGCAGGCTGGCTGTAATCATACTGTTTCCCTTTGGGAACGGCGTCGATAAAGTACCGGCGGATGTGTGCCCAGCAGGAACACCGCTTGATATCCGGCAGGCTGTTGTAGCCCTGATAACCATCCGTTTCCAGATACCCATGATATCCTTCCAGGAACTCCTTTGCATGGCTGCCGCTCCTGGTTGGAGAGTAGCCATATAAAATAATGGCAGGAAGGCCGTCTTCGCCGCTGCGGAACAGCCACATGAAGGATTGCGTCTGTGCCCGGCGTTCCTCTTCCTTCAGTACCTGGACCCTGGTCTCATCTTATGCGTAGTCGTATATTATGTAGAGAAACCAGGAAGATCCATTAAAATAAAGATCTTCCTGTAGCCTAAACTTTACATAATAATTAGATGTTGTTTTTTAGCCAATCCAAAAGCGTTTGTTTTTCTTTCTCGGAATACTTATCAATGCCTGAATCAATGTTCAGAGCAGCTTCTTCTAAAAATTTACGTTTTATTTCAGGATTTGATTTCGCATATATTTCTGTAGTGGTGACTGATGAATGCCCTAGAAAGTCTCTGATATAGATTAAATTCACGCCACTCTCAAGAAGGTGCATTGCTTTTGAATGTCTCAAAACATGAGGGTGCACGTTTTCATTTCCAAAAAGAGTTGGATCTACCGACTTTGCCTTAGTAACATATTTGCTTAAAATGTATTTTATGCCTGAACGAGTGAGAGGAGCATTCTGACGGTTAGTGAAAAGGTATTGGTCTGGACTTGATATTTTATTTTCGCAAATGTATTTACGAATGATTGCTATCATGTTTGAACTTAGTGGGATAACTCGAACTTTGCTCCCTTTTCCGATTACACTTATGGTTGCCGGAACATTAAGCGATATATCTCCTTGCTTAACGTCAATAAGTTCCTGTACTCTACAACCAGATTCATATAAAAGTGATAATAATGCTAAATCACGTAATCCATTCCTTGTATTGGATTCTGGCTGCTTTAACAATAATGCTACAGCATCAACACTTAAATAACTAACGGTTTTCGAAATTCCTTTTTTAGGTTTGATATTTAAAATCTGTTGAAAAATATCAAGATACTCTATTTCATTTGTTGAAGCATATTTACTGAATGATTTCAAAGCAGCAAGGCGTTGATTTCTAGTTGAGATACTTGCATTCCTGCTGTCTTCCAGCCAATCAAGAAATGCAATGATATTTTCCTTTTTGAAAATGTCAATGCTAATGCGACCTTTGGGACAAAGATGTTTCTCACCGGCATAATTGAACAGTAAAACAAACGTATCCCTATAAGATTTAATGGTGTTATCTGAATAGCCCATTGCCTTAGACAGATGAACAGTAAAAAAAGACGTAATGGTTGCTGATAATGATGTATTCATACTTTATACCTCTGGAAAAATGATATCTGCCTGCGCCTGCGTATAATTAAGTGTATTTATAAAATAATGTTTTGTAAGGCGTAGATAGTATTCTGTAGATTCAATTCCTTTGTGCCCCATATATGTACTCAATGCTGGCAGAGAGCAGTACGGATCCAAACCACGTTCTATGGATTGTTCAAGTGCATGTACGGCAAATGTATGGCGGAGATCATGGATTCGTGGGTACTTCCCAGTTGAAAGAACAGGGATACCTGCCTGTAATAAGAGCTTTCTAAAGGTATTTCGTATAGTTACAGGTGAATAGCATTCTCCATGAAGTGATGGAAAAAAGTAGTTATTCCCAGTTCGATCAACTTTTGCAGTATATTTTGCTAAATATGAGGTAAGAGAATCCGACATCGGAACTATTCGCGAGACATTGTTTTTTCCATTATGAAATGTAATGATGCCTTCAGCTAAATCTACATCTTCTGTTTTAAGTTGGATTGTTTCACCTATACGAGAGCCACATCCATAAAGGACACGCAAAATTGCAGGATATATATAAGGGGTATTTACAAACTTGTTTTTGTTTGGGCCAATACTGTCAGCATGTTTGAAGATTAGGGATATTTCTTCTTTTGAAAAAATATATGGTGCAAAATCCTTTGGACATTGAATAAGTGAAGCCGGATATATATACGGATCATATCCCCGTTGTTTTAAGAACAGTCCATACTGTCTTATGTAAGATTGATTTGCATGAATAGTCCTGGGCTTTGAATCTCGAAACTGCTCCAGATATCCATCAACAAGCTCTTTTGTCAGATCAGTTACACTATTGGTTGGTGAGTTCGTATAGAGATAACGAAGCAGGAAATCACATTTCTTTTGTTCATCATAACCAAAAGAAAATCCTAACGAATGTTTATACGAAATATAGTCCTCAGCTTCTCTACGATACTGATCTGGAAATAAAAAATCAGTTTTAATCTTCATTTGGTACCTCCAATGCGAAATGTTTTAATGTATTAAAATCAATGTTTAGATAGATCTTCGTAGTATTAAGGTTGGTATGACCAAGGACATCTTTAATCACATGCATCGGAGTATTGTTACTTAAAAGACTGCTCGCAAGAGAATGTCTTAATGCATGTGGTCCATGCTTACGTTTTGATATATCTATACCAGCCTTTTTGAAGTATTTTGAAACAATAGAGTGGATTTGGCTTGCAGAAATCATGCCAAAATCATTCTTTAAACCAACAAATAATAGTGTCGAACTGCATGAAGGTCTTGAACTTCTTAAATAATCAATAATGGCAAACTTGACATTATCTAATAATGGCAGTTGATTAAAAACTCCTGTTTTGAACTGTGTGAATTCAATGGTATCACGTTCCCAATGAATATCTGACATATTTAATCTGCAGATATCACCAGATCGCATACCCAGTTCAGCTGCAAGAAGAACGATAAGGAAATCTCTTTTACCGGATATCGTTCTATTATCGACATGTGAGATTAGTTTTTTGATTTCATCTTCCGAATAGAAAGAGAGAATACGGTCACGTTTATTTGTCATAATAACTGGAAAAAGTTCATTTCCTGAATAAGGGATAAGGTTTAGAGAGTGAAGATAGTTAAAGAAATGTCTCAGAATAAACGCTTTTCCACTTTTTGTAGAAGTCGATAAAACAGAAATATTTTCCATAAAATCTGCAACGTGCTTTTGCTGACACAAATCAATGGACTCAATCCCATTATCTCCAAGATAGTTACAAAAAGCCGTAACTGTAACCCGCTTACTTCGCATAGTTTCAGTTGCCTTTTGTTTGAATTCTTCAAGATTCAAATATTGTGTGACGATGTGTTGGTAGTTGGGATAGTTTAAGATTATTTTTGTATTTTTTTGCATATGCTGTACCTCCTGTGGTTCAAGGATACAGCTATAAAAAGATTATGTGAAGTTGATATAGGAAAAAGCATTGATTGATTAAGGTTTTTTTGAATATCTTTACATAATAATGACTACGCATAAGATGAGTTATGTGAAGCTTCACATAACTCATCTGCCATTGCGAAGCTGCGCTTCAGCAGTTCCCGGTGGAAGTAATCATACATTGGCTGAAGGTAATTCCGGGAGCAATAGATGATCCAGTTGGCAAGTGTCGTCCTGCTGATCTGGGCACCATATTGTTTCCAGTCTTTCTCCTGACGGTAAAGGGGAAGTCCATTGGCGTACTTCTGATACATTGTCCATGCAACGGCAGATGCGGTCGCCGGACCTTTTCCTACCAGGGCCTGCGGAACCTGAGACTTTACGATCACAGGCTTTTCCGTGTCTCCCAATCCTTCCTTACAGGACGGACATCCATAACTCTGGCTGTAGTATTCGATCACTTTGCATGTGGCCGGGATGAATTGCAGCTCACGGCGGACATACTCTTCGCCGATCAGGACCATCTGCGTACCGCAGACCGGGCAGACCTGATCTTCATCCGGAAGAGGAATGACTACTTTTTCAACCTTCAGGCCTTTAAAAAGATCCTCATGGGCTGCTTTCTTCTTGCGGGTATGCTCACGGATCACGGCCTCTTCTTCCAACAGGGAAGGATCCTGTTCCACTTCCGCTTCATCAAAAAGGTGCTGCTGTCCCGGAATGTCATCGGTCCTTCTTTCGCTGGAGGAACCGAAAAGCTTTTTGGTAAGATAGTCCACCTGTTCCTGAAGGGCTTTTTCGTGGCTGGTTTTTTCGTCAATAACAAGACGGAGAGATCTGACCAGTTCCGTCTGCTCAGAGAGCATTGTTTTCAGTTGTGATATGGTGTCCTTCAGCTCTCGCAGCTGGATGTCTTTTGCACTGGAAGCCATCGTTTTCTCCTTGGATTTGATACCTCTATTATACCATAAATACGGTCATTCCTAAAGGAAAACAAGGGCTGAAAAATGCTGAATTTATAAGGAAATCTGTCATTTTTCTGTGCAGGATTTTTACCGATATCCAGATATTTTTTTACTCTGCTTTGAGTGCTTTGGGCTGGTCGATATCAATTCCTGACATCAGCCAGTCGAACTCCCGCCAGGAAAGATTCCGGACTTCCGACTGCTTCCTGGGCCATTGATAACCGCCCGGGACAGACAGCCGTTTATAGATCAGGACAAAACCATCCGGTTCACGGAACAGGGCTTTGATCCTGTCCCGTCTTCTTCCGCAGAACAGGAAGAGCGCACTGGATGTCGGATCCATCTTAAGCTGGTCTTCGATAATGGCACAGAGACCATCAATCGATTTGCGCATATCTGTATAGCCGCAGACAATGTAGATTTTTTCGAGGCCGGAGATATCACCTAACATGAGGCCTCCCGGATCAGGCGGAGTATCCTGGTGAGCAGGACAGGATCGGCGTCATTGCTGATGCGGATTGTCACATCATTCATAGACACTTCAATCGTATGTGAATTATCAAGGTCCGTTTGGTGTATCTGCGATGCTGTATGCTGTTCCGGAAGGTGACCCGAAACAATGTCAATGGGAACCACGTCCTGCTTTGAGCGCGGAATCTCACAATGACCATAATTCGGTGCCGGGATCTGATCTGCCGCTGCTTTCCTGCAGCGACGGACCCAGTTATAAAAAGTGCTTGTTACGATGCCGTTTTCACGGCACCAGTCAGCATCTGTCATGCCGCTTTGGCGGCATTCATTGATAAGCCTGATCTGTTCCGCCATCGGAACACGGGCTTTGCGTGTAGCTGTCATAACCTATCCTCCGTAATTGTAGTGAAATAGTCTAACTATCTTTCATTTACAATTATAGAGGAATCCAGGAGATAAGAAAATCCGCAGGAATATTTGGCGCTTACATTGTAATCGGTTTGAGAAAGCATATATTGATGCAGTGGAAGGAGGTCCCCGAAATATGTGTGAAGTGTTAGATATGTTAATGGGGCGTATCGAGAAGACGATGCTATCGGCCAGTTGATGCATGATTTTCATTGCACGGATTATAGAGCGATGCATAATAAAGCATTAGCGAGTGCCAGCGAGTGCCGTATTTCCTCTTTACGTTTTCAAAATGTTCACAGGTGCATGACTTGATAAATCCGGCTTTCTGTGGTAACATGAAAGTACAATAGGGTAAAAGTATCCTGTTGTAAGTACCGGGAAAAGGCGGTGAGGACGTTGAACGAATCCGTACAGCAAAGAAAGGAAAGGGAGCATCAAGAAGACCTTCAGAGGCTGCGTGGATTTAGGCCAATCGATGACGATTTTATGCGCAGCCTTTTCAAGAAAAACAAAGAATTGGTTCAACTGGTTCTGAGAATAATTACAGGAAAACCTGATTTGCAGGTTGAGTCATTTGAAACACAGGCGGATATGAAGCGTGTTACTGGAGCACGGACAATTTGCTTGGATGCGTATGCGACTGATGCAACTGGAAAAAATATGACATCGAGATCCAGAGGATGAACTTGATAACAGGAGAATCCTTTGGCGATGGCGCATATATTCTATATGTGAATGGTGAGTATCGCGGTGATTCTGATGTCGGTAAGCTAATGCATGATTTTAACTGTACCGATGCAAGTGATATGCAGATTGATCTGCTTGCGCAGCGTACTCGTT
>JAXEUE010000160.1:0-4399 GCA_034115005.1 Blautia sp.
AAAAGCCGTCAGGCTGAGGAAGAAGCGAAAAAGAAACAGGAACAGAGCGGAAATAATGAGTTTTCTTCTGGCGAACAGCTTCCTGCTGCGCCTGTCAAACCGGTGGAAAATCCCATTACTGTTATAAAAAAAATAATGAAAATGGGCATACTGGAACTTGTTCTTCCTTATGGAAAAGAGATATCTTCAGCTGAAATTGATAAATCAGATGTGGTTTCCACCAGAAATCTTCAGCAGGGAATGAGAATGCCGGATGGTTTTCAGACAGACAACAGCTATACATCAGAAATTCTCTTTCAACAATATATTATGGATCATCTGGGAAGCTATATAAACCCCGCTCGGTATAGTCTGGCCTATCAGGCAGAATATATTTTCGGCGGCAAGGATAACGATGTGGACAATTTAAAAACAGTAGCCTCCAGGCTGCTTCTTATTCGGGAAGGTGTTAATCTTGCCTGTCTGATGTCAGACAGCGTAAAAAGAGCACAGGCACAGTCTCTGGCACTTGCTATTGCTTCAGGATTTCTGATTCCGCCTGCATCAGTAGTCATTGAAAGTACGCTTCTTTTATGCTGGTCTTTTGCGGAAAGTGTTCTGGATGTACGTGAACTGTTTAACGGAGGCAGGATTCCTCTTGTGAAAACTTCAGAGACCTGGCAGATTTCTCTGGAAAATCTTCCTCATCTTCTGGAGGGACTGGATTATATGAGAAAAAATGATGAGAGTGGATTATCATATGAAGATTATCTTCAGGTTCTTATTCTTTCCAGATCGAAAAGAGACAAAATAATGCGGACTATGGATATGGTGGAATCTGTGATCAGGAAGGAAGGTGGCAAAACTTTGTTCAGGATGGATTCATGTATTGTGGCTGTGGAAGCTTTTATGGATGTAAAAGCTAATAAAAGAAAAGTTTTTAATGTAACCAGACAGTATTGTTATAAATAACTGCAAAAGGGGTGTACAAAGATGCTTATGCAGGAAGTTGGAAAAAAGAAAATCAGAAAATGCAGATATGTAAATACAAAAAAAGAATATGAAAAAGATCCGGAAAGGAGGAAACGCTCTCTAAAGCTGTACTTTACATTTTCTATTCATAAAGAAAGAAAAGTGCTTCCTGCAAAGGCATCTTTGTATGCCTCTTTTATGAAAAGGGCAAGTCTGGCAGTAGAAACCGCACTTGTACTGCCTTTGTTTTTTATGGGAATGGTAACCATGATCTCCTTTATGGATATATACAAAATTCAGACAGAGCATTTAACACAATTGTGTGAAAAGGCAAAGCAGACCGGAATGTATGCCTATTCAGGGGGAAACACTGTTTCAGGAGATATCACTCTTCCAGATATTTATTCCTATGAGCCAATTGGAGGACTGATCCCCCTTCCACGGGTGGTTATGTTTAATCGAATTAAAATACATCCGTGGACAGGAGTAGATCAACAGGATAATTTTGATGCAGGTGATTCTGAAAATATGGAAAAAATGGTATATGTAACTGAAACAGGAAGTGTATACCATAAAGATCCAGACTGCAGTTATCTTAATGTTTCACTGAATCAGGTTTCCGGTGCTATTGTAAAAAATATGAAAAATCAGTACGGAGAGCATTATACTGCCTGTGAGACTTGTAGCAGAGGACAGGATCCTGCAGGTGTTGTATATATAACCGGACAGGGAAACCGTTATCATAATCTGGAAAGCTGCAGTGGTCTTAAGCGTACAGTAAGGCTTGTAAAAGAATCAGAGGCAGAGGACCTGAAACCCTGCAGCAGATGTGGATAGGAGGAGTGAAATGAAAGAAGCATGTGTACTGATTTTTCTTGGAATCAATTCCTGGCTTGATATCAGAAAAAGACAGATCTCTCTTTTTTTTACTGCTATTTTTGCACTGGCGGCTTTTCTGGCTGCATTGTATTATCACAGGATTTCCTGGGAGTTCTTTATCCCTGCAGGAATTGGGTGCTTTTTTATCGGAATCAGTATACTTTCAAAGGGAGCTCTGGGAATGGGGGATGGTCTGATTCTGACTGCACTTGGTATGGCAATGCAATGGTCAGATTTTATTTTTATGCTTTTTATTGCTTTATCAGCCTGTGCTCTC
This sequence comes from Blautia sp., assembly GCA_034115005.1. Lineage (GTDB taxonomy): Bacteria > Bacillota > Clostridia > Lachnospirales > Lachnospiraceae > Blautia_A. The sequence continues at coordinate 2,108 of JAXEUE010000160.1, forward strand.
TGGTCTGGAATCCTCTTGTGTTTTTTAAAAAAGAAGAAAAACACGCAGATTCCTTTTGTACCTTTTTTGATGATCGGTTATCTGGGAGGAATGATTTTGTGAAGATAAGAAAAGGAAGTATGACGGTGGAGGCAGCCTGTCTTATGCCTCTGATTCTGCTGGTTCTTATGGGCGTACTTTATCTGAATTTTTTTGTTCATAACAGATCCTGGCTTACATCCGCCGCTTATGAAGCAGCAGTAAGTGCAGGAATGGAAGGAATAAAAACAGAGGGAAAAGTATATGAAACAGCAAAAATGAAAAGTGAAGAGCTTGGAAATATTGGATTTTTTGGCGCAGAGAATCTTACTTCTCAGACCAATGCAGGAGACCAGGTTCAGGTTACATATGATCTGGATACAATATCCGGCTTTGGAGGAATATCCTGGCATCTCCATACAGAAGGCAAATCGAAGATTATTAATCCGGTGAAATACATCCGTAATTTTCGTCAGGCTGCTTCAATATTGAAAGGAGGGGAGAATTGAAATGAAAGCAGAATATAAGAGGGATATGAATCATAATTATCTCGTCCTTTATGGAGAGGAGATCAACACGGATTCTTATCAGGTTAGAATGTTGGTTGGAAATGTGATTCCGTCTTTATTGAAGTGCAGAATCCAGAGTATGGATGGAAAGTATATGATTTATTATGATATCACATCAAGACAATCTTTAAAAACACTTTATGAAGACAGAAAGCTGAAAATTGAAGATCTTCATCTGATTTTCGGCGGCTTTGTACGCATAATGGAAGATTCAGCAGAGTATCTTATGAATCCCAGCCAGCTGGTAATGAATCCTGAGTATATATTTATTGAACTGGAAAAGCAGCAGGTCTGTTTTTGTTTTCTGCCAGGATATGAAAAAGATATTAAGATGCAGTTTCAGGATCTGACAGAATATTTACTTCCCAAAATAGATCATGAAGATGCAAAGGCAGTTACGCTGGGGTATGGAATATACAGGAGAACTCTGGAAAATGGTTTCCACCTGGAACATATAAAAGAAGAATTATATAAGACGAAAAATGACAATGCTGAAAAAATACCGGAAATACCGAAAAATCCGTGGCCTGACAGGATAGAAGAACCAATAGATCAGCCTGAATCGGAAGAAATCAGCAGTGATTTTTACAGAGACACAGAAAAAGAGCAGGAAAAGAAAAGAAAACCTGTTCATAAAATACTTATATGCCTTTTGTGCATATTGGCAGCGGCCGGTTTCATGGCCTTAAGTTTTATAGGATTTCTGCCTCATATTGGTCTGGAAGTAATTCTTGGAATTATTCTTGTGGGAATGGGTATAGGCATGCTGATTTATCTTGTGGTAAAAAGAATTAAGGACAGAAAATCCCAGGAAAAGGTGGTGGAAGCAGTATTAAATAAAAGAAGAGACGAACTGGACAGAGAATTTAAGAGGGAAGAAATAAACTTTCAGGAAAAGGATGTATCCGTGGCAGAAAATATACAACCGGAAGATTTCGGTGAGACAGTTGTTCTGTCCTGTAGTGAAGTTTCGGGACCGGCAAGTTTTGTAAGCCGTGAGCCAGGAGAACTGGCCACTATTTATTTAAAGGACGATCTGACAGTAATAGGAAAGCTTGAAAATGCCTGTGATGCAGTAATTAATCTGCCGACAGTAAGCAGGATTCATGCAAAAGTAAGAAAAAAAGAAAATGCTTACTATCTGACCGACTTAAATTCCAGAAACGGAACCTCTGTAAACGGAAGACTCTTGCTTCCAGACGAAGAATATAAACTTCAGGCAGAAGATGAAGTGGATTTTGCTCAGGCAAGATACATATTTTTACAGTAATTACAAGAAATGTTTTGAAAAAAGCACAAATATTTGATACAATTATCATAGATGATTTGTTGCGAAATACATTGAGCAAAACAAAAAGAGGTTAAATGTGGAAGAACTGAAAAAAGAACCTGTAACTGCTGCCCTGATTCTGATAAATGCAGTAATTTTTCTCGTGGTGGAGTTAACAGGAGGGGCAGATGATACTTTGCATATGATTCAATGGGGAGCATCCTATACACCTTTTGTGCTGGGAGGAGAATATTACAGAATTTTCACCAGTATGTTTCTTCATTTCAGTGCACAGCATTTATGCAATAATATGCTGGTACTTTTTGTTTTGGGAAGCCGTCTGGAACGGGCAGCAGGAAAAATCAGATTTCTTCTGATCTATCTGCTGGGAGGTATGGGAGGCAATCTTCTGTCTCTGTTTCTGGAATCAAAAAA
>JAXEUE010000161.1:0-9546 GCA_034115005.1 Blautia sp.
AATATCACTATCATGGACAAGATCTTTTTTGATTTTTTCATCATTCACCTGATGTTCAGGTGAAACAGAAAAATCATCTGTATCAAAACAATATATTACATGAGATTCACCGGTTTTTCTGTAGCTATTGATCAAAGAAGTCATGTGATTCTAGGATAGTACCAGTTAAGTTTTGATAAAGGAAAAGAGTGATAGAATAGACCCGCTAAGCATGAAGACTTCCGAAGCCGTGCCAGACACATGTTTAGCGACTCCCGTCTGGCACGGCTCCGGAAATCCCGGGAGCCACGTATGGTTTTTGCATACCCCAAGTATTCGTCGATGGGACGGGAAGAGGAAAGGAAGAAGGAGTTCCTGGCTATAGGGCCTTTGTTCGACGTCAAGCCGGATGAATGCCCCTGCTGCCATGGACGCCATATCGTCCGGTACGGCCATGTCTCCTCCAACGGCAGAGGGAGATACCTCTGCAAGGACTGCCATAAGACCTTCTGCGGTTAGGCAGGGACCCTGTATTACAGAGGACGGATCGTACAGCACGGAATCGTCTCGTTCGCAGGTTCCCTTGTCCTAAACAGGACCGTCCGGGATTCCGCCAAAGCGGCAGGCGTAAGCAAGAGCACGGCAAGGAGATACCGGTGAATCCTTCTCCTGAGGCTGCGGAAAAGGCGGAAAAAGCCTGTCCTTTCGGGCCCTTCCGTCCAGATCGACGAGACTTACCGCACTTTGTGCGGAAGGGTCCGGGGAAGGAAGAAGCTCCGCGGGATATCCTGCCAGAAGGAAGCCATAGCTATAGGGACGGACGAAACAGGGAAAGCGGTCCTGAAGGACATCGGCTTCGGGCATCCAAGCCGCATAGAGCTGAGAAAGGTGTGGGACGGAATAATAGACAAGGGCAGCACGGTCACCCATGATAGGCTGCACGGCTATAAGGGAGCGCTGGACGTATCGAAGGAAATAACTCTGAACTCGAAGATAACGGAACAGGAAGCCAGGCTCGGCCCGGTCAACCATCTCTGCTCGGGCGTCAAATGGTTCCTCAGAAAGCATAACGGAATACGGAAGGAGAACCTGGACGCTTACCTTTGCCTCTACGAGATCATCCACAACGAGGGTCCGGCCGTAAAGGCGTTCACAGGCTGGCTGCTAGAAGGGCTCGTAACCGGATCCGGAAAGCCTATCAACACTTAACTGGTACTATCCTAACGGAGAATAATATGAAGCGCGTTTCCTTATCCGACCATTTTACCTATAAAAAGATATTCCAGATTGTAATCGGACCGATTCTAAGGAGGATTTTTTCCTCCTTTTATTCCATCGTAGACGGAATCTTTCTTTCGAATTATGCAGGGGATGGTGCTTTTAGCAGAGTCAATCTTAGGATCTATTGGAGAACTCCATGCAGGTTCAAGTCCTGTCCAGGACACCACGATTGAAACACGCCTTCGATTCCTAGAAAGGGTATCGGAGGTTTTTTATTTGCACTTAAGTGAAAGGTTCAAAAGAGCAGCTCGTTTTTTTAACCGATGTTTAGAACAAGCCTTGCCCATAGAAAAAGAGTAGCTCGTAGTTGCCTGCCTATCAGAAGCTTCTCTCCTAATCAGGCAAACAGCTAAGCAACCAGACGGTTGATACGTTTATCAGTTCGTTAGTTGCTGTCTAGTTCGTCGACAACTACGCCTATTGGGACTTTCACCCTAGAGCAATAGCATACGCATCATATCGCAAGCGATGCAAAAATAAATTGCCGCGTTGCTTTCATTCTTATTCCGTCGTCATCGCAAAAGAAAAGGACCATCGTTCAATCAAACTGACTTGAGCAATGGTCCCTTTCAAACACACAAATATCGACTATTACTTATCTGATTTCTTCTTTTTCTTCTTGATCAACAACGGAATAAGAATAGAACAACCTAATACAGCAACACCTCCAACACAGCCAGCAGCAATCACACCAGCTTTGTTCTTCTTCTGTAGCTTAGGAATAACAACTGTCTCCGTATCTCCACAAATAGAACATGTTCTGGATTTCGAGCCTTCACTGCTTGTAGTCGGTTCCTTATCTACGATCCAGTCGCCATAAGAATGGCCCTTGGCAGGAATCTCATGATAGGTGGAATAGCCGCATCTCGAGCAGGTGTCGTAGGCATCGTATCCGCTCTCCGTACAGGTGGCAGGCTTACCGTCATGATGGACCAGGTCATGGCCCAATGCATCAAGAGTCTCAGTGACCACATCTCCGCAATCGGAGCAAACCTTATGTCTAGTTCCAGTATCGGTACATGTCGGTTCTTTATCTACGATCCATTCGCCGTAGGAATGGCCGGTTGCAGGAAGAACCACTCTGTTTCTCTCGTCTCCACACCGTGAACAGATATCGACGACATAACCATCCTTCGTACAAGTAGGTTCCTCTCTATGAGAATGGTAATCATGCCCAAGCGCAGGAACCGTTTCAGTGACTACATCACCGCATTCGGAGCAAACCTTATGTCTGGTTCCGGTATCGGTACATGTCGGTCCCTTGTCTACGATCCAGTCGCCATAGGAATGTCCCTTCGCGCCGACGGTTCTGCTTTCAAGCAGTGCTCCGCATCTTGTGCATCTTCTCTCTTCCAGGCCGTCATGAGTACAGTCTGCCTCTCTTACGACATTCCATTTTCCTTCATCGTGTCCGAGCGCAGGAATCTCATGGTAGGTGGAATAGCCGCATCTCGAGCAGGTGTCGTAGGCATCGTATCCGCTCTCCGTACAGGTAGGAACCTTGGCGTCATGATGGACGAGGTCATGGCCCAATGCATCAAGTGTTTCAGTGACAACATCTCCACAATCGGAGCAAACCTTATGTCTGGTTCCGCTTTCGGTACAGGTAGGATCTTTGTCGACGACCCAATCTCCGTAGGAATGGCCGGTTGCAGGAAGAACCACTCTGTTTATCTCGTCCCCACATCGTGAACAGATTTCGACGACATAACCATCCTTCGTACAAGTAGGTTCCTCTCTATGAGAATGGTAATCATGCCCAAGTGTAGCAATTGTCTCAGTTACAGTATCGCCACACACAGAACAAGTCTTATGTTTTAAGCCTTCCTTAGTACAAGTAGGTTCTTTGTCAACTACCCAGTCTCCGTAAAAATGAACACCAGTCTTAGGTAATACTTTTGTCTCTACTTTATTGCAAAGAGAACAAGTTCTTTTTGCTAGGCCATCTTTAGCACATGTTGCAGGATTGACTGTCTCCCAATCAGACCAATTATGTTTGTTGATGTTTAAAGAAACATCAACTCCTTGATAGGCCAAGTCGACTTCTTTAAGATTAGAATCTCTAGTTCCAGTAGCATTCAATCCGATTGATGTTGTTGTATCGACAACAACATCAAGAATATCGAATGTGAACTGGGCAAAATCCACTTTCTGAGTAAGGTCTTTTAAATACACCCAACTGACTTTAATTGTTCCATTCTTTGCGGAATCATTAGAATTAACCCCCAACATTGGATCATCCAATGTTGTCACTAATGATTGATAGGATTGGTATGAAAGGAAAGAGTTATCAAAAGTAATTACAATATCTGCTGCAGATAAATGACTGCTCTCTTCTAAAGATAAAGTAATATAGAGCTTCTTGTTCTCTTCATCCTTTTTACTTGTCAGATACATTAACGGAAGCAATGATTTATCCTGTTCATAGACAGTAGTAACTTTGTTTTCAATTACTGGGGCCGCATATTTCGTGTTTCCGTCTTTGGATGTGAGCCCCGATGTTTCTAATTTCAAATTCCAATCTTTATCAACATTCGCTTTTACTTTCAGTTGTATAGAGAAGAGATCATAATTATATTTTTCTTCCATATCTATACAGGCAAATGAAACCTTTACAAAACCTTCTATATTTGTATTGACTGTTGAATACATAGAAGAATCCTTTAAGAATTCTCCTTTTTCAAAGGAGAAAAACTCAAAGGCTTCTTTATCATATGTGAATTCAAAGGTTCCCGCTCCTAAGTGTTCTGAAGAATAACAAGTATAGGATATCTTGACTAACTCATTCCTTTTCAATATTTTTTTATCAACATAAGAATAGATATAGATTTCACTGTTAGTATTTTGATTATCTTTAATAGCAAAATAATCAAAATCACCTTCCATATCAATCTGATTTGTATCTTGATCTAATGAAGATGTAATTGCCAATGAAAAGTATGAATTTGTTTTAGTTGTATTGAGAATACTAAAACTGAAACTAAATAACGAGTTATCATTTAATTCCTGGTTCTCGACAAAGATATAGCTGACGTGAATCACACCATTCTCATTATCGATTCTATCATCAAACATTGATGATGAATCGATTGTGAGATAGTTATAGGAACTATTGACATTAACAACATCTTTCTCATAGAAAATATCAAAGGATAATGCCGAGATTTTAGTGACTGATTTTGATGAAACATATAAGGAGTAATAATTATTCTCTGTATACTCTTTATTGTTGTAATCGTTAAAAACCAATTGGGGAGTTACAGCAACCTCCTCATTGGCATAATTGATCTTATGAGAAAAAAGAGGAGTTACTGATTTAGAGCCATAGGAAAAACACGAAAGAAAGAATAATAAGATAGAAAATAGTATTCCTTTCATGATCAGATCTCAAGATTTGTTCTGTTTCCGTTTACGTATTGGAGAATCGCAAGAGCTTCGAAGGATTCGAGTGTTCCATTGCCATTAAGATCTCCTCTTCTAAATTCGTCATTGACTAACACTCTCTTACCATTGATGTGCTGTAAGACTAACATCGCATCAACAGCTTCAATGATGCCATTGCCATCGACATCACCTAAGTAGGAAACAGCAGAAGATTCTTTGATGATTACCTGATACGGACTCTCTTTTGTTCCTAATGTGATTGTATTAACACCATCATTGGTTTCAATGTAGTATTCCATACCATCTGTGCTTAATTCAACAGCAAGAATAACACCAGAATACTTATCGTTGGCGCTAATCATATCGACATACTTATATGCTTCACTGCCCTTTACACGATAGTAAAGCTTAGCATAGGCAATACCGACATTATCTCTGATGACACAGTTGATATTGAGGTTCGAGCCTAAATATCCTTGGTTAACAGGAGTATGTGAGATAATAGGATTAATCGTATCCAAAGCAGTACAGGCCGTTCTACCACTTGCATGAGACTCACTGAAGTCAGTCATGACTGCAGTGTAGGAATAGTAATATTTCTTTCCAGGCTCAACTGTCGTATCAAGATAGGTTGCATTCTGTTCAGCATCTTCCGGTCTGATGACAGAAGTATTGATTCTTGCGTATTCGCCCTCCTTGGTTTCAGAACGATAAACGTTATAGCCCATGACAGTATCATAGTCATCCTGATTCATCTCTAACTGAATGCCATCTTTAGTCGGAGTAGCAAACATATTCATAGCCATTGCATTAGTAGTATCGATATCGAAGGAGATACGATGACAGTTATCCTTGTTAGTAAGGAAGTGATCATCCTTGGCTCTTCCGCCACTGACATTAAGATGTTGTATTCCGTTTTCAATGGCAGTAGGAATCTCTCTCTTACCCTGCCAGGTATATTCATCTATCCATGTTCCATCAATGATATAGTCAGCATAGGGCTCTACAGATCCAAATCTAACAGACAAAGGATTTGTTATATCCATAGCTCTATTGAAACAAAGCTTAAGATTCATATTCTCTTTAGAAAACTTTGCTATTTCTTCACCTTTATCATTCGTAAACTGATATCCGGAAACAAATGGCCATACATCATCAATACTGATAGTGCCTGTCATCTTATTCTTCGTATCTCCAAAGATGCGATCAATAAAAGGTTGCGGATATCCATAGAAGGTATTATTTTCAGCAGAATCACAATCTGTTGCAAGTGGAAATTGACTTAGCTTGTCACAATTAGAATTATTTACAAAACAATTATTAGAAAGAGAAGACGTCCCACCTTTTACGAACAAGATATTACAGTCCTTATTTCTTTCTAAAAAAATTAAATTTTTTAATACTTCATTAACATAGAAATATCTTAGACCACCACTTTGACAGTCAAATAAGATATTAGATTTTTGAAGGCTATAGCCGTAAAAAAATCCGGAGTTAACATTAATAAAGAACGAATAATTTATGTTTCTAAAACAAAAATCCATGGAGCCAACCGCCTCTACTTCTCCATTGCGTAAAAAGCAATTAAAAGAAAGCCGTGATCGCACATCAAAATAACAATGACTTGCATCTAATATTCCAACTCTTTGATTATTGTTATCCACATAACAATTATCCATATATAAATTTTGAAATTTCGTATAATATGCATCAAAGCGACTGTTGTCAGAAACGTAATTATAATTCGTATAAAATTCGATTTTTTGAATATAGTCTTCGTACCCTTCTGCCAATGTAAAATTAATCATCTTATCTTCCGTACCATTGCAAACAAGCTTAGCATTCTTAGTAAGCTTAATCATCGGAGTCGCATACTGATATTTGCTCTGGTTCTGAGAATAGAACTGAATGGTAGTACCAGGATCAACAGTAACAGTAACACCTTCACCGATTCTGACAGTATCATTAACAATCCAAAGCTTATCTGCTGTTAAAGTAGTATCAGTATCAATTCTAGCAGGTAATACTTCTCCTCTATGGAAGGTAACACTCATCACATCATCAAATGAATATAAGGTTGTATCTTTACTAGTCAATCCATTCTTCCATGTCACATGGATATTGATATCACATTGATAATTGTTTGGAGCATTTTCAGCGACATCGAACACAAACGGATTCTCGACATCCACAACAGTATCACTTTCCATCTTCTTTCCAGCATCACGGACAGAATATGTTCCGATGTCGCTGAATTTGACAATCGGCGTTGTAATCGTCACATAAGGATCAACAATATCATCTGACAATCGCTTTACATCAATGGTTGCCGTGACATCCTTGGCCATACCGCCACGATTCATCAACTCAACACCAATATGAGCAGTTTCTCCTGCATCAATATTATCATCACCATTATTCTTAGAACTGATGCTCTGCGTATCAAATGTATACCAATCATATAAGGAAACATCCGGCTTAGGAGCCTCTGTCAATGCCTTATAGGCATCGACAACCATCGCTTTTCTGTTCCAATACTTACAGATTGGTTGTGTCTCAGATGTGTTGATAATCTGAGACATCAAAAACTTAGATGGGAAATCCTTCTTCTCTGGAACAGCTGAACGCAACAAGGCAGCAATACCAGAAACCACTGGTGTTGCCATAGATGTACCAGAAAGACTTGCATATCGATTGCCCGGGAATGTAGATGAAATATATTCTCCCGGAGCAAAGCACTCATATTCGATTTTATTTTCTTTAATAGAATCAAAATTTGTAAAACTAGAGGCGTAATTAGAACCACCAACACTCATAACACCATCAACAAATGAGAATGAGGCAGGATAAACTGTTTCAACAGGAACCAAAGGAAAATAGGGCTCATTCTGACAAGCGTCATTACCGGCAGCAGCAACAAGGAAACTAGTAGAATAGGCTTTCTCAAGAGCCTCCTGGACAGCCATCGTAACACTGGTACCACCAAAAGACATATTGATGACATCAGCACCATTCCTATAGGCATAGGTGATAGCAGAAGCAATGTCAGAGTTATTGAAATAACCAGAGCTGTTACCAGCCTTGATAGGCATGATCTTGCAATTATAGGCGACACCAGTCACACCGATATCATTGTTGGCAGCGCCGATGATGCCAGCGACATGGGTACCATGTCCGTTGTCATCCATCGGATCATTGTTGTTTCCGACAAAGTTCCATCCATTGACATCATCGACATATCCGTTATCATCATCGTCGATTCCGTTTCCAGGGATTTCGAGCTTATTGATCCAGATATTCTGTTTCAAATCGATATGGTTATAGTCGACACCGGTATCGATGACAGCGACGATGACGCTGGAATCTCCTCCTGCAGCTTTTCCGTTGTCTTCCAAATATTTCCAGGCTTTATCGACATGGACCTGTTTCTGATAGTCTGCAATCTCAGTAGGGATTGTGCTTGTCGAAACAGTTGTTTCTTCTTTGACTTCCTCTGTGTCATAGATATAGTCGAAATCGACCATATCAAAAAGACCGGAGTTTCTGAACTTCTTGATGACAGAGAGAGCATCGATGCCTTCTTTCAGTGCGGTCTTCTTCCACTCGCTTCTAGGAGCGATGCTTTTGATGGATTTGATGCCAAGATTTTTCATATCATCTGTCAAGTCATCCGAATCAGACGTTGCGGATGTCTTGACCAGTAAGACAGAAGGATCATATTTGGTATCTGGATTATTCAGTACATCAGTATTGATGTCTAATGGCTCTGATATCTTTCCCTCCTCATCCGTGACAGATGAGATATCATCTGTTTTTTTGCTTTCGAAGAGGGTGGAACAGCCTGAGAGGAGAAAGAGAGAACATAATAATGTAACTATTTTCTTGTTCATAAGTTTTGTTTTGTTGGATACAATCATGTATACACAACAAATCTCCTTTATGTATGTCTATCTTAGTCCGCTGAAAAACAGATGTCAAGCAAATCGAAGGATAAGTAAAAATTAAGGGTTACAAAGATGCCTCTTTTTAACGATAACATATAGAGGCATTAAGACAGAAAAATCATAACCAGAACTATGAAATCAGCAGAAAAGAGAAGCCTAATTTCATGGGTGATTCATCGCTCTTGTGTTTGCCTGACTTTGAATGACATCATCAATTTTTTCTAAAGTAGAAAGTAGCCTTCCCTTTGCCCTCTCTTTTGATAATGCCCTCATCTGTCAAAGCCTTCAGGGATTTTAACAGAGGTTTTACCGACAAATGGTACAAGTTCCATGATGTCAATCTTTGTAAACTTGCCGATTGTATTGTTTACTGCATTTCTGACTCAATCAATTGCGAAGCTTTGCCGTCCACTAAAATTACTCTTTCTTCAAAATCTCGACATGCAGCCAAAATCATACCAAGCATATATCTTATGATAAGAGTGTTCCTATTCGGGACTTTCACCCTTTAGATATATGACATGTCCGTCACACCAGAAAAAAAGCATCACCGTTGTTTGATGATGCTAGACTATATAAGGTTTAAGACGTCTGTGTTGTCATTGATTTATTCAGAACTCTTTTCTAAATATTTGCTAATAACAACACCCAAATTCGATCTTCGTTTTCCCACAAAGTTATCCTCATATGTAAACAATTGGTATGAAACAGATTTGATAAGGCCCTTTGCAAGAAAATCAATAGATTTCGACTTCTTTTCTGAATTTTCTAAGCGACGATTGATGAATACTTCTTCAATGTCTCTGTTAAACCAGACAATATCACTATCATGGACAAGATCTTTTTTGATTTTTTCATCATTCACCTGATGTTCAGGTGAAACAGAAAAATCATCTGTATCAAAACAATATATTACATGAGATTCACCGGTTTTTCTGTAGCTATTGATCAAAGAAGT
>JAXEUE010000162.1:0-3782 GCA_034115005.1 Blautia sp.
GAATCAAGAATTTTCTCTATATTTTCATATGAACGCTGACTTGCCTGTTCTCTGATAAAATTAAGCTCCTGTTTAAAAACAAGATGATCCACTTCTCTGGTAGCTTTAAACATAAGAACATCTCTGAACCAAAATTGAAAAATATCAAGATAATCATTAATACTCTCTTTATATTCCGAAAGATTTTTAATCGCATCTGTCAATTCATATGTTTCCATTGAATTTACATTTTTTAAAATTCTGAGAGCATTATTTGTTATTTCGGCAAACTCCTGAGATGTAGCAGCTTTTTTTGCCTTTCCAATACTGCCCTGGGCATAAGATGCATCAATCTCTGCCTGATAATCCGGAATGTGAAGATGTTCCATAAGATACTTTTTCACAAGCCCATCACTTACAACCTTCAGATCCAGACGGACACATCTTGACTGGATAGTAGGAAGAAGACTGTCTGCATTACTGGTCAAAAGCATAATTATCACATATTCAGGAGGTTCTTCAATTGTTTTCAAAAGCGCATTCTGTGCCTGAGGCGTCATAAGATCCGCATCTGCTATAATATATATTTTATGAGGGCTGCAATATGGCCTGATACCCACATCGTTAATAACCTGATCACGAATTTCATCAATTGTAATCGTTCCCTGTTTCTCATGCCCGACCATTATAATATCCGGATGATTCTTACCCATTGCTTTCTTACAGGAATCACATTTCTGACATGGTTCTGTGCCACCTGCCTCACACTGAAGTGTAGCAGCAAAAGTACCTGCCAGAAGTTTCTTGCCTGATCCCGGTTCTCCTGTAAAAATATATGAATGGGATATTTTCCCTGTCTGAATGGCATTTTTTAAATGCCTGATAATTTCTTCATGACCAATAATATTACTAAATCCCATCATCAGAATCACCTCATTCGCCTAGATATTTTTGTTATTATATCATAAAAATAACACTATTGTACAGATTTTATATAATTTACGATTTCTTTCACACAAATATCCAGATTTTCATTCTGAAATCTTTTTGTAATTCCTGCCCTGCGTATATTTTCTTCTGAAAAATCTTCCTGATCTGCCAGAAATCTTCTACACATTTCTTCATATTTTGGATGAATCTGTTCCTTTTCTCTTTTCAACGCACGAGACAATCTCTCTCCGTCTTCTACTTCAATATAAACAGGACATATCTTACTTTCCCCATAGTATTCTTTTATTTTCATAAAGGATTCCAGTGTTCCAATTCCAAGATAATCTGAATTTTTTAAATCTACCTGACCATCGTCTGCAGTAAAATAATTCCATATACCATGTACTGTTTTATAAGAACGAACCTCTATCAGAATACCTTTTTCTCTGTACTCCTCCAATTTCCTGTCATCCACAAAGAAATAATTACTGCCATTTATCTCCCCTTCTCTTATAGGACGGGTAGTATACAAAACCATTTTTTTTAGTTTTAATTTCTCATTTGCACTTAGAACAGAATATATCTTATCTTTTCCAGATGCACTCTTTCCCATAATGTAAAAAATTTTTCCCATAATTAAATATTGACCATTTAAGGTCTTTTACTCCCTCTTCAGGTTCTAATTCTGTTTCATAACGCTATTATCGTCAACAATGCAAATAGTCTCATTTGTTTTATCACTGAGTCCCTGTACTTCCATTCCTTTTTCCAGAAATCTTTTCACATTTCTTATCAAATGTCCGGTAATCTGTTCTCCTGGAACAATCACAGGAATTCCGGGCGGATACAGATAAACAAACTCACCTGTTATTTTTCCCACACTCTCTTCCAGCCTGATTCTTCTCTGTGGTAAATCCATTGCCTCTGAAATCGTTAAAACCTGTTTCATTTTTGCATAAGAATTTATTTCCTTGTCAGATCCTTTTTCCATGGGAACAGGCTTTACCTTACTGTCAATACTTTCTATTGCATCACATAATCTGTCAAGTCCTTCTTTTGTATCTCCTACGGATGCAATTCCCAGAACATAATTCTCGGACTTCATTTCCATTTCAATATGAAATTCTGTTCTTAAAATATCATAAAGCTGTTTTCCGTTTATAGATGTTCCAAGAGTAGAAAATATCAGTTTTGATTTATCAAAATCATAAATACCTGTACTGTCAAGCATTTCAGGAAAAACAAGTCTGATACGGCTGCAATTCATAAGACGTTTTCTTGCTTCTTCCAGATGGTCAGTAAATTCTTTAAACATATTTATTCCGTCTTTTTCCAGTTTATCCATACATGCATCAATACTGGACATAAGGATATAAGAAGGACTGCTTGTCTGGTATATAGCCATGAATCTTCTTACTTTTTCCACATCCACCCTGTCACTGCATATATGAAGTACTGCAGTCTGAGTCATAGATGGCAATGTTTTATGCAGGCTCTGTATCACTATATCTGCTCCCAGATCTGCAGCTGATACCGGAAAATAATCTGAAAAATGAAAATGAGCTCCATGTGCTTCATCTACAATTAATGGAATTCCAAACTTATGGGCAATGTGAGCCAGATTTCTAATATCTGATACCACTCCATCATAAGTTGGAGAAGTAATTAACAATGCCTCCACTTCTTTGTTTTCTTCCAGATATCTTTCCACACGTGAAGGAGAAATACCTCCATTTATCCCCAGTTTTGAATCTTCATGTGGATAAATATAGACAGGGTGTATATCTCTTAAATATAATGCATTATAAACTGCTTTATGACAATTCCTTGCCATAAGGATGCTTCCGCCTTTTTTGACAGATGCACTTATAGCGGCAAGAAGAGCTGCTGTACTTCCATTTACACTGAAAAAGCACTCTTTCGTACCATAAATTTCTGCAGTATTCTCCTGGGATTTTTTAATAATTCCCTCTGGATGATGTAAATTATCAAAATCATATATTTCTGTAATATCCCTGTCAAAAGGAAAATTGCCACACGAAGAATTTATATTTCTTTTATGTCCCGGCATATGAAAAGGATAATAATCAGATTTTGCATATTCTTCTAATTTTGTGTATAATCTGTCCATATCTTCCTTCTTTAAAAATCAAACCTTAAAACGATATCCAACTCCCCATATTGTTTCAATATACTGGGGTTTTGCAGTATTAAATTCTATTTTTTCACGAATCTTTTTTATATGAACTGTTACGGTAGCAATATCTCCCACAGATTCCATATCCCATATTTCGCGGAATAATTCCTCTTTGGTAAATACTCTGTTGGGATTTTCAGCAAGAAATGTAAGAAGATCATACTCCTTGGAAGTAAATGTGGTTTCCTCCCCATTTACCCACACACGCCGTGCTGTCTTATCAATCTTAATTCCCCTTATCTCAATAATATCATTCTTTTTTACATTAGAACCAATCAATCTGTTATACCTGTCCATATGGGCTTTCACCCTTGCAACAAGTTCACTGGGGCTAAACGGTTTCGTCATATAATCATCTGCACCAAGTCCCAGCCCTCTGATCTTATCAATATCATCCTTCTTTGCAGAAACCATTATGATAGGTGTATTTTTTACCTGACGTACCTGACGGCAGATATCAAATCCATCAACCTCAGGAAGCATAAGATCCAGTATTATAAGATCAAACTCATCATTCAATGCTTTCTCAAGTCCTGTATCTCCTCTGTTACATATTTCTACTTCAAATCCGGAAAGTTCCAGATAATCTTTTTCCAGGTCCGCAATTGCTTCTTCATCCTCTATAATCAATATTCTGCTCATTTCATAGGTACCTCCTGATATTTTCTCAGAACAA
>JAXEUE010000163.1:0-4305 GCA_034115005.1 Blautia sp.
GTATATGTTGCCGAAATGACTTGATATATCTCCCGAGTAGAGCGAATATGTGTACACCGAAAGGAAATACACAACGCAAAAGCGAAGGAGATAATCAAGATGATGAACATGGTAGAAGCCCAGAAACAAACCTTTGGGGTAGAAATTGAGATGAACAACATTACTCGCAGGGAAGCGGCAAGGCTGGCAGCAGAGTTCTTCGGAACCGGCAGATACGAGGACACCGCCAGACGCAACGGCTACTGCACTTGGAGCGCCTGGATGGCGGACGGCAGAGAGTTTAAATTCCAGAAGGATGTGTCAATCGCCGGACCGGATTCCCACAAATGTGAGATGGTCACCCCGATCCTGACCTACGAGGACATGGAAACCCTGCAGGAGCTGGTTAGAAGGCTCAGAAAAGCCGGAGCTCGAAGTGATGCCACTCGGACGTGTGGAGTTCATTATGGATAGTTTTGAGTTATTGGAAAGTTTTCTACTTTCCATCGATTATTCATGGCGTGTTCATGCTAAAACTTTCCATAACATCCTATAATGTAATGGCAATTTGCTAATTCATTATAGGAGGTAAAGTAATGTACACATCATTTTCCGAGGTTACTGCGGCTCTATCCAAGAAACTGCACGACCTTAAGTACAGCGACGGTACCATTCAAAAGTATGAACGTGAATGGACTCGTTTTGAAAATTATTTATCCAAGAACAACATCGAGCAATACGATATGGAAACAGTGAAGGATTATTTCTTCTCTAAATACAATGTATTGTTTGATGCCACAGCCAAAGAACACTCACGGTCAATGCGGCAAACGATGAGAGCGTTGAGAACGCTGATTGATTTTAAAAAGCATGGTGTAATTTATCGCAGAGTATCCGGCAAGGATCACTCCATCCCTTCAGGTTTTCAGGAACCGGTTCATGATTTTTTATCAAAAGCAGAAGAAACACTCGCAAGTAGCAGTTGCCGACAGTATCGCACTCATGTTGAATGTTTTGTTTCATTTCTGCATGAACAAGGAATATGCAATTTCTCAGAGCTGACACCAGAAATCATCAAATCCTTCTGGAAAACCAGAGAATCTTTGTCCAAACAGACCAAAGAATATGATGCCTATGTTCTCAGAAAACTCTTGGATTTCCTTTATGAATCGAAAACCTGCGCTGTTGATCTTTCTGTGTTTGTTCCAAAAGTAAAAGGTAACCATAAGGGGTCTATTCCTTCCTTTTACACTGTAGAAGAATTAACTAAACTTCTTTCTATGGTTGACCGCTTCAATCCGACAGGCAAACGAGATTACGCTATCCTTCTCATGGCTATCCGTTATGGGATGAGGGTAGGTGATATCCGCAATTTGAAACTTTCAGATTTCGATTGGGAAAACGATAAGTTCTCATTTATTCAGTCCAAGACCGGTAAAAGGCAGGAATTTCATCTTCTTCCGGAAGTATCGACTGCTCTCATTGATTACTTCAAAAATGGACGCCCAGATACAGCGTGTAAATCAGTATTTGTCCGTCATACTGCTCCCTACACAGAATTTGGAAAGGACAATAACCTTCACTACATCACCAGGAAGTACATGAATATGGCGAACTTCACAGATTTTCCTCATCGCAAATGCGGTCTACACAGTCTCCGTCACAGCATCGCAGGAAATATGTTGGATCAGGGTATTGCACTGCCTACCATTTCTGAGGTCCTCGGTCATTCATCTACTGAAACGACCATGATTTACACAAAGATTAGTATTGAGCAGCTCAGCGCCTGCGGCCTGGAGGTGTAATGATATGACTAAGTTAATCACTCCTTCATTCACCAGTTCTCTTGCACCGACTTTATACCGCTTTGTGGAATACAAAAGAGATTCCGGATTCAAATACAACAGCGAGATTAAAGAGCTGCAGCGTTTGGATCGTTTTATTCTTAATAATGGTTTAAGTATTCCGTTTACAGATGATGTCATAGTAAAATGGCTCTCAAAGCGTGAGAATGAGTCTGCCAAAACATTCTCCACGCGAAATTCAGTGTACAGACAACTTCATGCATACATGTCAACGATTGAAAATGTGCTTTTACCGGCCCCAGTTCCTACTAAAGACCGCACTATGAAAGGAGGTTTTACCCCATTTATCTTCTCTCATAGCCAGATAGCTTCATTCTTCGAGGCTATTGATAATGACATTCATACAAATCCGGTATTCAGTAGAAATGCTCCTTTGTTGTTCCGCATTTTATATGGAACGGGTCTAAGAATAAATGAAGCACTATCACTTACAGTAGCAGATGTAAGCCCTGGTTGTTTGATGTTGCTGATACGAGATGGAAAAAACAATAATTCCCGTCTTGTTCCGCTTTCCGGAAGTTTAGCAAAACGAATGGATAGTTACTTGATTGAGAATCCCTATGGGGACGATGAGCCACTCTTTCAAACATCCAACGGTACAGCAATAAGTAAAAACACGGCTTATGATTGGTTTCGAAGGGCATTATGGAAAGCTGGAATTCCTCACCAAGGTCGTGGAAAGGGACCGAGGTTGCATGATCTTCGACATACATTTGCAGTACATTCTCTTCAAAATGCTGTCAAAAACGGTACAGATATAAATGCATTCTTGCCAATCCTGTGTACCTATTTGGGACACCAGAGAATTTCAGCTACAGAGCGTTATCTTAGGTTAACAGCTGAAGTGTTCCCTGATGTTATTTCATCAGTTGATGCAGTTATGAATGAGATCATTCCGGAGGTGCAGTATGAAGAATAAGAACCTCCAGTACTATGTATCGACCTTCCTCACTACTTACCTGGGCGGAGACCGTGGATTATCCGAAAATACATCCTTATCGTATAACAAGGCGTTCCAGTTACTGATTCCGTATTTGTGCACAGCAACAGGAAAACCAATAAATAAGCTTTCCATGGATGATTTCACCATAGAGAATGTAAAGGGTTTTCTGAACTCGTTAGAGGAGGCCGGGAACTCAATCTCAACAAGAAACCAACGACTAGCAGCTATCAAATCTTTCTGCCGGTTTGTGCTGGAAGATTCGCCGCAGCATATGTATTCTTTGCAGCAAATCTTAAATTTGAAAACAAAGAAGAGCGACACAACCGAGTTGACATATTTATCTGCCACTCAGTTAGGATGGCTTCTCGAAGAGCCTGACTACACTAATCGGTATGGTTTTAAGGATTTAGTAATACTCACTATTCTCTCTGATACAGGCGTTCGCGTAAGTGAATTTATAAATATCCGGGTTTCAGATGTGAGAACAGTATCTCCCGCCCAGATCCTCATTCACGGAAAAGGCGGTAAAACCAGGTGGGTACCTATAAGCACTAAAGCGAGTGACCTACTTAAAACCTATATGGAGAAAGAAAATCTACTTACTGTTATTCAACAGGAACGATATCTTTTTGTAAATCGAAGCGGCAAGCAGTTCACGAGAGCTGGAATCACATACATTCTTCAAAAATATATCGATCTGGTTCATGCAAAGCATCCACTGGAGTTTCCAGAAAAACTCTCTCCCCATTGCCTAAGACACACGAAGGCCATGATGCTGCTGGAAATGAATCAAAACCTGATTTATATCCGAGATATCTTAGGACATGAGCATATGAAAACCACAGAAATCTATGCGAGAACAGATAGTAAACAGATCCGTCAGGCAGTAGAAGAAGCAAGTGCAGCCGTACCAGCCGTGGACAGCGACAAGATAGATTACAAAGGAAACAAGGAGTTATTATCCTGGCTTGTGAACTATTGTAAGTAAAATGTTATGGAAAGTTTCTGGAATGAAAGTGCTGATAATCACTAGCATTCTCAGAAAACTTTCCAATAACTCAAAACTATCCATAATGGACTCCGCAGCCTCTGGTGTAGTCGCTCTTGGCACCGGCCTTGCGAAGGCGTCTGACCAGTTCCTGCAGGGTTTCGATATCGGAGTAGTTCAGGATCGGGGTAACCAGTTCGCATTTCTGGCTGTCGGCTCCGTGAATGCTGACATCCTTCTGCATTTTCCACTCGCGACCCTGCGCGTCCCAGGCGCTCCAGGTTTCGTATCCGTTGCGGCGGGCGGTGTATTCGTAGCGGCCTGTGCCAAAATACTCCGCTGCAAGGCGGGCTGCTTTCTCGCGGGTGATGTTGTTCATCTCAATCTCGACTCCGATGGTCTGCTTCTTCATCTCTTCAATCTGGTTCATGGTCTTGTCTGTCATTGCCTTTATCTCCTTCGCTTTTGCGTTTTTGTTTTCCCTTTCGGTGTGTACATATTCGCTCTACTCCGGACATATAGCAAGTTAT
>JAXEUE010000164.1:0-5789 GCA_034115005.1 Blautia sp.
TACAACTGTCTGGGTATTTTTCTTGCACAAAAGATATTATATATCATAGACTAAAGGTTCGTCAACAACTTTTGGTTAAATTTGCAAAAATTTTTATTTCAGCTGTCCTTCCAGAATTGTGGCAGCAGATGCAATTGCTTCCTTTACTTTTTCAGGATTTTTACCACCTGCCTGAGCCATATTCGGACGGCCGCCACCGCCTCCTCCGACAATAGCTGCCACTGCTTTAATAAGGTTGCCGGCATGTGCTCCTGCTTTCTGAGCTCCATCGGTAGCCATTGCAAGAAGATTAACTTTACCGTCATTTACTGCAGCAAGAAGTACAACACCCTCTCCCAGCTTCTCTTTCAGCTGGTCACCAAGGTCACGAAGTCCATTCATATCCACACCTTCCACACTGGCAGCAAGAAGCTTCACGCCTTTTACTTCTGTAACCTTATCCATAACATTTCCAAGGGCACCCTGTGCAAGTTTACTTTTCAGGGATTCATTCTCACTTTGAAGAGCTTTTACTTCGCTCTGGAGATGTCCAATCTTTTCCACAAGGTCAGAAGGATTTGCTTTCAGAGCTCTTGATGCTTCGTGAAGGAGCTGTTCCTCTTTCTTATAATATTCCAGAACTCCGTTTCCAGTCAGTGCTTCAATACGACGCACACCTGCTGCAATACCGGACTCGGACACGATCTTAAAGAGCATAATGGAACCTGTATTCGCAACATGTGTACCACCGCAAAGTTCTTTAGAAAAGTCGCCCATAGATACCACACGCACCTTCTGGTCGTACTTTTCTCCGAAAAGAGCCATTGCACCGGATTTCTTTGCTTCCTCCAGATCCATAATATCTGTCTGTACCTTAAGATCCGCCTGAATCTCTTTATTTACAAGTTCTTCTGTTTTCCTGATCTCTTCCGGTGTCATTGCCTGGAAATGTGCAAAATCAAAGCGAAGTTTGTCAGGAGTAACAAGAGATCCTTTCTGTTCTACGTGAGAACCAAGAACAGTCTTCAGTGCTTTCTGAAGAAGATGTGTTGCACTGTGGTTTTTCTCCGTGTCTCTTCTTGCTGATTCGCTGACTGTAAGGGAAACCTTATCTCCTACGGAAATCATACCTGACTCCATATGTCCTACATGACCGAATTTCCCTCCACGAAGCTTAATGGTATCCTCTACCACAAATTTACCATTGGCTGTTTCAATAACACCTGTATCACCGACCTGGCCGCCCATCGTTGCATAGAATGGTGTCTTCTCAACAAAAAGCGTACCCTTCTGGCCTTCCATCAGTGAATCGGCAAGCTCAGTCTCAGTGGTGATCACTGTAATCTCTGAATCATATTTCAGATGATCATAGCCCACAAATTCAGTGGTAACATTAACATCGATCTGATCATAAACAGTAGCATCTGCTCCCATATAATTAGTAACTTCACGGGCTGTACGGGCTTTGACTCTCTGTTCTTCCATACACTTGTGGAAGCCATCCTCATCTACATCGTAGCCCTTTTCCTCAAGAATCTCCTTTGTAAGATCCAGAGGAAATCCATATGTGTCATAAAGCTTGAAAGCATTCTCTCCGGAAAGGGTCTTCTGTCCTGCTTCTTTCATTTCCCCTTCCAGGTCTCCAAGAATACGAAGGCCCTGATCAATGGTCTTATTAAACTGGTTTTCTTCATTTGTCAGTACCTTGAAGATAAATTCCTTCTTCTCTTCAAGTTCCGGATATCCTGCTTTAGAACCGTTTATAACTTCCTCACTTAATTTAGCCAGGAAAGAACCCTGAATTCCTAAAAGTCGACCATGACGGGCAGCACGGCGGATCAGGCGGCGAAGCACATAGCCTCTTCCTTCATTGGATGGCATAATTCCGTCAGAGATCATAAATGTGGCTGAACGGATATGGTCTGTGATCAGACGGATGGATACATCGTCATCGTATGTTTTACCATATTCTTTTCCTGCGATCTCACATACAAGATTACGAAGGGAACAGATAGTATCCACATCAAAAATAGAATCCACATCCTGAACAACAACAGCCAGACGTTCCAGTCCCATACCTGTATCAATATTCTTCTGCTTCAGCTCTGTATAATTGCCGTTTCCGTCATTCTCAAACTGTGTGAATACATCATTCCACACTTCCATATACCGGTCACAGTCGCAGCCTACCGTACAGCCTGGTTTGCCACAACCGTATTTCTCACCACGGTCATAGTATATTTCAGAACATGGGCCGCATGGACCTGCGCCATGTTCCCAGAAGTTATCTTCCTTGCCAAACCGGAAAATACGCTCGGCAGGAATTCCGATTTCTTTATTCCAGATTTCAAAGGCTTCTTCATCATCCAGATATATGGAAGGATACAGACGGTCAGGATCAAGTCCTACAACTTCTGTAAGAAACTCCCAGGACCAGTGCAGTGCTTCTCTCTTAAAGTAGTCTCCAAAGGAGAAATTTCCCAGCATTTCAAAGAATGTACCATGGCGTGCGGTCTTACCTACATTCTCAATATCTCCTGTACGGATACATTTCTGGCATGTGGTGACACGTGTCCTGGGCGGCTTCTCTGCACCTGTAAAATATGGTTTCAACGGAGCCATACCTGCATTGATCAGCAGAAGACTCTTATCGCCCTGAGGAACCAGGGAAAAACTTTTCATTACCAGATGTCCCTTACTCTCCATAAAATCAAGGAACATCTGACGAATTTCATTTACTCCGTATTTCTTCATGTTTATTTCCTCCTAGAAGTTAAATTGATCATTTTATACATATTTTCTGGAATTTTTTCTTTCCACGTTTCAGTATGATTCCATCAGTTCCAATCTCGTCTCTGGAAACAGTGTGCTTAATATCTGTAATCTTTTCTCCTTCAATGCTCACACCGCCCTGTTCAATGGCACGGCGTCCTTCAGAACGGGTAGGTACAAGTTCTGCCTTTACCAGCATGGTGATCACATCAATGGCACCATCTGTAAAGTCATCCTCTGTCAGTTCTGTGGTAGGCATATGGGCTGTGTCAGCGGCACCTGAAAAAAGAGCTCTTGCTCCAGCCTGTGCCTTGTCTGCTTCCTCTTTACCATGAACCAGAGATGTGAGCTCATAAGCAAGAATCTCCTTGGCTTTATTTAACTGGCTTCCTTCCCATTTCGCCATCTCATCAATTTCCTCAAGAGGCAGAAAAGTAAGAAGACGCATACATTTAATCACATCTGCATCATCCACATTTCTCCAGTACTGATAGAAGTCATAGGGAGATGTCTTGTCAGGATCCAGCCAGACAGCACCAGACTGGGTTTTTCCCATTTTTTTACCCTCTGAGTTAAGAAGAAGGGTGATGGTCATGGCATATGCATCCTTACCCAGCTTACGGCGGATCAGTTCTGTGCCTCCCAGCATATTGGCCCACTGGTCATCCCCGCCAAACTGCATGGTACAGCCGTATTTCTGATACAGCATATAAAAATCATAGCTCTGCATGATCATATAATTAAATTCAAGAAATGTAAGTCCCCTCTCCATACGCTGTTTATAACACTCATGGGTAAGCATACGGTTTACGGAAAAATGAGGCCCCACATCACGGAGAACTTCCACATAATTTAAATTCATCAGCCAGTCAGCATTATTTACCATCAGGGCATTTCCATCTGAAAAATCAATAAACCGTCCCATCTGTTTCTTGAAGCATTCAATATTGTGCTGAATGGTCTCAACTGTCATCATTTTACGCATATCAGTTCTGCCTGACGGATCACCGATCATAGCCGTTCCGCCACCCAGAAGTGCAATAGGTTTGTTTCCTGCCATCTGCAGACGTTTCATCAGACAAAGTGCCATAAAATGTCCCACATGAAGACTGTCGGCGGTAGGATCAAAGCCAATATAAAATGTGGCTTTCCCGTTATTTACCATATTTTTGATCTCTTCTTCGTCTGTTACCTGTGCAATGAGGCCACGGGCTTTCAGCTCGTCCCATACTGTCATAAATTTCTTCCTCCTGAATAAATGATAAAAGCCCGGTTCCTGTCCCTTTAGGACGAGAACCGGGTCCCGTGTTACCACCTAAATTCGCAGAAAACTCGCATTTCCTGCCTCAATAAGTAATGAAACATTACTTAAGCACTTTAACGGATGCCATACCGCCGCAGCCTAATGTCCATATCTGAGAAATGATCTCTGAATTTCAGTGCGGAGCTCCGGGAGGTATTCACATAAGTTCCTCAGGCGCCTCTCACCAGCCGGCTGCTCTCTGTCTGCTTCCCTTACGTTACTCTTTCCCATCTGTGCTTTTCATCATATATCTGAAAGTATACAAACAGGATTTTTATTTGTCAAGAATTTTTCGTTATATTTTATCTTCAAAACTAACCGCTGATCCATTCTGTAAAGAAAACGTGGTCAATATATTTCTCATACGTAAGTTTATCAAAGTCAAGCTTCTGTGCCTTAAAAGCCGGTTCCGTCATAAAATATTTATAATCAAAATCCTTTGTTTTAAATCCTTTTAAAACTCTCTTTGTGCCGTTTGTTTTATACGCATTAAATATTTTCACAGCCGCCTGAGCCGCCTTACGTGCAAGTACAGGTTCCTCAAACTTCCCCTTCAGACGTCTTAAAAGTGCGCCATCACTTACCACAGCAAACTGCCCTGTCTGATATATGATGTAACGCAATTCGGAAGGAAAACACTTGGTTTTATCTATGGAACGGTTCAGTACAGTCAATGCAGCTGCCTCCATACCCACAAGCCCCTGATCACCGGCTTCTGCATCACATACAGCTGCAAGAAGCTCCAGGTCCGATATGCTGCCATCTGCAATTCCAGGATGGGTAAAATATTCTTTCTTCATAGTATAATAACGGTTGTTATGAGAATCATATACTTTTGCTTCCTGTACTTCTTCCTCTTTTTTTACAGCAGTTGCCACACCGTTTTTATCAAATTTCCATGTTTTTCCCTCAATGGTGAGAGTCTGGTTGCATACCATTATACCGGAAGATTTAAAATAATATTTCTTTTGGGACAGAGTCTGCCAGCCTGTCAGCATGTAGCCTGTCTTTTTTTCAAAATAGCGCTTCTCGCCCTTGCTGTTCTCCATCCATCCCTGTGCCATCACACCGGAACCACTGGTAAAATACTGCTTCTTTCCATTTTTATCAGTTCTCCAGCCTCTTGTAAGAAGTCCCGTATCCGGTTCAAAATATCTGATATGTACTTTTGAATCTGTAAGATATCCGGTAACCATACATCCAGATCCTTTTGTGAAATAGCGAATGACTTTGCCTGAAGAATCCTTGGCCCAGCCTTTTAGCTGTACTCCTGTTTTTTTATTAAAATAATATTTCTTTCCATTCAGGCTCAGCCAGCCTTTCTGTCTGGAGCCGTCTTTATTTATGTAATATGTTTTTCCATTTTCCGTAACAAAACCTGTCTTTGTTTCAGCTGATACAGTCATACATCCCACTGTCAAAACAAAGATCATAGAAAGAATCAAAAATAACATTGATCTTATCCTGTTCTTCTTCATAATACACATCCTTTTCCTTCAGACATTGATTTCACTTTTTTTACATAATTGTTAAATATATTATACATGAATCTTTTTTTTCTGTCAACTTAATAAAGTAACACATTTGCTCTTAAAACATATGATAGAGTGTAAAGAAATTCTGGAGGATTTAACATGAGTGATTTAGCTGCTACAAATTGTGGATGCGGTGAAGAAAGAAACAATTGTGGATGTAACAACGGATGTGGCTTTACAGGTTTAGGAAATAATTCCTG
>JAXEUE010000165.1:0-4440 GCA_034115005.1 Blautia sp.
ATTTGCAAAATAAAACTGCTTGTGTAAGCAGCCTAAAGATGATATTCTTTTCATAGGCAGTTGTTGGGACTAAGCCCGTGTTTGAAGTTTGTTATTGGTGGTACTTTAACAATACTATCTTGGGCCAATCCTGTCACTGCCTTTTTTAGAAAAAGTAAAAAGCTGCGCCACAGCCTTGGCAGGCCATCGCGCAGCGATTTTGTTCAATTTCAGTTTGTAGAATTGGAATAGAATAAGCAGGACATAGGGGAGTGAAAGCCTACGTCCTTATTTTTCTGCTACCTATCCTTAATATACATCTCAATCAATTTATTCAAAAACACTTCAAACCTTTTATCGTCTTCCTCCGTCCTTTTAGACGAACCTTTCAAATGACGTTTTTTCTTTGCGTTTCTGGCTTTCTTCGCTAGATATCGCTCTATCAGCATTTGATCTATATTTTCATTTGTATACCATTTACCGCTCTGATGGATACCATAAGCACCTTTTCCCAGAATCATTGCCGCGACACCATAATCCTGCGTTACAACAATGTCTCCTTTCTGGCACAGACTGACCAGTTTAAAATCTACTGCATCAGCACCGGCTCCCACTGTGATTACTTCACTGTAATCTGAATATAAAACATGGTTTGTATCACATAAAAGAACAACAGGGATTTCATATTTCTTTGCTGTTTTTTCTACGATTGACACCACAGGACAGGAATCCGCATCTACTAATATCCTCATTTTTTCTTTCCTTTCGTCAGATCATAACTTTCCCCGATCATCCGCCAGATATCTTTATCAGGAACAGAGCCATCCAAGATAATAGAATTCCAGTGTGTCTTGTTCATATGATAAGCTGGGATCACAGATTCAAAAGCATTTCTCCAGAACTCTCTCCATTCCGGATCACATTTTACATTTATCCATACATAACCATCTTTATCATAAATAAGCGCAAATGTTTTCTTATTTCCCTTATGACGCATAACACACCAGTTATCATCATGAAAAGGATAATCTTCATATACATCTTGAAATGAATGGCAATATTGTATTGCCTACTGCCTTGTCTGCATAGTTTCCTCTTTTCTTAACCTTCCTCTCCCCGGATCGGAGCATAGAAGATCAGCAAATCTATATATTTTTCTCCGTCTCCCTGTTCTCTATAATCATATCGGATCATATAATCCCGAATACTATATCCTTGATACGGATCAGATAGGGTATAAAGTTCTCCTGTTGTAAAATCAATCAGCGAGTACCCCGTGCTTTCCAGATATTCATCATTATCACTGTTTACCTGGTCTTCATAAAATTTACACACCTTATCCAGACAATCCTGACACAATTGATCTTTGAGCGTTTCACAGTCTATCTTATCTTTCTCCCCAAGGCGTATATTTGGTTCCGCAATACATCTATCCGGTTGAGAGTGTGTCATAATAGAACCATAATCCTCTCCAAAAGAATTTATCATTGTGCTCATATGCCCAGAATCAATCTTCTCATTTCCATTATCATCATATTCTCGGATCCGGGTGTCAGTGACTGACATATCGGCCCAATGGATAATCCCAATTGAATCGAATTTTTTATAATATTCCAGAAGTCCACCAGCCGGTGTTCCGCAAATAAAGCATTGTTCTTTACCGATTGATGATTGAAGAGACAGTTCAAAGTCATCATCAGATTCATAATCCATCTGATCCAACTGTTGTTTTGTTGTTGATGTTTTTGCAGGTTGCGTCTGACAACCACAAAGCGTAATCCCTAATATAAGTACAAAGCATAAAATATTACTTCTTTTCATAAAAACCCCCAAAGCTGAAATAAGGACGTACTATGCCATCCCTCAGCACAGACGTCCCTATTTTCTAATAATGCCCTGTATATACGCTTTTACCAGCTCTTTTTGATGTTCGTCCATCGCATTCCAGTCATAAAGCAGCTGTTTCTGATCTGCTGTTAAATCAGGAATTTCTTCATCACCTGCAAAAAACTGGGCAAGGGTGATATCGAATCCCTCACATATTTTCTCAAGAGTCTGAATCGTTGGAACACTCTTCCTGTTAAGCAATGTAGAAATAGATGACTGGGCAATACCAGATTTCTGAGCGAGCCTGTACCTGCTGAATTTCTTCTTTTCACACAACTGCTCAATTCTGGCAATAATATAGTTCTCAGCTTGCAAGTATTCTACACCTCATTTCCGATATGATACCCTTATTGTACTTATAATTAAGGAAACTTATCAGATTGTATATTCCAATGTAAAATACTTAGGTATAACGAAGTATACAGGTAAAAAAATAAGGAACTACATTAGTATAGCATATTTATTCCCAGTTCTGCATCAATTTACTCATGATGGTCTGATATTATTACTATCGTTATCAGGAATATCTATGTATTTATCAAACATAGAGAATAGAGCAGCTATAAACTGTTCTGCGCTTCTATTCTGATCCACAATCTGTTCCAATGACAATCCTTCTATAAACTTACAGACATATACCCAACAAGCCAGATCACATGCTTCTACAATAATGTCATTAATAATCTTTCCCATAACTTTATCAAAATCATTGATATCTTCAACAGGAAGTGATTGCAGATAATCAAGTGGGGGAAGCTCCCCACTTGGATTATTCTTTTCTGATTCATCTAAAAATGCTAAGACCTTTTGCCTGGATTCTTCTGGCATCTTTACATATTCCCACAATGCCATAACCACTTTCAAATCCGTATCTCTACGAAGCGGTGGTAATTGGATATAATCATTTTCTTTAATCATGGTTCTTCTCCTCCTCTATGCTAACAATATTCTCACTAATTTTTCCCGGGCCAGATCAATCGCAGCATCTATAAATACACTTACATACAAAACCAGAAATGCTGAAACGATCAGACAGAACAAAAATACAACCTGCACCCAATCCTGGTAACAGATAATCGTTCCTATTGCCAAAGCTACCAGTCCAAGCACCACAAATGATTTAGCAATTGAAACCATATTCACAACCAGCTTAACGAGTATTCCCACGATTATGAGAATAAACCAGACCGGAATCAATAATATTTTCCCAATGAGCTTTAAACAAAACATCTTTCTCCTCCTCTCAGTCAGACAGCAAACTGCGGCATGTCATGATTCACTTCTGCCTTATAGTACCCATCGATCGTTGTCGGGGCATTGAATAATGCTGCCAGCATATATTTCTTGATATTTTTCACCTTTGATGTATTCTTCTTGAAACAGTCAAGAACATACTCGATGTGGGAATAATTCAGTTTTAAAAACTTGCTGCGTACCAGTTCTGCCGGATACCAGTTACTTGCGATCAGGATCTTTTCATTGCTGCACAGAACCGTTTCTACGATCAGCTCATAGATTCCCTGGATCAATGGTTCGTCATACTTGTGAGCCATAATCAGGGAGTCATAATCTATGTTTTCTTTGATCAGTTCCTGATAGGCAGACAGAATATCCTGCACATCGGTATCGGATCTTTCTCCATCAGATATGATTTGATCAGATTTATTCTTACTCTCTTTAATATCGCTAGTATTATTATAATTAGAGTTTGAATTGCAAACTTCTTGAAGTTTATTTTCAGGACTTCTTGAAGTTTGTTTTTGGGACTTCATGGAGTTTGTTTTATAAACTTCTGCATCTTCCAGAGTATCAACATTGGTTTGTTTTGTAAACTTCTGTGCTTCCTCTGCTGATTGTTCCGCCTGTTCCTCATAGACCATGAAGCTTTTTACATATATGATGTTTGCTTTTCCAAATCCCTGCCTGCGCTTTTCAATCAAACCGATTCCATTCTCATCATCCAGTTCTTGCAGCGATTTTACAGCTTTATTCCTTCCACAGTTCAGCAGTTCCATGATATCTTCAATGGAAAAATAGATGTATGCCCGGTTCTGTTCATCAAACCACTGATTTTTGATTGACAAAGACATTCTATCCAGCATCAGACCGTATAATATCTTTGCATCACTGCTCAGATTTTTAAAATATTCATTTTTGAATAAAAGTTTTGGTATCCGGTAGAAGCTGTACTGATCAGCTTCATTCCCGTAAAAGTATCGAAATGTCAATTTCTGATCCATATTTTCTCCTTTCCTGCGGTAGTAGTTCCATAATGGACATTTCTTACTCACGCTACCGCAAAGTCTTTTACGTAATAAATGCTTGGCAGCCCCATGCCTCTAAAATGCTTTTCTATAAGTCCGGCATTTTCAAGCTCTGTCAGACATTCCCTTGCTTTTTTTCTGGTTACTCCCATGTCTTTCTGGATTTCCTGAATCGGATAAACAACATACATCCGGTTTCTTTCATCGACCCATTTATTTTTTACCGCCATTCCCATACGGTCTAAAAGAAGACCGTAGAGAACTTTTGCATGAATGGTAATTCCCGTAAATATTTTTTCAGTAACCAGCA
>JAXEUE010000166.1:0-26677 GCA_034115005.1 Blautia sp.
TCCATAAGGATCAGATCCGGCATAATGGAAAAGCTGTCAAATTCGTCTTTCCCCTCATGTGTAAAGCGTCTTGTAAGCACTTCCTCCATACTGGCATAATCATTGGGTCCCTGTACCCATTTCAGTTTGAATTTACGATAATCACTGGGTTTGGGCTTTCCTTTTTCATATACCACCATAGAACCTACCGATTCAAATCCATTAATATTGGAAATATCATATGCTTCCATACGGTTCAGCCCTGTAAGTCCAAGCCAGTTTTCCACTTCATGAACTGCCCCAATGGTTCTTCCTTCTTCTCTTCTGATTCTCTCTCTGTCCTTACTGAGAACCATTTTGGCATTTTCCTCTGCCAGTTCTACAAGTTTCTCCTTTGTCCCTTTTTTGGGCACACGGATGTAAACTTTCTGCTTTTTTCTGGAACTGAGCCATTCTTCAATAAGACTGGCATCTTCAATTTCTTTTTGTATTATAATCTCTCTGGGAATAAATGGAGTGCCTGCATAAAACTGTTTCAGAAAACTGGATAAAACCTGAGCCTTGGTGTCTCCTCTGGCCACATGGAGATAGTAGTGTTCTCTTCCGATCAGTTTACCTGCTCTCACAAAGAAGACCTGAACAACTGCATCCTGATCTCTCAAATCCATACTTTCATCCATAGCAGCTGCAATAATATCCTTATCTTCTTCCCCATAAGAGGTGATTTTCTGACGTTCACCAATTTTTCTGATGCTGGAGATCAGATCCCTGTATTCCATAGCATCTTCAAAACGCATCTCCTCAGATGCTGCCATCATTTTATCGGTAAGTTCCTCTATAGTCTGTTCAAAATCTCCATTCAGAAACCGAAGTACTTCATTAATATTTTTTCGGTATTCCTCCTGGCTGATTTTACCCTGACAGGGGGCCATACACTGCTTCATATGATAATAGAGACAAGGTCTGTCCTTTCCGCAGTCTCTGGGAAGAACCCTGCTGCAGGAACGGACCTTATACAGCTTTCTTACCAGCTCTATTACATCCTTAACTGCACTTGCACTTGTGTAAGGCCCGAAATATCTGGCTTTGTCCTTTTTCATTCTTCTGGAAAATAATACCCGGGGATAAGTTTCATTTACCGTTACCTTTATGAATGGATAGCTTTTGTCATCCTTGAGCATTGTATTATATTTTGGACGGTGTTCTTTAATCAGATTACACTCCAGCACAAGGGCTTCCAGCTCCGAGTCTGTAACAATATACTCAAATCGGGTAATATGCGTGACCATCTGCTCAATTTTGGCCCCTTTATTTCTGCTGCTCTGAAAATACTGGCGCACACGGTTTTTCAGGCTTACGGCTTTTCCTACATAAATGATCTCATCCTTTTCCCCGTGCATAATATAAACACCGGGACTTGCCGGAAGCTTCTTTAATTCTTCTTCGATCTGAAACATAGCCTGTTCCTCCATCTAATTCCGAAAAAAGCAGTTAATCTGTTTAAGTCAGCAAAAGCCGGGATCTCCCCGGCTTTTAAAGGTATCAATATAATTCTACAGAATATGTTTTTCCTCTGTATCAGGTTTCTCTTCCTTCTCAGACACAGGAAGCACAAGATCATCCAGATTTTCAGGAATCTCCATTCCCTGCTCCACGGCACGGAAAATCTTCATAAATTCCTTACCTGTAATAGTCTCTTTTCGGATCAGATATTCTGCGATCTTGTCCAGAGCTTCTCTGTGTCCCAGAAGAAGTCTCTTGGCTTCTTCATAGGAATTGTGAAGAAGAGTCATAACCTCATGATCTACTTCTGTTGCCGTGTCATCACCACAGTTAAGCACCGTGCGGCCGTTTAAATACTGGTTTTCCTGAGAAGCAAGCCCCATAAGGCCGAATTTCTGCGACATACCATACTGGGTGATCATGGCACGGGCAACCTTGGTGGCCTGTTCAATATCATTGGCAGCGCCTGTGGTAACTGTATCAAATACAATCTCCTCAGCAGCACGGCCTCCAAGATATCCCACCAGCATAGCTTCCAGTTCTTTCTTAGTATTCAGATATTTCTCTTCTTCAGGAACCTGCATTACATATCCAAGAGCCCCCATAGTCCTGGGTACAATGGTTATCTTCTGCACAGGTTCCGCATCCTTCTGAAGGGCACTGACAAGAGCATGGCCCACTTCATGATAGGAGACGATCCTACGTTCCTGACGGCTCAGAATCCTGTCTTTCTTTTCTTTTCCCACAAGAACAACCTCAACTGCTTCCAGAAAATCCTTCTGGGATACTGCACGCCTTCCATTTTTTACTGCAAGAATTGCAGCTTCATTGACCATATTAGCCAGGTCAGATCCTACTGCACCTGAAGTTGCAAGAGCAATATTTTCAAAATCAACCGTTTCATCCAGCATAACATTTCTGGCATGAACCTTAAGGATTTCAATACGTCCCTTCAGATCAGGCCGGTCAACGATCACACGCCTGTCAAACCGTCCCGGACGGAGAAGTGCAGGATCCAGAACCTCAGGACGGTTGGTCGCTGCCAGGATCAGAAGTCCTTTGGAAGTGTCAAAACCATCCATCTCAGCAAGGAGCTGATTCAGTGTCTGTTCACGTTCATCATTGCCTCCGTAATGAGAATCACGGGTCTTGCCGATTGCATCGATCTCATCAATAAAGATAATACATGGCGCATTTTTCTTCGCTTCCTCAAAAAGATCCCGGACTCGTGAAGCTCCTACACCTACAAACATTTCCACAAACTCCGAACCGGAAAGGGAAAAGAACGGCACGTGAGCCTCCCCTGCAACAGCCTTGGCAAGAAGAGTCTTACCTGTTCCGGGAGGTCCTACAAGCAAAGCTCCTTTGGGAAGTTTGGCGCCGATCATTGTATATTTGCCGGGATTATGCAGAAAATCCACAACTTCCTGCAGAGATTCCTTGGCTTCATCCTGGCCTGCCACATCCTTAAATGTAATGCCCGTATCCTTCTGAATGTACGATTTGGCACGGCTCTTGCCTACTCCCATCATCCCTCCGTTTTTATTCATACGGCGCATAAATACCATTAAAAGAACAAACAGTAGTACTGTAGGAAGCAGTACACTTACAAGCATGGCAACAAATTCGCCAAATGCGTCCGGCGGTTCTGCATGAAACTCAATCCCCGTGCCCTCCAGACGCTCAGTAAGCTTATCGACTGATTCCATCTGGGTGGTATAATAAACATTCTCCTGGAATTCCGTTTCCTGATGTTTCGGAACAATAGTCAGGGTGTCAGACTGAAGAGTCACTTCTTTTATCTGATCCTTATCTACCATCTCAATAAACTTGTCATAAGAAATCTCACTGGAATTGTCTTTCAACATATTGGTAAATAATGCAAAACAGACCAGAGTGATCAGAAGACATATCAGAAACGCAAGAATCGACTGGTGTTTTTTATCTGGATCCATATTACCCGGTTCCCTGTTGTTATCAGGGCGGTTACTGTTTGGATTACTATCCATATTATCCATCTTATTCCTCCTCTTGTTATCTTTTTTATTATAAAGATAATTTCCTTATAAATCAACTGGGATATTAAGAAAATACTCTGAATTTTTAATAATTTGTGTATTACAAACCTTCTTTTTTGTAGTATACTATTGGCAAAGTATTTTTAAACATGTGATTGGAAAGGAAACTAACAAATGAATACAGGATTTGATAATGACAAATATTTAAAAATGCAGTCTGAACATATCCGGGAAAGAATCAGCCAGTTTGGCAACAAACTTTATCTGGAATTCGGAGGCAAGCTTTTTGATGATTACCACGCATCCAGAGTTCTTCCAGGCTTCCAGCCGGACAGCAAGCTCAGGATGCTTATGCAGCTTTCTGACCAGGCTGAGATTATTATTGCGATCAGTGCCTCAGATATTGCCAAAAATAAAGTCCGTGGAGATCTGGGCATTACCTATGATGAAGATGTGCTTCGTCTGATACAGGTGTTTACACAGCGGGGACTGTATGTGGGAAGTGTCTGTATTACCCAGTATGCAGGTCAGGAAAGCGCAGATGCCTTTAAGAAACGTCTGGAAAATATGGGTATCCGTGTTTATATTTTATACCTGATTCCCGGATATCCCAATAACACATCCCTGATCGTAAGCGATGAAGGTTATGGAAAAAATGACTATATCGAAACATCAAGACCGCTGGTGGTTGTCACAGCCCCCGGTCCGGGAAGTGGGAAAATGGCAACATGCCTTTCCCAGCTGTACCACGAATATAAACGCGGAGTAACTGCCGGATATGCCAAATTTGAAACTTTTCCCATCTGGAACATTCCTCTGAAGCATCCGGTGAACCTGGCTTATGAAGCTGCTACAGCAGACCTTAATGATATTAATATGATCGATCCCTTCCATCTGGAGGCGTACGGAGAAACAACCGTAAACTATAACCGTGATGTGGAGATCTTCCCTGTACTTCAGGCTATTTTTGAAAAGATCATGGGAGAATGCCCATACAAGTCTCCTACAGATATGGGTGTAAATATGGCTGGAAACTGCATTACAGATGACAGGATCTGCCAGGAGGCTGCCTGTCAGGAGATCATACGCAGATATTATAAGAGTATGGATGCATTGGTTGAGGGAACAGGAAAAGAAGAGGAAGTGTATAAGATTGAACTTCTGATGAATCAGGCTCATATTTCGA
Source organism: Blautia sp. (assembly GCA_034115005.1). Lineage (GTDB taxonomy): Bacteria > Bacillota > Clostridia > Lachnospirales > Lachnospiraceae > Blautia_A. Next base: position 4,687 of record JAXEUE010000166.1, read on the forward strand.
AAGAAGACCGGAAAGTTGTTCCTGCTGCTCTGAAGCGTTCTGAAGAAACAGGAGCACCTGCTGCAGCTATGGAACTTCCTGATGGACGGATCATCACAGGAAAAACTTCAGATCTCCTTGGAGCTTCTTCTGCGTTAATCTTAAATGCATTAAAAGAACTTGCAGGAATAAGTCATGAAAAGCATGTCATATCTCCGGAAGCCTTAAGACCCATTCAGGCATTGAAGACAAAATACCTGGGAAGCAAAAATCCAAGGCTTCATTCTGATGAGACTCTGATTGCATTATCCATCAGTGCGGCAGATAATGAAGATGCCAGACTGGCGCTGGAACAGATTCCCAGATTAAAAGGATGCCAGGTTCATACCTCTGTTCTTCTCTCACAGGTGGACGTCCTCCAGTTTCGCAAATTAGGAGCAGAGCTGACATGCGAGCCCCGGTTTGAGAAATCCAGAAAATATCAGTAATACTCTATGATATAAAAATTACCGGTCTCACTGTTCATACCAGTGAGGCCGGTTTTTATTTTCCATTATTTCAGGTTAATCATCATAACCATTGGGATTATTTGACTGCCATCTCCAGGAATCCTCACACATCTCTTTAATGCCGTTCTCTGCTTTCCATCCAAGTTCTCTCTCTGCTTTGGATGCATCAGAATAACATGTGGCAATATCACCGGGACGACGAGGTTTGATCACATATGGAATCTTTACACCGGTAGCTTCTTCAAAATTCTTCACAATGTCAAGAACACTGTATCCTTTTCCGGTGCCAAGATTGTAAATGCTCAGTCCGGAGTTATCCTGTATTTTCTTAAGTGCTTTTACATGACCTTTTGCCAGATCAACAACATGGATATAATCTCTTACACCTGTTCCATCAGGAGTATCATAATCATTTCCAAACACTCCCAGTTCTTTCAATTTGCCCACGGCAACCTGAGTAATATAGGGCATCAGATTATTGGGAATACCATTTGGATTCTCACCGATCAGACCGCTTTTATGTGCGCCGATAGGATTAAAATACCTGAGAAGGACTACATTCCACTGGGGATCTGCTTTCTGAACATCTGTAAGAATCTGCTCCAGCATAGATTTGGTCCATCCATAAGGATTGGTGCACTGTCCCTTGGGGCATTCTTCGGTAATAGGAATAACTGCAGGATCTCCATAAACAGTTGCAGAAGACGAAAAAATAATATTTTTCACATTATGCTGTCTCATTACATCAATCAAAGTTAATGTACCAGAAATATTATTGTTATAATATTCCCATGGCTTCACCACAGATTCCCCGACTGCCTTCAGTCCTGCAAAATGAATACAGGAATCTATATTCTCATTATCAAAAATATGATCCAATACATCGCGATCCAGGATATCTGCCTTATAGAATTTCACCGGCTTACCTGTGATCTTTTCCACTCTGTCCAGTGCTTTCTCACTTGCGTTGCTCAGGTTATCCAGAACAATCACATCATATCCTGCATTTTGCAGTTCTACTACTGTATGACTTCCAATGTAACCAGCACCGCCTGTAACTAAAATTGCCATGTCTGTTTCCTCCTGACCTTTTATAATTTACGGATTTTCTCACTTGTTATCTTAGCACTGTTTCCGTATTTTCACAATAACATTCAGTCCTCCCTCAGGCACACGATACCCCTTAGGAATATTATTGAAATCATTTATTCATCTGATCCAGATGAGCAATAAATTCTTCCGGTGTTTCTTCCAATCCGGTAAGTTTCAGAAGCTCTGACTGTATTTCTTCTCTGTAATCTCCTTCCTCCAGGCCGGCTGCCCACATATAAAGGCCGTCCATTTCATCCATGTATGGTTTGGCATCGGCGATCATTTCAGGCCACAGAGTATTATCCCTGTCTGCCGGTATGGAATGAACTTTTTCTGTCATTTCCACATCAAACTCTCCTGTGCATATGGAAGATGCAAAGTCAAAGCTTTCCTGTTTCATACGGGAGCTCTTCGTGATACCAAATCCCTGGGCCCCTGCCATTACAGCTTTAGCCCCGTTTTTTCCCTTCCTTCCATCCTTTACGGCAGGCCATGGAAAAAATCCCCACTGCACATCCGTACCTGTATATTCAGTCACCTCGTTTGGAACCCAGGAACCCTGAAGAACCATAACTGCCTCTCCGTCTCCCACTTCATTCTGTCCCTGAGGCCATGCTGCAGGAGCCTGTTTGCTCATATATCCGGCAAAAAACAGCATCCTGATATCCTGTGCAGCTTGAAGGGCCTCTGACATCTGGGACCAGGTGCAGTTTTTAATCATATTTTTCATTTTATCCTGACCGATATATCTGGCCAGCTGATATCCATAAAGCAGATCTACATATCTGGAATCACAGGTCATTGGATAAAGACCGGTGTCACTGTTTCTGATCTTGCGGCACACGCGTATAAGATGTTCCCATGTGCCTGGAATATCATTTTCTGTAAGACCTGCTTCTTCCCAGAGTTCCTTATTATACCAGACCCCGGCAATGTAAGGCTGATATGGCATAACATATAGCTCTCCATTTCCCCATTCTTTCGCCTGGTCAAGAAGGACAGGCATGACATGCTCCTCATAGTCTACCGTATCTGCCATTTTCTCCAATTCAGCAAGATAAAAGGAATGATCCTGGGACATTCTCTGATAATCATCATCAAAAAGATCAATCTGTTCCCCTGCATCCAGAGCCGGACCGATAAGAGATGTGATTTCCCGCCCCTTCCACTGAATTTCCACGGAAATTCCTGTTGCTTCCTCAAAAGCCATGGCAGCATCTTGTATCACCTCTGCCTGAGGTTCTTCTTCTTCCCACATAGACCAGTATACGATCTTCTGCTCCGGAATTTCTTCTTCTGCAGATACAGAGATTTCACAGGATGTAAAAACACTTATTACACAGCATATTCCTGCTGTGGCCTTTTTCCATTTTTTCATACTGAATTTCCTCCGTCTTACTGGAATATCCGGTTATATTTTCTCCGATATCCGTTTTTCTGTCAATACACAATAAAGAACTTGTCATTATCTGAAGATAATTTCCATCTTCGTTCCTCTTCCCGGTTCACTGTCAAGATGGATTTTTGCATTATGAAGAGATGCTCCATGCTTGACTATGGACAGCCCAAGACCTGTGCCTCCCGTTTCCCTTGAATGACTTTTATCCACCCTGTAAAAACGTTCAAATATTCTTTCCTGTTCATTTTTGGGAATTCCAATCCCATTATCTTCTACACAGAAATACGGCTTTCCATTTCGTTTTCCCACAGACACTGTTACTTTCCCGCCCTGAGGTGTATAGCGGATCGCATTATCTGTAATGTTATAAAGCATCTCATATAAAACATGGCGGACGCCTCTGACTCCGGCAGTTTCTCCCTGAAATTTAAGAGTAATCTGTTTCTTTTCTGCCTGTTCTTTCAGATTACCGGTCACTTCTTCTCCCAGCTCATGTAAGTCTGCTTCTTCAAAAAGAACATCTCCCCGATCTTCATCAAGTCTTGAGAGCTGAATGATATCGGCAACAAGACTGGAAAGCCGTTTAGATTCCTGATAGATTCTGGAAGAAAATTCTGGCACTTTATCGGCAGGAACCATATGATTCATCATCAGTTCTGCATAACCGGAAATAGACATAAGTGGAGTTTTTAATTCATGAGAAACATTGGCAGAAAACTCTTTTCTCATATTTTCTGCATTTTTCAATTCTTCCATCTGTGAATCAATCTGCCTGTTCTGCTGGTCAATACGGCCTAGCAGTGGCCTTAATTCATTATAGCATACATTTTCCAGTGGATGCTCCAGATCAATTCTGTTAATGGGTTCTATAATCTTCTCTGTCTGTTTCTGAACCAGGAAAAGCTCCAGAAAGAGAATTGCCGCAGCCAGGATACCAAGAAGGGTAAAACCTGATGCCAGAGTACCGGGTAAACTGTCCATAGTCCGTGAAACGCGAAGTACATCACCTGAGTTAAGCTTCACAGCATAGTAAAAAGTCTGTCTGGACAAAGTACTGGAATATCTTATCATTTCACTTCGTCCTTTTTTCTGTGCTTCAATAAATTCCGGCCTGTTACTGTGATTTTCCAGTTTTTTTTCATTTTTTTCACTGTCATAGATCACACTTCCGTCCCTTTTCAGCAAGGTGATCCTGCTTTCTGTAGCCTTTCCCACTTCATCTGTAAGAAATGAATTTCCCTTTTCCTCTATTCCGATCTGAATGTAAACAGTCTCATCTCTTACTCCCTGCTCCATGTACATTTCACCTTTATGAAACATTACTGCCCCTGCGGCTGTAAAAGTAAGAACCACAGAGATAATGATCAGGATACTTGTATGGTTCAGTATGCGTTGTCTCATCTTCATTCCCCTATTCTGTATCCCACGCCACGGACAGTTTCTATCATACCGCCGGCCTCTCCCAGTTTCTGTCTGAGAGTACGGACATGGACATCCAGGGTTCTGGTTTCTCCATCAAAATCATATCCCCACACATGGCAGAGAAGCTGATCCCTGGTCATAACCATTCCCTTGTTTTCCATAAGATACTCAAGCAGTTCAAATTCTTTCCGTGTCAGTTCTATTTTATTGTCACAATACCGGACTTCATGGCGCCCAATGTTAAGATGAAGATCCCCACAGCTTAAGCCTTGATCTTCCTTCTGACAGCTGCTTCGCCTTAAAACAGCCTTGACCCTGGCTATAAATTCCATCATGCCAAAAGGTTTGGTAATATAATCGTCTGCTCCTCCTTCCAGCCCTTTTACCTTATCAAATTCAGCCTCTCTGGCAGTAACCATGATCACAGGAATGTTTTTCGTTTTGAAATTACTTTTCAGTTTCTCCAGAATTGCGTATCCGTCTTCTCCCGGCAGCATGATATCCAGAAGAATCAGCTCCGGAATTTCTTCTTTTAATGCAGACGTAAGCTCTGCGCCGCTTCCAAATCCCTTTGCTTCAAATCCGGTGGTTTCCAGAGTATATATCAGAAGTTCCCTTATATTTCGTTCATCTTCCACACAATATATCATTTCAAATACTCCTTTGTATAAATTCATATATCATCAATGTAATTCTGCTTTGTAAAATTTATCCCACCTTAACGTTAAATCTGTGTAAAAAGAAACCCGCTTTGCAGGATTCACCGCAAGCGGGATTCTTCTCTAAAATCCTCTGATTTCCTCGTCTTCTGCTCCTGTCTTGTCAATGGAACGGATCTGCAGGAAATAACTGTAATTGTCATTTACCTTTACTTCAACCCTGTCTCCCACCTTATGGCCAATGAGAGCTTTTCCGATAGGAGATTCTATACTTACTCTGTTTTCCATAGAATTCCCCCTGATAGAAGTAACCAGTTTGTATTTTTCCACTTCATCATCCTCTTCAAAGTAGACCTCCACAATATCATCCATACCCACTTCATCTGAATTGGAAGTATCAGATACTATGGTTGCAGTCTTTAACATATTCTCAAGATAACGAATACGGCTTTCATTCTGGTTCTTATGTCTCTTGGCAGCATAATATTCAAAATTTTCGCTTAAGTCTCCCTGGGCTCTGGCTTCTTTAACCGCTTCAATAGCCTCCTTACGGACTACAAGCTTACGGTGCTCTATTTCCTGCTCTATTTTCTCCACATCTTTCTGTGTCAGCTGCTCTTTCATAGTGTGCCGCCTCCCCTGGTATAAAAAATAAGAAGTTATTATTTATCATAATCTCTCTTCTGCTTTTTTTCAAGAAAGAAATTGTTATTTTACTTTTTTGTCTCCAAGCCGTACTTTATTAATGTAGTCTGCCATTTCCGGAGAAACATTGTCAACAAGAAAGTTTTTACTGCTTTTTCTCTTAGCATGCCATTGTTTAATCTCTTGATCCTGAACTTCCCTTATTTCTTCCCTGAATTCCCTGGCAGAGATTCTCTGTGCTCCCTGCCCCATAATGATTATCTGTTCCAGTCCATCAGAGGTTGCAACAGTGACAGGGTTTTTGTGTCCTATCCTGTGCACGGTCTTTTCAATATACTGGTCCGCAGTTTCAGCCTCTTTTGTATAAACTACATAGATATTATGATAATTAATCACTTCTTCTGCATGTCCTTCCAGTCTGTAAGCATCAAATACAAGAATCAGAATGCATTTCTTAAACCCCTGAAAATTGCAGAGAATATCCATCAGTTTATTCTGCGCGGCATGAAGGTTAGCCTGAGCCAGTTCTCTCAGTTCTTCCCAGGCATAAATAATATTATATCCGTCCACAAGATAATATTCCTTTTCTTCCTGCTTTTGAGAGGTATATTTATTGTAATTTTTCTTTGAGTCTTCAGAAAAGTTTCGCATCACCGGCTGATTTTCATATCTTTTTACCGGTCCGAATGTCCGTTCAAAAATAGCCTGAAGCTCTTTATCTTCCTCATAACTGCCCATTCCGTTATATTTCTGAGGTCTGTTACTGACTGAGGGTTCCGGATCTCTAAAAGTTTGTTCTTTTTCAGTCATTCCCTCCAGATGCATATAATCTTCCACTTCATACCAGGGCACAAGAAATCCTGCACCGTGGGCACAGAAAACAGAACCTGTGGGATTTTCCAGATCTTTTTCTGAGTCATATCCAATCTCAGACACAATTTTTTCCTGATCATGACAGGGGGCATATCCTTTCAGGGAGCAGAACAGTTTTCCCTTCCCTCTGGAATAAGAGATTACCTGTGTCTGATAATCCCGCATAGCAGATACCGGAGCACTTCCCTTCAGAATCATCATATCCCCTTCTGTTTCCGGAGACTGAAACGTGCCCTGCATTTTACGGATATCAGTCATAGCCCTTCCTGCATTTTCTGAAGGTATTTCCAGGCGAAACTCATAATAAGGCTCAAGAAGAATACTTCGGGCTTTCTTCAGGCCCTGGCGGACTGCCCTGTATGTAGCCTGGCGGAAATCTCCGCCTTCTGTATGCTTCACATGAGCACGCCCGGTAAGCAGTGTAATCTGCATATCTGTAATGGGTGATCCGGTTAAAACTCCAGGGTGCTCTCTCTCTTCCAGATGAGTAAGAATAAGCCTCTGCCAGTTACGATCCAGAACATCTTCACTGCAGGCGGTAAAAAACTGCATTCCGCTGCCCGGTTCTCCCGGTTCCATCAGAAGATGAACTTCCGCATAATGACGCAGAGGTTCAAAATGTCCTATTCCTTCCACTGGTTCAGCAATGGTCTCCTTATAAACTATCTTTCCCGGTCCGAATTCTACAGCCACATGGAATCTTTCCCAGATTAAACGCTTCAGAATCTCAGTCTGGACTTCTCCCATAAGCATTGCGTGTATTTCCGAAAGCTGCTCATTCCATACAATATGAAGCTGTGGCTCTTCTTCCTCCAGTTCCTTTAGCTTAATGAGCATCTCATGCTCATCACAGCCCTTTGGAAGAATAATGGAATAATTCAGGACAGGCTCCAGTACAGGCATATCTGACTCTTTTTCTCCTCCAAGCCCCTGCCCTGGATAAGTATGTGACAGTCCTGTGACTGCACAGACAGTTCCGGCAGGTGCCTCTTTTACTGTCTCAAACCTGGCTCCTGAATAAATCCGAATCTGATCTGCCTTCTCCGTGTCTGCAAGCATCTCTTTTACTTTCAGAACGCCCCCTGTAATCTTCATATAGGTCAGCCGGTTCCCCTGATCATCTCTGGAGATCTTAAACACTTTCGCCCTGAACTCCTCCGGATATCTGGGTGGTCTGCAGTACTGTTCCATTCCTTCCAGAAATTCCTTAACTCCTGTCATCTTCAGTGCAGAGCCAAAATAGCATGGAAAGATTTTACGTTCTCTGACCAGTCTTATAATATCCTCCTGCGATACTTTCTCTGTCTCCAGATATTTTTCCATCAGTTCTTCGTCACAGACAGAAACATCTTCTAAAAACTTATATCTGTCCCTGTCCCCTGAAAAATCCACACAGTTTGTATTCAGTCGTTGTTTCAGTTCTCTGAGAAGGTTCTCTCTGTCTGTTCCCTCCTGATCCATTTTGTTGACAAAAAGAAATACCGGAATCTTATATTGTGCAAGAAGGCGCCACAGAGTCATTGTATGGCTCTGGACGCCGTCAGCTCCATTGATCACCAGAACAGCATAATCAAGCACCTGAAGGGTACGTTCCATTTCTGCGGAAAAATCAACATGTCCCGGTGTATCCAGCAAAGTGACTTCCATATCTCCCAGTTTAAATACCGCCTGCTTGGAAAAAATAGTAATCCCACGTTCTCTTTCCAGTTCATAGGTATCCAGATAAGCATCCTTATGGTCTACTCTTCCTAATTTACGAATCTTACCGGTCAGATACAGGATTCCCTCCGATAATGTAGTCTTCCCCGCATCTACATGTGCAAGAATCCCTGTCACTAGCTTCTTCATAGTATCTTAAAACTCCTTTTTGTTCATTATCCCTGTACTTATTCTATAAGATATATAGTATATCACGAATACAAGGGCTACTGCAATGAGCAAAACTGGAAAAACTCCTATGGATAAAACAGAATCTAACGCCCCGGTTATAGCCGTTTCTGACAGACCCAGTGTTTTGGGTATCATCACGATTGCAGCAAAAACAACTACCAGAATCCCCAGTGCCATATATCTTCCTTTTTCAGCTCCATATTTAATGATAAATGGAAGAATCAAGGCTACCATAAGAAGTCCAACAGGAATCATAGCTGCTGCAGAAATGATAAATTCAAAGAAGCTCTGGTCCATAGATTGTACCATATAGCAGATTCCTTCAATGATCATACCTAAAAACCAGGCAGCCACACTTAGAGAAATCCCAAGAAAATATTTTTCTTTTATATATTCTTTCCTGGTCACAGGCAGGGTCATCAGAAAAGCAAAGCCATTCTCATATTCGTCGTAGCTGACAGTAGTTGTGGCAAAGGTTGCTATAAGAATCGTGAAATACCCTATGGCAAAAGTCGCACTTCCGGAAAAACTCAGCACGGCACCCATAACAAAAACAACAATAAAAAACTTCTTCTGCTGCATCAGAAGTTCCATATCTTTAACCAGTAATCCCTTCATTTTCTAACCCTCCATCATAATGACCAGATCATCAATGTTTCCATTTTCAATTACGATGTCCGGATAATTTTCCATATAAAACTGTTTCTCACTTGTCAGGCAGTTATATCCGTAGGATTCTCTCCTTGTTTTCAGAATATACTGCTTATCCAGTTTCTGATATACCTCTTCTGATATTTTCAACAAAGCATATTTTCCAAGCAGTACATCCGTATCCTCATGGAGAATGATCTTACCATCATGAATCATATAAAGATCATCACAAAGGCTCTCAAGATCTGAGGAAATATGTGAGCTGATCAGAATAGAACTGTTTTCATTCTCTTCCATATATTCACGGATCATATTAAGCACCTGATCTCTGGCAACCACATCCAACCCTACTGTAGGTTCATCCAGAATCAGAAGGGAAGCCCTGTGGCTCAGTGCAGTAAGAACCTTCAGTTTCGCTTTCATACCAGTAGAAAGCTCTCTGATCTTCTTATCCTGAACAAGTCCCAGGATTTCACACTGCCTTACAAATCTGTCCGGATCAAATTCCCTGTACATAGCCTGAAGAATATGGCTGACGCCTTTTACTGTAAGATAACTGCTGAACCCGGAATCAGAAAAGGCCACTCCAAGCTTCTGTTTATCTTCAACAGTAATTTCAGAAATTCTTTTTCCAAAAAGTTCAATCTCTCCTCCATCAGTATGAACCAATCCAAGTATGGCCTTAAACGTGGTAGATTTACCCGCTCCATTCCTTCCTACCAGACCGGTGATCATCCCTGGTTTTACCTCAAGGGAACAATCAAGAGAAAATCCCTTGTAATTTTTCTTTAAATGGCTAATTTTAAGCATTATAATCCTCCATAATCATATCAAAAAGATTCCGGATCTCCCCATCTTCAAGTCCGTATCGTTTTCCCCTGGAAATGGCTGTTTCCAGGTCTTTCTCCACTTCCTTCAGATTTTCTTCTCTTATAAGCTCTTTATTAGAAGGGGCCACATATGTGCCCTTCCCATGGACGGTAATGGTAAAACCTTCCTCTTCCAGATTATCATAAGCTTTCTTCACGGTAAGCGCACTGATCTTCAATTCTCTGGAAAGAGCCCTCACTGACGGAAGAACCATGTCCGGAGTCAATTCTCCTCTTATAATAGCCGCCTTAATCTGATCTACGATCTGTTCATAGATGGGCACCATAGATGAATTGTTAACGATAATATGCATATTTTTCTTTCCTCCATCTATAAACAGTATATAACAGTATATAACTGTTGTCAATACATATTAATGTATTACTAACTTCTCTAAAATATAAGTTTATGGTATCAATTCTAAAAACTCGATTTCACGAAAACTTTGTGATATGATGTTGAGTGAAAGGTGGTGCTTTCTCTATGCAAAAAGAACGCTGCGAAAACGTGACCTCTATCTGAATCGGATTATCGCATATATGATGTGGCCATCGGAAACCTTCCTCACTGTAAAGTTCAATAATAGCAATTTCCTTTGTTTTTCAGGCAGAGACGTTTCCGTCTCCTGGGTTACATAGCTCTTGGTGGATTTACCAACATCGCTCTCCTGCTGTTCTATTTGCACCGACTGCTGTCCGCAGGCGCACAAGGTGGTAAGTAGGAAAACAAAGACAAGGACCAGAATCGTATCTCCCTTTTTCAAATCATTCCACTCCTTTCGCCCCAATCCTCCTCAAATGCGCGTCAGACGCAGAATTGGACCACTGATATACAGCAGGACTTTCTTTCCGGCCTGCGCCAAACCGATTCCAAGGTTCGCGCAGGCAGTGGTTTTGCCAACTCCCCCTTCTGGTTTGCAATGACCATGATTTGCGTGTTCATTGACTTCACCTCATCTCTGATTGTTGCTGTTGCTTCTGAAATAAAAAAAGCACCCAGTCATTTTATACTGAGTGCTGTATCAAATTCATATTCAATTATTCAAACTAAGTCAAACTATGCCAAACTGCCACAGCCAAAAACGAGGGAAAAGAGAGCTTAAAAGGACCTCTAAAACACCCCCAAAATCGGCTCTTGTTTTGCTAAATTTGGTCAAACTGTATCAGCCTTTTTAGATATGGTAAAACCCCGGAAAGCCTTGATTTTCCGGGGTTTTTGAACCATTTTGATACGGTTCGAACAGCAGATTATCTCTTGCTGAACTGCGGTGCGCGACGGGCTGCTTTGAGACCGTATTTCTTACGTTCTTTCATACGTGGGTCACGGGTTAAGAATCCGGCTGCTTTCAGAGCAGGTCTGTAATCAGGGTCTGCCTCAAGAAGAGCTCTGGCAACACCATGTCTGATAGCTCCTGCCTGTCCTGTGTATCCGCCTCCATGTACGTTTACCAGAACATCAAATTTGCCTTCTGTTTCTGTTAAAGTTAAAGGCTGACGAACGATAACTTTCAGTGTATCTAATCCAAAATAATCATCAATATCTCTTTTATTAATTGTAATCTTACCGGTTCCAGGTACAAGATAAACTCTTGCGACTGATTTCTTTCTTCTTCCTGTTCCGTAGAATTTTGCGCTAGCCAATGTTCTCTACCTCCTCATTAAAATGTTAAAACTTCCGGTTTCTGAGCTTCGTGTTTGTGATCAGGTCCGGCATATACAAAGAGTTTCTTGTACATGGTTCTTCCCAAAGGTCCTTTCGGAAGCATTCCCTTAACTGCAAGCTCAATTACCTGTTCTGGTTTCTTTGCTAACATTTCTTTTAATGTAGTTTCTTTCATTCCACCTACATAATCGGAGTGTTTATAATATACTTTCTGCTGTAATTTCTTTCCTGTAACTTTAATCTTGTCTGCGTTAATAACGATCACATAATCACCGGTATCTACATGGGGTGTAAACTGCGGTTTATTCTTTCCTCTTAATACGCTTGCTACTCCGGAAGCCAGACGGCCAAGAGTACATCCATCAGCGTCAACAACATACCATTTTCTTTCGATTTTATCTGGATTAGCCATATATGTCAGCATGGTCTTACCTCCTGTTATTTATAAACAATAATTTAAATAAGTAAGTAAAACGCCGGTGCAGTAAACCGCGGAAATGTCCGAAACCGCTGATAAATACTCTCGCCGGGGCTATTGGCTAAAGTATTTCCGCACTACGTCACATTGAATTATTATATTATAAGGTTATTTCTCTGTCAACTGTTTTTTTACATTTTTCAGCCTTAAGAATCAAAAAATTCTATTCCCATCAGTGTCAGTCCATGAGCCGGAGCTGTAGGACCTGCCATTTCCCGGTTGCAGGCTGCAAGAATGGTTTTTACGTGTTCCGGGGGATACTGGCCATTTCCAACCTCGATCAGGGTTCCGGCGATGATACGAACCATATTATACAGAAATCCTGTTCCGGAAACCCGGATAGTAATAAGATCTCCATCTCTCCAGACATCCATTGCCGTTACAGTACGTACAGTGGATTTCACCTGGGCCCTGGATCCGCAGAAGGAAGCAAAATCATGACATCCTATAAGATACGAAGTAGCTTCTTTCATTTTATCAACGTCCAGTTTATAATGATAAAAATATGTGTACAGCCGTTCTGTCGGAACAGGAAATTTCCGGTTCAGGATCCGGTATTCATAAGTTTTTTCGCTGTCGCAGTACCTGGGATGAAAATCGGGTTCCACTTCTTCTGAGAGCTGGATACGGATATCTTCCGGAAGTCTCTGGTTCAATGCATAAGAGATCTTTTCCCCGGGAATACGGGTATTTGTATCAAAAACAGCCACATTTCCCATGGCATGAACACCTGCATCCGTCCGGCTGGCACCAATGGTCTCAATTTTTTCTCCAAGAAGCTCTGACAGAGTATCATTCAACACGCCCTGAACCGTAATTCCATTGGGCTGTGTCTGCCACCCACAGTAATTGGTACCGTCATAAGCAACCACAAGGCCTATTCTCTTCATTCCACTCCCTCCTCATTTCGTCTATATTCCTGCAACACGAAATCCGATGGCAATAAAAAGATACACGAACATAACCAGATATGCCATATAGTCTCTGGTCTGGTAGTGCAGTGGTTTCATCTGAGTTCTGTTGTCGCCTCCATGATAACAACGTGCTTCCATTGCCATAGCCAGATCATTGGCTCTTCGAAATGCTGAAATAAACAGAGGCACAAGAAGAGGAACCATGTTCTTTGCCTTCTGGATCAGATTTCCATTTTCAAAATCTGCACCCCTGGCAATCTGGGCTTTCATTATCTTATCTGTTTCTTCCAGAAGAATCGGAATAAATCGTAAAGCAATGGACATCATCATGGCAATCTCGTGAACAGGAACATGAATTCTGTTCAGTGGACGGAGAAGACGTTCCATGCCATCCGTCAGCTGATTAGGCGTAGTGGTCAGTGTCATCACTGAAGAGCCGATCACCAGATAAGTAAGACGAATAGCCATTCTTCCTGCCAGTTTTAATCCTTCTTCCGTAATCCGGATGAATCCCCATTTCCACAGAATATGACCCGGAGTCAGCAGAATATTAAAGATCACTGTGATCAAAAGGAGCATTACTACAGCCTTCAGACCTTTAAACATAAATTTTACAGGAACCTTTGACAGCACGATCATTCCAATAAGAAATACAGTTGCAACCGCATAACCTGGCAATGTATGAAAAACAAATACAGAAACAATAAACGCAATGGTTCCTATAAGCTTGGTTCTGGGATCCAGCCTGTGAAGTACAGAATCAGCAGGATAGTACTGGCCTAATGTTATGTCACGGATCATAGTACCTTTCCTCCTGTCTCTTCAGATTCTGTCTGTACCTTATTTTCAAAAAGAAGAGGAGAATGGCTTCTTTTCAGAGCAGCCAGAATACTCTCCCTTGCTTCTTCCACTGTAGTAGCTGTCACGTCCACATCCAATCCTTTTTCCTTAAGTGCATGCATAATATAGGTAATCTGTGGCGCTGCCAGTCCCATAGCTTCCAGTTCACGATAGTGGGAGAAGACTACCTTTGGAACATCATCAAAGGCGATTTCCCCGTCATTGACCACAATAAGGCGCTCTGTATATTTTGCAATATCTTCCATACTGTGGGATACCAGAATAATGGTTATCCCTCTTACTCTGTGCAGCTGTGCGATCTGCTCCAGAATATCATCCCTTCCGCTGGGATCCAACCCTGCAGTTGGTTCATCAAGAATCAATATTTTAGGATTCATAGCAAGAACCCCGGCGATTGCAACTCTTTTTTTCTGTCCGCCGGATAGCTCAAAAGGAGATTTATTATAATTTTCCTCTTTAAATCCAACATGCCGGAGTGCTTTTTTCGCCTCAATCTCCGCCTCAGCCCTGGATAGTCCCTGATTCATAGGGCCAAAACACACATCTGAAAGCACGTCGTTCTCAAACAGCTGATGCTCTGGATACTGGAAAACAAGCCCCACCTCGCTTCTCAGTTTACGGCGGTCGTATTTTTCTCCCCAGATGTCCTCCCCATTATAGGTTATTGTTCCGGAGGTCGGCTGTATCAGGGCATTTAAATGTTGAATCAGTGTGGATTTACCACTTCCGGTATGTCCGATGATTCCGATGAACTGTCCATCCAAAATGGTAAGGTTTATATTTTTCAGGGCATGAATCTCATATGCAGTTCCCGGGCTGTACGTATAGCATACATTCTTTAATTCTATTGACATAAGGCATTCACCAGTTCCTCTGTAGTAAGTAATCCTTCAGATATGTTTACTCCTGCTTTGTGCAGTTCGTGTCCAAGAAGCGTAACCTGAGGTACATCCAGTCGGTACTTCTTTAATGTTTCGACCTGGGAAAAAATTTCTCTGGGGGTTCCTTCCATAACGATTTTTCCCGCGTCCATTACATAAACTTGGTCTGCATGTACAACTTCCTCCATATAGTGTGTGATCAGGATCACCGTCACACCCTCCTGGCGGTTCAGGTCACTGACTGCTTCAAGAACTTCTTTTCTGCCGTTGGGATCCAGCATGGCAGTAGGTTCGTCCAGAACAATACACTTTGGCCGCATAGCCATAACCCCTGCAATAGCCACTCTCTGTTTCTGGCCACCGGATAATTTATTTGGGGAATGATACCGATAAGCGGTCATTCCTGTCTTTTTCAGGCTTTCTTCCACACGTTCCCATATTTTTTCTGTGGGAATTCCCATATTTTCAGGACCAAAGCCCACATCTTCCTCCACAACAGTACCAATGATCTGATTGTCAGGATTCTGGAAAACCATTCCCGACTGCTGGCGTATTTTCCATAATTCCCGTTCGCTGGACGTATCTATATCATCTACCCAGAGGGTTCCTTCCGTAGGAAGGAGCAAAGCATTCAGGTGCTTTGCAAGAGTGGATTTCCCGGAACCGTTATGTCCCAGGATTGCCACGAACTGTCCGGCTTCAATGTCCAGGTTTATATCATCGACGGCTCTCTGCGTGTCCTGCACGTTACCGTCCTCATCATACTTAAGATAATCAAATCCCAGCTTGCATGCCTTGATAATTCCCATTTTTCTGTCCTCATATATTTATGTGTCAGGTTTTTTCGGTAACTGCCTCATTCATTCCGGTCAGTTCCTCAATAAGGGCCCAGATCTCATCTCTGCCCTGTTTGGTCTCAGCGGAAAAAGGAATCAGGATTCCATTCTTTCCAAGATTGAGTCCTTCTCTGATGGCCTTTATATTTTTCTGAACCTGACTTCGTTTCAGTTTATCCAGTTTAGTGGCTATGATCACCGGTTCATAGCCATTATGCATAATCCAATCATACATCATCTTATCATTGGCTGACGGATCATGGCGGATATCCACCAGAAGAAAAACAGCTTTCAGATTTCTGGATGTATGAAGATACTTCTCTATCATTTTGCCCCATTTTTCTTTTTCAGACTGGGACACTCTGGCATATCCGTAACCGGGAAGGTCCACCAGATACATTATATCGTTAATATTATAAAAATTTACCGTCTGTGTCTTTCCCGGCTGTGCACTTGTCCTGGCAAGTGATTTACGGTTCATAAGTCCGTTTATAAGGGAAGATTTCCCCACATTGGATTTCCCCGCAAATGCTACTTCAGGTCTTCCGGTATCCGGGAGCTTACTTGTAATACCACAGACAATATCCAGGGATACATTCTTTATAATCATTCTTTCCTCACTGCACCAGTGCCTTATTCAGAACTTCTGACATACTGCCGACAAAAGTAATCATAAGGCCATGGGTGATTTCCTTGTCCAGTTCCAAAATATCCGGTTTATTTCCAGCAGGTACAAGTACCTCCTTGATCTTTGCATATTTTGCCGCAAGAAGCTTCTCTTTCAGGCCGCCAATAGGAAGAACACGTCCCCGTAAGGTTATTTCCCCGGTCATTGCAAGATCTGCACGCACCGGTTTTCTGATTATGGCGGACAAAATAGCCGTCGCCATAGTTATGCCCGCTGAAGGGCCATCTTTTGGCACTGCTCCCTCCGGAATATGTACATGAATATCATTTTCCTGGAAAAATTCCGGACCTACACCATAATCCTCTGCTATGGAACGTATATAGGTAATTCCTGCCTGTGCAGACTCTTTCATCACATCTCCCAGCTGACCTGTAAGAAGAAGCTCTCCCTTGCCTGGCATCACATTTACCTCTATCTGAAGAGTATCTCCCCCAACCTGGGTCCATGCAAGTCCTCTGGCAATACCGATTTCATCTTTTTCATTTGCCATTAAATAATTGTAATGCTCTTTTCCAAGAAAATCGGTCAGATTTCCTGATGTTACAGTAACCTTTTTTCTTCCTTTTTCCATAATGGCCCGGGCTGTTTTACGGCAGATCCGGCCGATGCTTCGCTCAAGATTACGTACACCTGCCTCTTTCGTATAATTGTTGATGATCTTCTTAAGAGCAGCATTCTGAATCGCCAGAGTGCCTTCTGCAATTCCATTCTCTTCCATCTGTTTAGGAATCAGATGCTCTTTTGCAATATGTTCTTTTTCATTTTCCGTATATCCGCTGATCTCTATTACTTCCATACGGTCCAGAAGAGGACGGGGAATGCCCTGAACATCATTGGCAGTTGCAATAAAAAGAACCTCTGATAAATCCTGAGGAAGTTCCACATAATGATCCATAAATCTTTTATTCTGTTCCGGATCAAGAACTTCCAGAAGCGCTGAAGAGGTATCTCCCTTATAATCACTGCTGGTCTTGTCAATCTCATCCAGCAGCATAAGCGGATTACTTACACCTGCCTGCTGAAGTGCAACCGTGATCCGTCCGGGCATAGCTCCCACATATGTCTTTCTGTGACCCCGGATTTCTGCCTCATCCCTTACACCGCCCAGGCAGATACGTACATATTTCTTATGCATGGCTTCTGCCACAGACTTGGCTATGGAAGTCTTACCGGTTCCGGGTGGTCCTACCAGACAAAGAATAGGACTTTTTCCCTTATGGGTTAGTTTTCGGACTGACAAAAATTCCATAATGCGCTCTTTTACATCTTTCAGGCCGTAATGCTGTTCCTGCAGAATCTTCCAGGCTTCCGTAAGATCATCAGAATCTGCAGAATGCCTGTCCCATGGAAGGGACAGCAAGGTTTCAATATAACCTCGAAGAATAGAATTCTCAGCAACATTATTATTTGTATTCTTAAAGCGTTCAATCTCTTTGGCAATTTTTTCTTTTACTTCATTACTGGCCTGCAGCTCCTGAAGCTGCTTCTTATACAGCTCGGCATCATCTGCGGTATTATCTTCTCCCAATTCTTCCCTTATCAGTTTTAACTGTTCTCTGAGAATATATTCCCGCTGATTCTTATCAATTCTTGCCTTGACTTTTTTCTGAAGATCTCTTCCGATCTCCATGATCTCAATTTCATTGGCAAGAAGAGCCCCCAGAACTTCATAGCGTTCTTCCAGAGAAACAGCTTCCAGTATTTTCTGTCTGTTCTCATAAGAAAGGGGAATATTAACAGATATCTGCTCTACCAGTTCCTCTATATCCCCTGTGTTTAAAATCTGTGCAACCAGTTCCTTGCCGATCTTGCCGTTTTCCATACAATACTGATGAAACAGATCCTTCAGGCTTCTGGTCATTGCCTCAGCTACAGGCTGGGGAATCTGCTCCTCTTCCTCATCTACAGGGCAGATTTCACTTGTTATATAGGGAAATTCCTGTTCAAATTTCACGAGCAATGCTCTTCCGGTTCCCTCTACCAGAACACGGAGAAGATTCTGAGGAAGTTTCACCACCTGTTTGATATATCCTACAGTACCTACATGATAAACTTCTGATTCTGAAGGAGATTCCACTTCCGGGTCTTTCTGTGTAATCAGAAAAATCTTCTGATCATGAAGCATTGATGCTTCTATTGCTTTCATAGAACGTTCTCTGCTTACATCAAAATGAACGATCATCCCCGGGAGTATGGTGGTTCCCCTGAGTGCTATGGACGGCAGCACAATATTCTGATTTGTCATCTATTATTCAGTCCCTTCATCAGGCAGTTTCCGACTTACCCTTTTTGCGTGTACGGGATACGCGCCTGTTTCCACCTGTTTTCGCCACGGCAGGAGGCTCTCCGTATACAATTTCAGGTTTACCGGTGCCCTCAATTACATCTTTGGTAATGATACATTTTCGGATAGTGTTGTCTGAAGGAATTCTATACATCAGATCCATCAGAGAATCTTCCATAATTGCACGCAGACCTCTGGCTCCTGTTTTACGCTTCAGAGATTTCTCTGCAACCATTTTCAACGCTTCATCCTCAAACTCCAGCTCCACACCATCCAGTTCAAAGAGCTTATGATACTGTTTTGTCAGTGAATTCTTAGGTTCCTTAAGAATGCTGATCAGAGCATCCTCATCCAGACCATCCAGGGTCACAACTACAGGAACACGACCTATAAATTCCGGAATCATACCAAACTTAATAAAATCCTCGGGCATCACATCCTTTAAGATTTCTCCGATGTTCTTTTCTTCTTTTGCAGAAACCTCAGCTCCAAAACCAATGGATTTTGTATCCTGCCTTGCCTCAATGATCTTTTCTATTCCGTCAAATGCACCACCACAAATGAACAGGATATTGGTAGTATCAATCTGAATAAACTCCTGATGAGGATGTTTACGTCCTCCCTGGGGAGGAACGCTTGCAATGGTTCCTTCCAGAATCTTTAATAAAGCCTGCTGAACACCTTCTCCGGACACATCCCGGGTAATAGATGCATTCTCAGACTTTCTGGTAATCTTATCAATTTCGTCAATATAAATGATTCCATACTGAGCACGTTCAATGTCGTAATCTGCAGCCTGGATAATTTTAAGAAGAATATTTTCCACATCCTCACCTACATATCCGGCTTCCGTCAATGTAGTGGCATCTGCAATGGCAAAAGGCACATTCAATAATCTGGCAAGGGTCTGCGCAAGGAGAGTTTTACCGGAGCCTGTAGGACCCAACATAAGAATATTGCTTTTCTGAAGCTCTACATCGGAAGATCTGGCTGCGGTTACTCTCTTGTAATGGTTATAGACAGCTACTGACAATGCTTTTTTTGCCTCATCCTGCCCGATAACATAGTCATCCAGAATGGCATGGATTTCTTCCGGTTTCAGAAGATTAATATCTGTACCCAGCTCATCCTCCTGATCATAAGAGTTAAATTCCTCTTCCATTATCTCTGAACAGATAGCAATACACTCATCACAAATAAAAGTTTTACCATCCGGGCCTGCGATCAGTTTCCTGACCTGATCTTCCGTCTTCTGGCAAAATGAACATCTGACCTTTCCTTCTCTAATCTTTTCTGCCATGGATCTTGTTTATCCTTTCTCTCCATATATGAAAATTACGTTACTGTACAGTCCGTTCGCAGCAACAGGATTACAGCATCACGGAACTGTTTCCTGAAAATCAAGATAAGACTCCTGTGAATTACAGGAGTCTTTTCTTTCGCATTATTTATGCATGACTACACCATCAATCAATCCATATGCCTTCGCCTGTTCGGCAGTCATATAGTTATCACGGTCTGTATCACGTTCAATGACTTCCAGAGGCTGACCGGTGTTTGCAGCCAATAATTCATTTAACATTTTCTTTGTCTGTGCGATCTGTTCTGCAACGATCTGGATCTCTGTTGCCTGTCCCTGTGCGCCACCGGATGGCTGATGGATCATAATCGTAGAATGGGGAAGAGCAAATCTCTTTCCCTTTGCCCCGCCTGCCAGAAGGAATGCGCCCATACTTGCAGCCATCCCAAGACAAATCGTGGAAACATCACATTTAATGTACTGCATGGTATCATAAATTGCCATGCCGGCTGTTACAGAACCTCCCGGGCTGTTAATATACAGCTGAATGTCCTTGCCCGGATCTTCAGCTTCCAGGAAAAGGAGCTGGGATACGATCAGCCCCGAACTTACATCATTTACCTCTTCCCCGAGGAAAATGATTCTGTCCTTAAGAAGCCTTGAATAAATATCGTAGCTTCTCTCTCCTCTGCTTGTCTGTTCAATAACATAAGGTACCAAACTCATAAATACGCCTCCATTTTCGGTCTGGCTTAATAAATCATCAGACCTCTTTTGCAGCATCTGCAATAAGAGTAACAGCTTTCTGAACAGCCATATCTTTCTTTATCTGCTCCAGCTCACGGTCACCAAGTGCCTCTTTTAATTTATCTGCTTCCATTTTGTACATATCAGCCATCTTTGAAATTTCTTCATTTAATTCATCATCTGAAGGCTGAATATTCTCAACCTCTGCAACCTTCTCGAGAACCAGTCTTGTCTGGATTCTCTTCAGTGCCTGAGGTTTCATATCATCCATCATTTTCTCAGCTGTCATACCTGTAAACTTGAAGTACTGATCCATAGATAATCCCTGAGACTGCATTCTTCTGCTGAAATCATCCAGCATCTGACGGCACTGTGTCTGGATCATTGCTTCCGGAATATCCATCTGAGCATTTTCAATGACTTTATCTACAGCGGCATCTTCTTTTGCACGTTTTGCGTCATTTTCTTTCTTTGTTTCAAGATTAGTTTTTACATGTTCCTTATATTCTGCAAGAGTGTCAAACTCGGATACGTCCTTTGCAAAATCGTCATCCAGCTCAGGAAGTTCCTTTGTTTCAATTTTCTTAACCGCACATTTGAATACTGCTTCCTTGCCTGCAAGGTCTTTTGCCTGATATTCTTCAGGGAAAGTAACCTTAACATCTACATCATCGCCAACTTTAGCTCCCACAAGCTGATCCTCAAATCCCGGAATAAAGGTATTGGAACCAAGTGTAAGAGGATACTCTGTAGCCTGTCCGCCGTCAAATGGCACGCCATCCACAGATCCTTCAAAGTCAATGGTCACAATATCCTGGAGCTGTGCAGGACGGTCTTCCACATTAATTGTTCTTGAGTTCTTCTCCTGCTCTTTCTTAACTTCTGCTTCTACTTCTTCATCGGTTACGGAGATCTCTGTCTTAGGAACTTCAACACCTTTATATTCACCTAAAGTAACCTCAGGTTTTACAGCTACTTCGGCAGCAAAAATCAAATCCTTGCCTGGTTCTGCCTGGGTAAGGCTGATGGAAGGCTGAGACACGATCTCAAGGTCACATTCTTCAAGAGCTTTACTGTAATGTTCAGGAATCAGGGCATTTACAGCATCTTCAAGGAAGATTCCCTTTCCATACATATGCTCGATCATTTTTCTTGGTGCTTTTCCTTTACGGAATCCTGGGATGGAAATTCTGCCTTTTGCTTTGAGATATGCACTCTGCATAGCTTTCTCTAAATCTTCAGCGGAAACTTCAATGGTAAGCTTCGCCATGTTTTTTTCCATTTTTTCCACCTGTAAACTCATTTTTCGTGTTCCTCCTTAATTTTCAGGTTATATGTTTTCATTTTTGAC
>JAXEUE010000167.1:0-5592 GCA_034115005.1 Blautia sp.
AGACCGTATTTTAAAAGACGGAATCGTTAAACCGGGCAATATTTTAAAAGTAGACAGCTTTTTAAACCATCAGATGGATATTACTCTCATTAACGAAATTGGAAAAGAATTTAAAAGACGCTTTTCCGATTGTCCCATAACGAAAATTCTAACCATCGAAGCATCAGGTATTGGAATCGCCTGCATCACTGCACAATACTTCAACGTGCCTGTTGTATTTGCTAAAAAGGCCCAGAGTCTGAATCTTGATGGAGAAATGTATATTACAAAGATTGAATCTTTCACCCACAAAAAAGTATATGATGTTATTTTGTCAAAGAAATTTCTTGGACCTGATGATCATGTACTTCTGATTGATGATTTTCTTGCCAATGGCTGTGCTCTTCTTGGTCTGATTGATATTGTAAGAGAATCAGGTGCCACACTTGAAGGTGCCGGAATTGTTATTGAAAAAGGTTTCCAGAAAGGTGGTCAGCAGATCCGGGATATGGGAATCCGTCTTGAATCTCTTGCGATCATTGATTCTATGTCTGATAATTCCCTTGTTTTTCGTGAATGAACAAAAAGAATCCTGCAAAACAGGATTCTTTTTATTTATAAGAATTACATATTCTTTCCAGGTTTGGCAGAGACTGTAATCTTCGGTGTGGGTGTGGCTGTGGGCGCAGGTGCTATTTCATCTTCTGTATAAGTTCCATTGTCAACAAGAATCTGGTAATTATCCTTATCAATCAGTTCTCCTTCCTCAGTGCAAGTCCCAACAATTTTCACTCCATTGTCATACTGGGAGTAATCTCTGACATCAACCTTATCCCCATTCAGCTTGTCTATTGCCATTTTCACAGCATCCTCTGCAAGTTTCTTTCTGTCTGTATATACTGTAAACGAAAGTTTTCCCTCTGCAACATTTTTTACTGCCTGTACTTCGCTGCCAAATCCGGTAATCATGGGCCATTCCTCACTTCCGGGTTCCAGTCCCCTGTCCTCCAGCAACTTTATAACTTCATCTGAAAAACTGTCCGATGCGGTACAAATTATATCCGGGGTTTTTTCGTCAGAATAAAAGTCTGTTAATACAGAATCCATATTGTTACGTGCGGCTTCATTACTTCCACGCATAATTCCTGTGTCATCAAAAGAAGTTTTACCGGATTTACATACCAATGTACCATCATCAATATATTCCTGAAGTTTCTCAAAAATTCCATTACACAAAAATAAATCATGCTCATTATCCGGAGAGCCCATAAGAAACTCAATGGTATATGACTGATGCTCTTCCCGTGCCTTATCAAGATCCTTATCTTTTACAATCTGCCCGGCAATCTGGTTGCCGATTGCTCTCATATCAAAAGCGGCATAATAATTTATATCTGCAGTGTCACGGATCAGTTTATCATAAGATATTACAGGTATACTCTTTTCAGATGTACTTTCCAGAACATCTGTCAAAGAATAAGGGTCAACAGGATTAACAATCAGCGCTGATACCCCGCTTTCAACCAGAGTTCTGATCTGGGAAATCTGCATTTCGGAATCTCCCTGGGCATTTTGTATTTCTGCATCATAACCTGCCTCTTCAATCTGTTCTTTCAGTGTCTGGGAGTCTGTCTGGTAATTTTCATCTTCCTGTGGAAGAAGAACTCCAATAGTTCCGGCAGATTCTTTCTCCTGAATTTCATCAGTTTCTTCATCAGAAGATGTTTGGTCTGCGGTTGTCTCCTCTTCTACTTTTTCACCCTCTTCTGTTCTTTCACCCAAACCTTCCTCTTCTATCTGAGCACTTTCGTTTGCTGCTTCTTTGGCTTTATCACTTTTGCATGCAGATAGAAGCCCACAGGACATGATAATTCCCAGAAAAATAAATGTTGCTCTTTTTTTCATACTCTGATCCTTTCTACTTGTCAATTCCTTTATAATCTCTGGCAATCCCTTTCAGATAATCTCGATACATTGCTGCAGCTTTTTTCGGTTTACAGATATGGACATTTCTTCCCATAGAAGCCAGCCATCCGTAAAACCTGCAATCCTGTTCCACCTTTACAGTAATCAGAAATTCATCATCATTCTTCTGCTTACACTGGATTTTTGAACCAAAAGCATGCTGAATTTCACTCAGAGCATTATTATTGCAGAGAAGTTTTATTTCTTTAGATGAATTATTCTGACATAGTTCCATTTCATTATCCGATAAACTGGAAACATTACCTGTTCTGTTCAGATAATAACCTCCTTCTTTTCCTCTCCGGAAACAGATTTGCATCCCGAAATCACGCAGAGTGTCAAGATCGTCATAAATACTCTTTCTTTCTGCCTTTATCCCTTCTTCTGCAAGCTTTGAGAGAATTTCCTGCATAGAAAAAGGTCTGTCTTCTGTAGTCTTCTCCATCATTTTTTCCAAATAAAGGATTTTTGCTTTCTGATTGTATGATTTTGACATTTTCATCCCCTTACAAATCTATGGTATATATAATCATTGGCTTCTTTTTCCTGACTGTCAGGAAGAGGTTTAAGTTCAATTTTCTTTCCATATTTTTTTTCGAGTGCATGGGCAATCAGCCAGTCAGCCAGCTGAGGGTTCTTTGGCAGAAGGGGACCGTGCAGATAGGTTCCGATCACATTCTTATAAACCACTCCTTCATAACCGGATTTTCCGTCATTGCCCGCACCATACAGAACTTTTCCAAGTGGTTTGTTGTTATTGATACAGGTACGCCCTCCATGGTTTTCAAATCCTACCACAGGCATATCAAACAGATCACTTTTCAGCACAATATTCTGGATAAGCCGTCCTTCGCCCTGCTCCGTATAAAGATCAACAAGATCCAGGCCCTGCATTGTCCCCTGGTCGGTTTTGTAATACTTGCCAAGAAGCTGGTAACCTCCACAGATTGCGATCACCACTCCATTATTTTCCACATACTTCTTAAAGTCCTTCTGAATCTCCCTTAGTTGCTCACAGACAATCATCTGTTCTCTGTCAGAACCTCCTCCAAGAAGCACTATGTCCAGCTTTGAAAAATCAATTTTATCATCAAGCTCAAAGGGAATGGTCTCTGCCTCTATTCCCCTCCACTGGCATCGTTTCATAAGACACTGGATGTTTCCTCTGTCTCCGTACAGATTCAGAAGATCAGGATATAAATGGCCTATGGTAATTTTCATGATTTCTCACCTTCCAGTCTCTTAAGAATATTTCTTGTGCTGAACAAAGCAGTATAGTTGACCAGCACATACAGATTGCCAACTCCGTCATTTACACGGTCACGGATTGCTTTTTCCACATCTTCTTCCAGAATTGAGGAAATATCCACATATTTCAGTCTCAGACGCATGTCCTGACACCGGATTCCACTGACAGTTATGGATTTGATACTTTTATCTGAAAGAAGATCAAAATCCACATCCCATAGCCATGAAATATCCGTACCATCCTGGGCATTGTCATTGATTGCAATGATAATATCCTTGGGAGATGTATCCTGCATAACAGCAGAAATGTTCTGGTTAAATCCTGCAGGATTTTTTGCCAGATTCAGAATAATTCCTGTTCCTTTTATACGAAATTGCTCCATACGTCCGTTTTCAGGATTAAACTGATTCAGCATATCCTGAAAATGATCCGCCTGAAAACCTGCAGTTCTTACTCCGGCATATGCTGCCAGAATATTATATACATTATAAAATCCTTTATAGTTAGCTACAATATGTTTGTTTTCCACCTGAAACTTAAGCTGATCATCTACTTTTACATCCTGTGCGTCATATTTAAGATCCGGACGTGCAAAGCCACATTTGGGGCAATAGTAATCCCCCAGCTGACTGTAATGATAAAAATTATACTTCAGCCTTTCTCCGCAACGCTTGCAGAAGCGTCCTTCACGTATCTCACTGGCAGCTGATCTGACCGCAGGTCTGCTTATTCCATAGGTAATATACTCGTTGCCTGAGTCCATGGCAAGATATGCTGACAAAGCATCATCACCATTAACAATAATCTTCATATCCGGAACTTTTCTCATCATTTCTTCCAGAATATTCATTGTAAT
Source organism: Blautia sp. (assembly GCA_034115005.1). GTDB lineage: Bacteria > Bacillota > Clostridia > Lachnospirales > Lachnospiraceae > Blautia_A. The sequence continues at coordinate 4,050 of JAXEUE010000167.1, forward strand.
ATCAATTTCCCCATAACGGTCAAGCTGGTCTCTGAAAAGATTGGTCAGAAGCATATAGTCCGGTTTTATTCTTGGAAAAATATGACGTGTAGATGCCTCATCCGCTTCAATACAGGCATAATCGGCATCCAGTTTTCCATTCCATTTTGCAGCAAGCACAAATGCTGCAACCACACCATTAAGCATATTGGAGCCTGTATGATTGCAGACCACTTTCTGTCCTTCCGCCTCAAGTGCAGCACACAGCATATTATTGGTTGTTGTTTTTCCATTTGTACCACAGGTGGCAAAAATACCTTTTCTCACCTGAGAAGAAAGCTGTTCCAGAATATCCGGACAGATTGCAAGTGCAATCTTACCGGCCCAGGTTACTCCCTGCCTGCCCATTTTTTTACATACGTATCCAGACATTTTTGCTGCAGAGACAGCAAGCATTACTCTTATCCTCATAGTTATTTAATTTTCCTTCTTATTTGTTTTCAGGTCCGGATCAAGCAGAAAATCCGAACAGATTCCCTGTACTCCCTGTTTCAGATAATTTCGGGCATCTTTTATATCATTTACAGTATAAACAAAAACATGAATCTTACGCTGATCAAAAATATCCTGTATTTCTTCAGTCCAGTAATCGGAATATACAGCAGCTGCAAGGATTCCTTTTTCTTTACTGAAATCAGCGATTTCTTCTATTTCCTGCTTTGTATATTCCTTCCACAAAGAGAAAATATACGCTGGAAAATCATAAATCAGTTTAATTCCTGAAAACATAGACTGATTATAGATTTCAGGAATAAGCTTGTTCATCTCTTTTTCTGCTCCGGCATTCTGTGCTTCCTCCAGAAGTTCAGCGTAATCCTCCACAGTCTTCTGATAACTTCGTACAGAATATTGTTTGGAATCTACCATAACATATGCATCCGGGTATTGTTTTAAAAGTAGAAGAAGATCCACAAAAGACATTGGCGTGTACTGGCCGTAAATGGAGGATGAAATAAATTCCTCATAGGTCAGAACTCTTTGATCATTTTCATTCCATTGTCCCAGAGATTCCTTCCAGCTGTGACGGCACACCCATATTCCATCAGATGTTCTGGACAAATCTACTTCAAAAAGTCTTATCCCGTTTTCATATGCGTTAACAAAGCTCTCCTTTGAGTTCAGGTACGTTAAATTATCCATTCCGCCCAATGCATGAGCCGCCACTTTATAATCTTCCCACTGAAAAACTTTATTTTCTCTTTTACTTTCGGAAGCGTAAGCATCAGTTGCACCGACACTAAACAAAATAACCAGTCCCCAAAAAAGAATAATTCTGAAACAGACAGCTTTTTTATTTTGAAATTTTCCTTTGTATTTTTGTGACATTATACACCATTCTGTTATGATATGTAAAGGTATGAGCGTGAACAAAAAAGCTGTGCACATATAGCTTTCACCATAAGTACACAGCCCTGCCTTAGATCGGAATTATACCAGTTCGATCAGAACTTCCATTGCAGCATCACCTTTACGTGGTCCAATCTTTACGATTCTTGTATAACCA
>JAXEUE010000168.1:0-25988 GCA_034115005.1 Blautia sp.
ATCAACACCTTCTGTTCTCTTGAATTCATCCAGCATCCACTGTGTAATACGGTTATCAAAATCATCACCGCCAAGGTGTGTATCACCGTTTGTGGAAAGTACTTCGATAACACCGTCACCGATCTCAATGATAGATACATCGAATGTACCACCACCTAAATCGTATACCATGATCTTCTGTTCTTTCTCGTTATCAAGTCCATATGCAAGAGCTGCGGCAGTTGGCTCGTTGATGATACGTTTTACGTCAAGGCCTGCAATCTTACCTGCATCTTTTGTTGCCTGACGCTGAGCATCATTAAAATAAGCAGGAACTGTAATGACTGCCTCAGTAACCTTTTCTCCCAGATATCCTTCTGCATCTGCTTTCAGCTTCTGAAGGATCATAGCGGAAATCTGCTGAGGTGAGTACTGTTTGCCGTCAATTGCCTTTTTGTAATCTGTACCCATATGTCTCTTGATGGAAGAAATGGTTCTCTCTGCATTGGTAACTGCCTGACGTTTTGCAGGTTCACCGACAAGACGTTCTCCTGTCTTGGTAAAAGCGACTACTGATGGTGTAGTTCTTGCTCCTTCTGTATTAGCGATAACTGTTGGCTGTCCACCTTCCATTACAGCTACACAGCTGTTTGTTGTTCCTAAGTCGATTCCAATTATTTTTCCCATAACTTTATCCTCCTATAATATTTGTTTTATTCAAATCACTGATAATTTCAAATTCATAAACAGGCATCAGTTTGCAACCTTTACCATACTGTGGCGGACTACAAAATCTTTATATGTGTAACCTTTCTGTAATTCCTCCACAACAATATTCTCACCTACAGAATCATCTTCCACATGCATTACCGCATTATGAAAATTAGGATCAAATTCCTTTCCCACTGCTTCAATAGGTTTCACACCCAAGTCATCAAGAGTGGTAGTCAGCTGCTTGTAAATTTTCTTCATACCATCGGCAAATGCATCTCCTTCCGGTGCCTGGGCAAGTCCTCTCTCAAAGTTGTCTACAATGGGAAGGATCTTTTCTACAATGTCCTTTGCTCCGATGATGTACATACTGGCTTTTTCTTTCTCCGTTCTTTTGCGGAAATTATCGAATTCAGCCATACTGCGTTTTAATCTGTCTGTAAGATCTTCAATCTGCTGCTCAAATTTATCTTTTTCCTTTTTCTTTTTTCCAAAGAAAGCTGTTTTGGATTTTCCGTCTTTTTTTTCTTCCTGGGAAGCCTCTTCAGGATCTTCCTCTACAGGGATTTCTTCCTCCTGTGCTGCTTCCTCCTTCACATCTTTCTCATTTTCTGCATTCTCAGGATTCTTTTCAACAGGTTCCTGGTCTTTGGGGGTCTCTGTTTTCTCTTCTTCCTGAGGCGTTCTCTTCGTCTCCTCTGACACTTTCTATTACCGCCTTTCTAACTCTTATCCTTAATCAGTTCATCTAACTGGACTTTCAAAGACTTCAGACTGTCTACCACATTTTCATAGTCCATACGTTTGGGGCCTATGATACCAATGGTACCGTGCATTCCTTTTCCAAGCTCATAGTTTACTGTCACAACACTGCAGTCCTTCATAGTCTGAATAGGCATCTCATCACCGATATAAACCTGAATTCCTGTATTTTCCGTATCTGACATTCTCTCTTTTACAAGATTTACAAGTTCCTCTTTTTCTTCAAATGTAGAAATCAGTTCACTCGCCTTACTTGTATCTGCAAGCTCCGGATATTTAAAAATATTGGTTGCACCTGAAGTATATATCTGCATATCATCTTCATCTACATGAATCGTTGCCGCTACAGCATCCAGAACTGTTGCGATCACTGAACTGTGTATTCCTGCCTGTTCTTTCAGACGGGCAATCATTCCAAGATTGATATCCTGAATAGGAACACCATTCAAATTCGTGTTAAGAAGAAGATTTAATTTCAGGATCGTCTGATCATCCATTTCTTCATCCAGATTAATAATCTGGTTCCTGACAACGTTATTGTCACTTACTACTACAGCTACAAGCTGAAGATCATTAACCCTTGAAAGCTGGATGAATTTCACTTTGCTTCCACTGTACTGAGGAACAGATATCATAGTTGCGTAATTTGTATTGGATGCCAGAACCTTCGCCACTTTCTTGAGCATTTTATCCATCTGATCTGTTTTCTCGATCATAAGATTCTTAATTTCCTGAATCTCTGATTCTTTTTCCTTCATCAACTCGTCTACATAGAGTCGATATCCTTTATCAGAAGGAATCCTTCCTGCTGAAGTATGAGGCTGAATAATATAACCCATATCTGTCAGGTCTGACATTTCATTCCGGATTGTGGCAGAGCTTACATTTAAATCTGCAAACTTGGAAATGGTTCGTGACCCAACCGGTTCGCCGGTCTCCATATAGGTCTTGATGATTGCTTTTAGTATTTTCTTTTTACGATCATCTAATTCCTTTTCCATGAATCCATCTTCCTTTACTGCCTTTTTGATTGTTAGCACTCATTAATATGGAGTGCTAACATCTATGGTCTAAAGATAGCACTATGAGAAAGTTTTGTCAATATAATTTTTAAAATTTTTTTATTTTCTGGATTTTTTACTGCATTTCTTCCAGATTTTTTTTCAATTCGATCATCTTATCCCTAAGCTCTGCTGCCAGCTCAAAGTTCAGGTCTGCAGCTGCCGATCTCATCTGTTTTTCCACCTGGGAAATTAAAGTGGTGAGCTCCTTACGGTTCATGGATTCAGGATCTTTCTTCAGCTTCACTTCGCTCTCAGCTACAGCCCTGGATACTGCGATCACATCGCGGACTGCCTTCTTAATTGTAGTAGGAGTAATTCCATGTTCCTGATTATATTTCTCCTGAATTGCACGTCTTCGTTCTGTCTCATTTATAGCCTGGCGCATAGAATCTGTCATATTGTCTGCATACATGATCACATGACCCTCGCTGTTCCTGGCAGCACGGCCGATTGTCTGTATCAATGAAGTTTCAGAACGAAGGAAGCCTTCTTTATCCGCATCCAGAATAGCTACCAGTGTAATTTCCGGAATATCCAGTCCCTCTCTCAGCAGATTGATTCCTATCAGCACATCAAATACATCCAGACGCATATCCCTGATTATTTCCGCACGTTCCAGAGTATCAATATCTGAATGGAGATACCTGACGCGTATCCCCGCATCTTTCATATACTCTGTCAGATCTTCAGCCATACGTTTGGTCAGAGTCGTAATCAGTACTTTGTGTTTTTTGTCCGTTTCTTTGTTAACTTCACTGATCAGATCATCAATCTGTCCCTCCACAGGACGGACCTCTACTCTGGGATCCAGAAGGCCGGTAGGACGAATGATCTGTTCCGCCCGGAGTAATTCATGATCGTGTTCATATTCTCCCGGTGTTGCAGACACAAACATTACCTGATCAAGCCTGGATTCAAATTCCTGAAAACTTAAAGGACGGTTATCCTTAGCAGAAGGCAGACGGAAGCCATAATCCACCAGAGTCTGCTTTCTGCTCTGATCTCCTGCATACATTCCTCCTATCTGAGGAATTGTCTTGTGGGACTCATCTATAATAAGAAGAAAATCATCCCCAAAATAATCCATCAGTGTATATGGAGGCTGTCCTGGTTTCAGTCCATACAGATGTCGGGAATAATTTTCGATTCCGGAGCAGAAACCTGTTTCCTTCATCATTTCAATATCAAAATTTGTTCTTTCGGAGATTCTCTGTGCCTCCAGTAATTTACCTTCGCTTTTAAAATAGTCTACTCTTTCCTTCAGTTCCTCTTCTATTGATTCAGTCGCCCTTTGGATCTGTTCCGGAGGAAGTACATAATGAGATGCGGGGAAAATCGCCACATGCTCTCTTATTCCTTTTATCTCCCCTGTAAGCACATCTATCTCTGATATCCTGTCTATTTCATCTCCAAAAAATTCTACTCTGATGGCCGTATCTGCCTCACTGGCAGGAATGATCTCAAGCACATCACCTCTTACACGGAATGTACCACGGTGAAAATCCATTTCATTTCTTGTATACTGGATATCCACAAGCTGCCTTATTACCTCATCTCTGTCTTTTTGCATACCGGGGCGAAGGGAAACCATCATCTGTTCAAAATTCTTGGGTTCTCCTAATCCATAAATACATGATACGGAAGATACGATAATTACATCTTTTCTCTCTACCAGAGATGCTGTGGCAGACAGACGGAGCTTGTCAATTTCGTCATTGACTGCTGAATCCTTTGCAATATACGTATCTGTAGACGGCACATAAGCTTCCGGCTGATAATAATCATAATAGGACACAAAATACTCCACCGCGTTCTCCGGGAAGAACTCCTTAAACTCTCCGTAAAGCTGTGCTGCCAGGGTTTTATTATGTGCCAGAATGAGGGTCGGTTTCTGTAATTGCTGGATGACATTTGCCATGGTAAAAGTCTTGCCAGAGCCCGTAACCCCTAGTAAAGTCTGGCATTGGTTGCCTTCTTTGAAGCCCTGGACCAGCTTCTCAATGGCCTGCGGCTGGTCTCCGGTGGGGGCAAATTCTGAGTGTAATTTGAAAGCAGTGCCGCCTTTTGTGCTGTTTTCATGAGCATGCAGTAAAGCGGATTGCGAATGTCCCTGCTCTTTCATAACTTCATTCTTCCTTTCATAAAAATAAAAGCAATCGGTTACGATTGCTTTTAAAATATCATCTTTCATCACCAAGGAAAAACAATGCCATAGTACCCGGACCAGAATGTGCTCCTATTGTAGCTCCCACCTGGTTAATAATCATGGTTTTCACATTATATTTTTCCTTTACTTTTTCCGCTACATACTGTGCTTCTTCTTCACAATCTCCATGACTTATAAATACTGTGTCACAGGTACCGCGAAAGCTTCCTATTTTATTATCCATCAGCTTTACAAGCTCCAGGAGAGATTTCTTTCTCCCACGGACTTTGCCCAAAGGAATCAGCTTTCCGTCATTATCCACGTGAAGTACAGGTTTAATATTCAATACACTTCCAACCACTGCAGTTGTTTTGGATACACGGCCTCCTCTGTACAGATGATTTAAATCATCTACTGTAAATAAATGGGCCATATGAAGCTTATTCTTCTCCACCCATTCTGCCACAGCTTCCATATCCTGCCCCTGTTCCTTCTTCTCCTGAGCCAAATATACAAGCATTCCCTGCCCCAGAGATGCACTCAGCGAATCAATTACAATGATTTTACGCTGGGGATACTCATCCTTCAGTTCTTCTGCGGCAATTCTGGCACTGTTATAGGTTCCGCTCAAGCCGGAGGAAAATGCAATATGGAGAATATCTTTTCCTGCCTTAAGATATGGTTCCAGAACAGAACGGGCATTCTCCGGATTAACCTGTGCAGTGGTTGGCATAGAACCGTGACGCATTGCATCATAAAATTCATGAACTGGAAGAAAATTATCATGGGTGTAATTCTTCCCATCCATGGCATAGCTCAGATACATACAGCCAACATCATGTTCCCTGTAATAATTTTCCGGAAGATCCGAGTTATTGTCTGTTGTAATAACATATTCTCTCATATTCCTACCCTCATTTATTTTTTAGAATTTTGTTTATGATCAACTCGATTTATTATATCATCCATTTCCAATCAGCACAACCGATTTTATTCATTCCTATGCTCTTAAATGTTTTCTTATTGTAAAGAAACTTCCCAGAAGTCCAATACCGATTCCAAGCTCCAGTCCCACGGGAAGCAGAGTTTTATATATCTGTGATACCGGAATAAAATTCACGGAGCCGATAAGTACATTAAACTTAGTCAAAATATAAGTAACCGTTGCATTATATCCAAAATATAATCCGATCAAAGGAATTGTCGCGCCTATAAGTCCCAGCACCATACCTTCCAGAAGAAAAGGTGCCCTTACAAATCCATCTGTCGCACCAATATATTTCATTATTCCAATCTCATCTTTACGGACTGCAACTCCCACTGCAACAGTATTACTGATAAGAAAAACAGAAATTATCTGAAGAAGTATAATGATTGCAATGGAAACATAAGATACAATCTTATTAATACTGCCAAGAGTTCTGGCGGCTTCCTGAGACTGATTTACTTCTCTTACATAATCAAGGCTCTTTATATACTCTACCAGTTCTGGCTGCTTTGTAATATCATTCATATATACCTGGTAATTGGAAGAATTCACAAGGGGATTATCATCCTTGAATCCTTCAGCAGCATCAGAACCTTCAAAATATTTATCCTTAAATTTCTCCCAGGCCTCATCAGCAGATTCATATTCAATTTTCTCAACTTCCGGGCGCGTTTTGATTTTCTTTCCTACTTCTTTAATCTGCTCAATGGAAGTGCCCTCATCAAAAAATACTGTAATAGGAACCTCTTCCTCAATCTTATGTGCAATATGGTTTACATTCGTCACAATAGAAAAAAAGATTCCGAACAGAAGGATACAGGCTGACATTGTGATTACGGAAGCAATGGAAAACATCCAGTTTCTCTTAATATTTTTGATGCCCTGTTTCAGGGTGTACCAAATTGTGCTAGGCCTCATGATATTCTCCTTCTTTCTCGTCACTGATAATTATGCCGTCGTGCATGGTAACGACACGCTTCCTCATAGCATTTACAATATCTTTATTATGAGTTACCACAAGAACGGTCGTACCTCTGTCATTGATCTGTTCCAGAAGTTTCATAATTTCTTCGGATGTTTTTGGATCCAGATTTCCCGTAGGCTCATCAGCCAGAAGAATATCCGGGCGATTTACCAGTGCCCTTGCCAAAGCCACTCTCTGCTGTTCTCCTCCGGAAAGTTCATTTGGAAAAGATTTATATTTACCGGCAAGTCCTACCTCCTGGAGTACTTCAGGGACACGCTTACGAATCACACGTGTTGGACGGTTCACCACTCTCTGTGCAAAAGCTACGTTCTCGTATACATTCCTGTCTTTCAGAAGCCGGAAATCCTGAAAAACTACTCCAAGCTTTCTGCGGTATTTAGCCACACGTCTGTGTTTCATAGTCTCAAGCCGTTCTCCGCTGACTATGATCTGACCGGAAGTGGAATCCAGCTCTTTCAGTAAAAGTTTGATCAGTGTAGTTTTCCCGGAACCACTGCTGCCCACTACAAAAACAAATTCTCCCTTATCAACATGTAAGTTGGCATGGTTTACAGCCGGCAGGCCTGGGCCATAGGATTTGCTTACATCTATAAGATCTATCATAGGTACTTCCTCCCCGCCTGAATAATGCCCGAATCATTTCGGGCATCACAAGGCTTATTTTTGTAACATTATTGTAATATATATCAAATCCAATTTCAAGTGGGGATTGTATTTTTCATATAATCTTCATATTTCAAGATGCAGGATTGTGGGAGTGCCAAGCACGGAGCAATCCGTATGGCTTCTTTTGAACCCAACATAATTTCATGTATAAAAGACCTGCCATTTGGGGCAGGTCTCTGAACCAGGTCAATATTCAAGCGTTTCCATATATTTCATATATCTGACAACCATAAGGGCAATTTTGAATGTAATGGCATCTTCAAACACACGTAAATCCAGACCTGTACTCTTCTGGAGCTTATCAAGACGATACACCAGAGTATTTCTGTGGATATAAAGCTGTCTGGACGTTTCTGAAACATTCAGGCTGTTCTCAAAAAATTTGTCAATAGTTACCAGTGTTTCCTCATCAAAGTCATCCGGTGATTTTCCTCCGAAGATTTCCTTAATGAACATTTTACACAAAGGTATGGGAAGCTGATAAATAAGACGTCCTATTCCAAGGGAACTGTATGCAATGACTTCCCTGTCTCCAAAGAATATTTTACCTACGTCAAGAGCCATACGCGCTTCTTTATAAGAACGTGAAACCTCCTTAAGTTCATTGACAATGGTGCCATACGCCATATGTGTGACACCATCATTGCCCATTCCCAGAGTATCCAGGATCGCATGTGCCAGCTGATCCATTTCCGGATAATTTTCATCATCCTCCAGCTGTTTAACAATAATGATGCTTTTTTCATCCACAGCAGTAATAAAGTCCTTACTCTTTCCCCCAAAGAGACTCTTCACGCTTTCAATTGAACTGTGATCCTTCTCCTGGGGCATCTCAAGGATCATTACTACACGACGTACATCCGCGTCAATATGAAGTTTCTTTGCTCTGTTGTAAATATCTACAAGCAGAAGGTTATCCAACAGCAGATTCTTGATAAAGCTGTCCTTATCAAAGCGTTCCTTATATGCCACGATCAGATTCTGAATCTGAAAAGCCGCAAGTTTGCCGACCATATATGTGTCTTCATCATCTCCATGGGCAACCAGGATATACTCCAGCTGATAATCATCACAAACTTTAAAATACTGGTAGCCTTTCACAAGCTGACTGTCAGCCTGTGATTCAATAAAAGCCTGTACATCTACCGTTGCAATGGCAAAATCAGAAAAAGTGCTGGCAACTACTTTCCCTTCCGTATCAATTACACAAAAATCTGTCCTTGAAATTTCCTTCAATCCTTCAAGAGTATTCTGAAGAACCTGATTTGATATCATTAAGCCTCAATCCCTTCTCACTATTAGTGTTTATTCTTCCGTTTTAACCTAAAAATTTAATGTATAGAACATATTTTAATACAATTTTACCAAAAATGAAAGAGTAAACCAGAAAATTTTTACATTCTTTTGTGTAATTTTTTGTATTTTACTTAATTTCATTTCATCATATTAACAACAGACTTATTTTTTTCAAGAAAGCCTTCTCCATGTACTTCTCGGGCATCACTTACGATTACAAATGCGTCAGGGTCAATCTCGTCTACTTTCTTCTTAAGAAGAACAATCTGTTTCTTATTCACTACGCAGAACAGCATGAGTTTATCCTCTCCTGAATACATACCCCTGGCATTAATTCCAGTCACACCACGTTTCAGGTCAGTCATAATCATCTCAGAGATTTCATCCGGCCTGGAAGTAATAATATACGCGGTCTTTGAAAACTTAATACCTTCGATAAGCCCGTCTGACACCTTTGTCACAATGAAAACGGCAATGATGGCATATAATGCCTCATGTACTCCAAAAACATACATACCGATCAGGACGATCAGACCATCTATAATCTGCATAATCTGAGGGATAGAATAATGCTGAATATATTTCTGTATAATGGCTGCCATCATATCGGTGCCGCCTGTAGTTCCGCCTCCAAGAAATACCAGCCCAATCCCCATTCCCATAATCACACCGCCATACAAGGCTGAAAGAAGAAGATCATTCCCTGCAAGATTCCATACAGGCTGAACAGCCAACCAGAAAGATAAAGATATTTCTCCTACAATTGCTTTTTTCGCAAAGGAAAATCCACAGATCTTCCATCCGGCCAGAAACAGAGGTATATTTAAAACAAAGTTAGTAACCCACAATGGGATTCCATATCCCCAGATCTGACTGGTCCATTTTTTTAAAATAATCGATAGTCCGGAAAATCCTCCTGTAACCATTCCTGATGCATCAAATACAGAATTGATGGCAAGTGACATTAATCCTGTCCCGGCAATTATCATCAGATATTCCAGAGGTATCCCTTTTTTACCTTTTATTCTCATCTGCGCCTCTTTTCTACTGCTTCACCACTGCACAGTAATTTTTTCCCCGTAAATCAGAAGAACGGCAGCAGCACCCATAAAGGAAACTGCTCCCGTTCTTATTTTACCCTATTTTCCAGGCTTATTAATAAAAAATACAAAATCATAACTTTCCATAATCTGGAAGTATTTCACAATTCTGGGATACAAGGGCTCAGCCTTATCCCCAAACTCCTGCTTCACCAGTTCTGCAATTTCTGCCACTGTCCTTTTTCCATCAATCAAAGGCCAGATAAAAGTACCATTGGCATCAAGATGTACTTTTGTATATCTTGGTTTATTGAACAGCTTCTGGGCTATGGTATTAAATGCTCCCTTATTTTCAACTTCCAGCACCATTTTTCCTTTAATATCTTCGTGCCATCGAAGTTTGGGAGAATGTTGGGGGATAAGATCCAGATAATTAATCTGCTGTTGCTTCTTTTTTCTGCTCATCAGGCTTTTTTCTTCTTCCAGATGGAGAACTTAAGAAGACTTAAGATCATAAGGATCAAAAATACAACACCGCCAATATTTCCAAAGTTGATTCCCCTTGCTGAAAGATCCAGGAATCCACTTACATTGAGAACTGCCAGTATAGCAAGTAAAATACCTACAAGTCCCTCTCCTGCAATCATACCTGCACAATACAGGGTACCGTCTGTTGCCTGAGCTTCTTTTGTTTTCTCGTCCACACCTTTTCTCTTCTCAACAAACCAGCGAACTACACCGCCGATCATAATGGTTGCATTCAGATAAATCGGAAGGTAAAGACCGATTGCAAAAGGCATAACCGGAATATGAAGGATCTCCAGGGCAAGAGCCAGGAACACGCCTACAAATACCAGCGTCCATGGAAGTTTACCACCCATAATTCCTTCCACGATCATCTTCATAAGTGTTGCCTGAGGAGCAGGTACTTCTGCAGTTCCATATCCCCATGCTGCATTCAGAAGATAAAGGACACCACCAATTGCAAGACCAGAAGCAATAACACCAATCAACTCACCAATCTGCTGCTTCTTCGGAGTTGCTCCAAGAATATAGCCTGTCTTCAGGTCCTGTGAAGTATCACCTGCGATAGCTGCGACAACACAAATAACAGAACCGATTGCAATAGCTGCAGTCATACCGTGAATTCCTGTATCTCCGGAAGCTTTGATCACGAAAGTAGCAATCAGAAGTGTGGCAATTGCCATACCGGAAACCGGGTTGTTGGAGCTTCCTACAAGACCTACCATACGGGAGGATACTGTTGCAAAGAAGAATCCGAAAACAACGATGATAAGTGCGCCAATGAAATTAACAGGAATTGCCGGTACTATCCAGATAATAAATACCATAGCAATGATTCCAAGAATAATTAAATTCATAGGAAGATCCTGTGCTGTTCTTGCTGTACTTGTGTTTCTTCCGTTTTTCATACTCTTCATAGAATCACGGAATGTTGTGATGATCAGCGGAAGAGACTTGATCAGGGAAATAATACCGCCTGTAGCGATGGCACCTGCACCGATATATTTCACATAAGTACTCCAGATAGCTGCTGCTCCTCCGTTTGCATAAATTTCAGCAATGGGAGCTGTGCCGGGATACATAACGGTATCCGGTCCAAACAGACAGATAAGAGGTATGATCACCATCCAGCCTACAAGAGAACCAACAAACATAAAGGATGAGATCCTAGGACCCACAATATAACCTACACCCAGAAGTGCAGGGTACACTTCTGTACCGATCTCGCCCTTGAAACTCTTGAATGCTGCCGCAATGTCAGCCGGAATAACCTTGAGACCATCAACAATAAATTTAAAAGCTGCTGCAAAGCCCATACCTGCAAATACTGTAGAAGCATTTGCGCCTCCTTCTTCTCCTGCCAGCAGAACGTCTGCACAGGCAGTTCCCTCTGGATAAAGAAGTGTGGCATGCTCTTTTACAATAAGGGCATTACGAAGGGGTACCATAAAAAGCACACCCAGAACACCGCCGCAGAGGGCGATCAGTGTAATCTCCACAAGACTTGGCTGATCGCAAAGTCCTTCCTGTGCCCAAAGGAATAATGCAGGCATAGTGAAAATCGCACCGGCTGCCAGAGACTCACCGGCCGAACCGATGGTCTGGACCATATTGCTCTCCAGGATGGAGTTTTTCTTCATGATCACACGAATCACACCCATGGAGATAACTGCTGCCGGAATGGAAGCAGATACAGTCATACCGACACGCAGACCAAGATAAGCATTGGCTGCACCGAATACAACTGCAAGTATAACACCCATGATAATGGATGTTACAGTAAATTCCGGTGTGATTTTCTCAGCCGGAATATACGGTTTGAACTCTTTGTTTTCGTTCATGATTTCCTCTCCCTTTTGTATTAATTTTGAAACATCATTTATTATATCTAAAAGTGTATAAAAACGCAAGCTTAAAAAGCCAGTTTTTCGTTTACTTTATCAACTTAACTCTGTACTATAATAAAGTTATTTGGACTAACCATCATAATCAAGCTGTTTTATCAGATATTTTCCAACTATCCGTGAAAAATTGGCAATATCCCGGATATAAGCAAAATCTTTCCCGAAGATTTTTTTCTCTGTTGTCAGATCCTGTTCCTTTCCTGCAAAAACACCCAGCACACTTACGCCCTGATTTCTTAAATGGCGTATCTCTGTTGCCGTGTCATTTACAGCGTACCTGCCCATATACGGCTGGGGATTTTTTGCATTCGGCCTGTTGACGATCACATCATATGGCTTCCCGTCACTTAATACAATAAGAATTTTTTTCTCTTCCTGTCTCTGGAGAAGCCCGTATCCCACTGTTTTTATGGCAAGCCCGTCTCTGTTGTTGGAAGAAGTAACATAATTAAATATATTCTCATTTGCTTCCTTTGGATCATCATATTCCCGAAATCTGTGAAGTATGGTATAATCCCAGAAAGTACAGAAACTCATAACCCTGTGCGGAATTTTTACATTGCTCAGGGCCTCACTGATAATGTAAGCCTGAAGTGCCACCTCTCCCTGTCTGGACATCTGGGAACCGCTGGCATCTATAAGAACATCCACCACATAATCCGAGGCATCTGATTTCAATTCCCTGCGAAACAGATCCGCTTCGCTGCTTCTTCCCACTCTCCACAATCTGGAAGGGATAATCTTTCCTCTGTCAGAAATAACTTCCTGTTTTTCATTCTTAAGTACCAGTGTCTTTTTCAGAAGCTCTGAAAGTGATGCAATATTGCTTTTCACAATTCTGTGTTTGTCGTGATAAAGATGAATATTTCTGTTTTTCAGCCTGACCGCATATTCATACTGATAATTGCGCTTTACAGGATTTTTCAGAATACCCTCTGTAAAATAAAGACTGCAGTCTCTGTGAATATCTCTGCACATCAGATAATTCATCCTCTTCTCCTGGGCAGGGTCCAGATAAGATTTTCCGAAATTCAGTTCTACATAAGTATACGCCTTTTCCAGTGCTTCTTCCGTGATTACCGTAATCTTATGCCTGGACTGACGGTTCTTCTCTATTTCATCTGTAACAGAAGCATCCTCCATATCCGTGATTCTGGCTGTCATCTGTTCTATGTAGCTTTCCAGTCCTTCTTCATAAAGTTCTTCTGAAAGAAAATCCTTCCAGTCCTGTTCCGCCAATTCTTCCAAAGTAACTGAAAGCACCTTTTCCAGATCCCCATGTTGCTTCTCAAAATCAGGATCAGCAATCATATTGTATAATTTATCTATGATTCTGATCAATTCCATAGTATCCATGACATTTCCTGCTTCAGAAACCATATCTCTGTATTTTTTCAGTCTTTCTTCCACATGACTGCTTCCATTTCCCAGTCTGTCACGAAGAACCGATATCCTCAGTCTTCCCAGAATGTCCTGATATGGAGGCAGTTTCTCAAATTCCTGGTCAAGAATATCTTCGCAGGCCTGCCTCTGCATTTTTCTTACGCCCGGACGTTCCTGGCAGATTTTTTCTCCAATTGCCTCTTCCACACAGAGCTGTGCGATCACGGTCAGCTTTTCCTCGTCTGCCTGGCAGTACACCTTTTTTACAAGATATAATCCCAGCATATCCCTGTCAAAAAATCTGGCCAGTGCTCCCTGTTTGATTCCATCATAAAGAGCAATGGCCCTGGAACGGAGATACAAAGGAATATTCACTTTCATATTCAGGCTGTAATCTCCGCTGATGGTCCATAGAAGATTGCGTATCCGGTTTTCAAGTTCCAGACGGCAGTCATCTATTTCCATCACTTTATCATCGTTCATATACATCATCCCTTGTCCATTCTTCAGGAATTCTTGTACGTACCACATCCTCCACGATTTCTTTTTCAAAGGTATCAAAGGTTTTATTGATAACTCCCATAGTCACAGCCTTAAATGGGGAAAGCCCTGTCTTTATTATTTTAACCGCCGCAATGAGGCCTCTCAGATCCAGTGACCTGGTAGAGATTTCACCATTTGCCGCTTTCAGCTGAAGATCCAGAAAAACACCGGCAAACTGTTTCTCTGCACTCTCTTTTACATTGGGAAACATCTTACGGAAAATGAAGGACAGTGATTCGTCCGTCTGCTGTGGCATGTCAATCACAAGAAACCTGGAAACCAGAGCTTCATTCAACTCTCTTGTCCCCGCATACCCATAATTCATAGTTCCGATAAAACGTGCGGCAGGATGCAGGTCAATCTTATCATAACCAGGTACATCAATACAGCGACGGTAGTCCAGAGTTGCGTGAAGGACAGACACTGCGTCATTTTTTGCCATATTAATCTCATCAAGGATTCCGAAACCTCCATACTGGGCGCACTGATAGATGCTTCCTTTACGAAGCTTCACCTCATTATCCACAAAGGTGTCTGTTCCGATCAGGTCTCCACTATCTGTATTTACATGAAATGAGACATTGTAAACCGGTCTGTTGAAAATAAAAGCAAGGTTTTCTGCAAGAATATTCTTACCCGTTGCCTTAGGCCCTGCAAGAAGCAGATTTTCCCCCTGAAGCAGCCCTGCAATGGACATCTCCAGAATATCTTTTCCAAAAAAAGGAATAGGAGGCTTTGCAATTCTGTCCTTTACTTCTTCTGAAACTTCATAGCTTTTCCGAAATTGTTCCACACCTCTGATCAGCTGTCCGGACACACCCTGTTCTTTTAAAAATTCAAGTTCTTCCATAATATCCCCTTTTATCAGATCAGACCTCAAAAATCATATCTCCGTACGAAGGCATTGGCCACATATCTTTATCTACAATCATTTCCAGCTCGTCAACCGGCTCTCTCAGTGCCTCCATTGCAGGAACGATTTTTTCTTTACAGTAAACAGCTCTGTCACGTCCCTCCTCATATTCACAGATTCTGTCAACTACTTTGCTTAACTTGCTCATTGCACTGTTAGTACTCTTAAGAAGTTTTGATGTTTTTTTCAGAAGATCCATCTGAACGCTGACTTCTACAAGTCCCTCCCCTGCTGTTTTCACTGAATTAACCGAATCTGCCAGAACCGATGTATATTTGATTACAGCAGGTATGATCTGTTTTGTTGCAATGTCTATCATTGTTTTTGCTTCAATGTTTACAGCTTTGGAATAATTCTCATATTTGATCTCTGCACGGGATTCCAGTTCTGATTTGGTAAATACATCAAATTCACCAAAAAGTCTGACAGCTTTTTCCGTAGTCAAAGCCGGAATGGCATCTACCATTGTAGGAAGATTTGGAAGACCTCTGTGCTCTGCCTCCTCTGCCCATTCCGGTGCATAACCATTTCCATTAAATACAATACGCTGATGATCTGTAGCATATTCTTTAATCAGATCATGAACAGCCAGATTAAAATCAGGAGCATTTTCCAGACGGTCACATGCCTCTTTAAATGCCTGGGCAGTAATAGTGTTCAGAACTACATTGCATCCGGAAATAGAATCTCTGGAACCTACCATACGGAATTCAAATTTATTTCCCGTAAAGGCAAAAGGTGAGGTACGGTTACGGTCTGTTGCGTCCTTCATAAATTCCGGAAGGGTCTTAACCCCTGTTTCCAGCCTGCTCCCTTTTTTACTGTGAGTAGCTGTTCCGGTACTGATCAGCTGCTCCAGTACATCTTCAAGCTGTTCTCCAAGGAACACGGAGATAATTGCAGGAGGTGCTTCATGGCCTCCAAGCCTCTGGTCATTTCCTACATCTGCTGCAGCTTCCCTGAGAAGATCTGCATGTTCATCTACAGCTTTTAAGATACAGGTAAGGATCAAAAGGAACTGAACATTCTCATGAGGAGTCTTACCCGGATCCAGAAGATTAATCCCGTCATCTGTGGTCAGAGACCAGTTATTATGCTTTCCTGATCCGTTTACTCCTGCGAAGGGCTTCTCATGAAGAAGACAATGCATACCATGGCGGTCAGCTACTCTTTTTAAGATCTGCATCATCATCTGATTCTGATCAGCTGCAATATTTACAGGTGCAAAAATGGGTGCCAGTTCATGCTGGGCAGGAGCAACCTCATTATGTTGTGTCTTGGCCGTTACACCCAGTTTCCAGCATTCCTCATTTACTTCTTTCATAAAGGCAGCCACTCTCTGACGAATGTTTCCAAAATAATGGTCATCCATCTCCTGTCCTTTGGGAGGCATTGCGCCAAATAAGGTTCTTCCTGTATAGATCAGGTCTTTTCTCTGAAGATATTTCTGTTTATCAATAAGAAAATACTCCTGCTCTGCACCTACGGATGGGAGAATTTTCTTTGATGTCTTATTTCCAAATAACCTGATCAGACGGAGAGCCTGAGTATTGACAGCTTCCATGGAACGCAAAAGAGGTGTTTTCTGGTCAAGGGCTTCTCCTGTATAGGAACAGAACGCAGTAGGGATACAAAGAGTTCCGCCTGCGGCATCATGACGAACAAATGCCGGTGATGTACAATCCCAGGCAGTATATCCTCTGGCCTCAAATGTGGCTCTTAAACCACCGGAAGGAAAAGAAGAGGCATCCGGTTCACCTTTGATCAGCTCTTTTCCGGAGAAAGACATAAGAACCTTTCCATTACTCATTGGAGCAGAAATAAATGCATCATGCTTTTCTGCCGTTACACCTGTCAGAGGCTGAAACCAGTGGCAGTAATGGGTTGCACCCTTCTCAATGGCCCATTCCTTCATTTCATGTGCCACCACATCAGCAATTTCCATAGAAAGCTCTTTCCCCTCTTCTATGGTTTTTTTCAGTTCTTTGTATACCTTGCCGGGAAGACGTGCCTGCATAACCGAATCATTAAACACATCACATCCAAAAGTTTCTACTACATTGATATACTCACCCATTTTTGTTCTCCTTTTTATTTATTCACAGGAAAAGTGCGGGATGTCCGCTTTTCCTCATTCTTTGTGCTTTTCAGATAAAGATTCAGTGCCTGATGACAATTCTGGATTTCTACTTTTGTGTGATCTCCTCCAAATTCTCCGTCAAGAGTCCATGAAACCGCTTCCTGAGAAGTAATTGTAATTCTTGCAGATTTAAAGGAATAAATAAGATCTGTATTATCTTCTGCTGTCAGTATAGCAGTCATAATTTCCTGAAGTTCCAGAGGAGTTTCAGGCACTGTGATCATAGTCACTTCAAAGAGCCCATCATTCATATCCACATTTTTTCCGGTAAGATTTTTAAACCCGCCCACGGATCTGGAATTTGTTACCATACCGAAAATGAAATCATCTTCTACTTCAAGTTCTTTTGATTCTATTTTCATATGATATGATTTAATATCAAAAAGACGCTTGACTCCTTCCAGAAGATATGCCACATGACCAAGAATATTCTTCAGATCCTGATCTGTCTCATAAGCAACATCTGTAAACAGTCCAAAAGCGGCAATATAAGTAAAGCTTTCATTGTTAAATTTACCGATGTCACAGTGATAGAGCTCTTCCTCCATAATCATTTCGGCTGCTTTTTTCATACTCTTTGGCATAAACAGACTGTTGGCAAAATCATTTGTGCTTCCCGCCGGAATATATCCGATAGGTACGCTGCTGTCCTTCTCCATCACACCGGTTACCACCTCATCCAGAGTACCATCGCCGCCGCTGCAGACAATAAGATCTACTTTTCCATCATATTCTTTAGCCTTTTCGTAAGCATCCCTGGGCTTCTGAGTTGAATAAATAATTACCTCGTATCCCCCTTTATTGAATATGTCTACAATATCAAGCAGATTAGATTTAATCTTACCTTTTCCTGCTTTGGGATTAAAAATAAAAAGCATTTTTTTCCCCATGAATTATCCATCCTCCTGTATTCATGCTATATGTCAGCCAAAATGCATAGATTTCTATTCAATAATATAAAAAAAAAGCAGGAAAAAGTCAACGTAAATATAAAAGAAAGACCTGCTTATATTCTTATGCTTCTCTTACCGCATCTTTTATAGCTTTTACATAGTCTTTTACAATTGCCCCGTCTGACTGAGCTGTCATCTTTCTGGCCTGTTCGGGAGTGAAAATTCCAAATCCCACGGCACTATGGTGATTTTTCTCATCTGAGGCACGATTTTCTTTGCATATGCTGCCGCATGGGCACTTTCAATAGCAGGAATAATACCCTCCGTTCTGGATAGATACTCAAATGCCTCCACTGCCTCTTCATCTGTAACCGGCACATATCATAAAGATGAGCATGCTCCTACACATGCCAATACTGCATCCTTCAAGGTCACTTTGCCAGATATAAGTTCATCTGGAAGTGTATCTCTTATAGCTGCAAGGGAATGATATCTGGCTGCGGGAAAAGAATCAGGCAAGCCCTTAAGCAGCTTGCTTTCCCCTGTCTTAAAAATAGTTTTCTTTTTCCCATGCATGAGCTCCTTTGCATAGAAAACCGTACCGCCAAAGACTTCACATATAGACTGATGTCCCAAACATACTCTAAGAATGGGAATTTTTTCCGAAAACTTTCCATGGAAGGGTCATATCCCAGAAAAGAATACCTGGTTTCCAGTGTTGAATACATTTGAACACTTCCTGTTTTACCTAAAATTCGTACTGCCGTGGACAAAAGCAATTAAATATCCACGAGAAAGAATCCTGCGCGGAGCGTTTTTTATGTCATAGGAATTCGAAACCTTCAAAGAACAATATGGGGTACTTTCCTATGACATAAAAAAATCTCCGGAACCTGGTCCGAAGATTTAAAATAGCGAGAGGGGGACTTGAACCCTCGACACCACGGGTATGAACCGTGTGCTCTAGCCAGCTGAGCTATCTCGCCATATTCAGTTATGTTCTCCGGCTTATGATAGGATAATCATCACAAAACGGATAAAGTAGCGAGAGGGGGACTTGAACCCTCGACACCACGGGTATGAACCGTGTGCTCTAGCCAGCTGAGCTATCTCGCCATATTCATAAGTTATGGGACCTATAGGGCTCGAACCTATGACCCTCTGCTTGTAAGGCAGATGCTCTCCCAGCTGAGCTAAGATCCCAAAAAATTACAGTTATAAAGTAAATATTTTCTTTTGCTTCACAACTCGCTTTGCTATTATATAATGATTTGAGTTTTCTGTCAACACTTTTTTTCAATCTATACAAAAAAGTCTTATCAGACTGATTCACTCAATCTGATAAGACTTTCCTGATTTTTATTTGAAGTATTCTACACCGGATTCAAAGATCTTAATATCCTGCTCACCGTAAATATTAATGGCAACTCCATTATCACGTCGTTCACTGTGAGCCATCTTTCCAAGGATACGACCGTCAGGGCTGGTAATACCCTCGATTGCCATATAAGAACCGTTTACGTTCCATTCTTCATTATTTATGTCAAGTTCCCCATCTGCAGTCACATACTGAGTAGCGATCTGTCCATTTTTCATAAGTTTTTCAAGCCACTGATTATCTGCCACAAATCTTCCTTCTCCATGAGAAGCAGGGTTACAGTATACGCCTCCCAGCTTCGCTTTCTGAAGCCATGGTGATTTGTTACTTACTACCTTTGTATAAACCATCCTGGAAATATGACGTCCAATGGTATTATAGGTCAAAGTAGGAGAATCCTCTTTCTGTCCGCAGATTTCTCCATATGGTACCAGGCCAAGTTTGATAAGAGCCTGGAAACCATTGCAGATACCCAGTGCAAGACCGTCACGCTCATTTAAAAGTTTCATAACAGCTTCTTTGATTTTTGCATTCTGGAAAGCTGTAGCAAAAAACTTGGCAGAACCGTCTGGTTCATCACCTGCAGAGAATCCACCAGGAAACATAATAATCTGTGCCTGACTGATGGATTTTTCAAACAGCTCCACGGAATCACGGATATCTTCTGCAGTCAGATTTTTAAATACCTTTACGTCTACTTCAGCGCCTGCACGTTCAAATGCACGGGTACTGTCATATTCACAGTTAGTTCCCGGGAATACAGGAATAAACACGCGAGGTTTTGCAACTTTATTCTTACATACATAAATATGATCTGCATGGAAAATTCCGTCCTGAACAGTACCATCTGAACAGGAAGAATTTTTTTCAGACAGGAAATATGCTGTAGGTCCATCGCTTTCTCCTGACGTTGTCTTAAATACCTTCTCCAGAGTACCTTTCCAGGCTTCTTCTGCCTCGTCAAGGGTGATAACTGTATTTCCATAGGAGAATTTATGATCATCTGTAACTTCACCGATAAGTGTATAAGTAATGGAAAGCTCACCCACTTTTGATTCAGGTACTTCCATAATAATATCGCCAAAGCCCGGCGCAAAGAAATCTCTGGGATCCAGGTTATGTTCTATTTTAACACCCATAGCATTTCCAAATGCCATTTTGGAAACTGCTGCTGCAATTCCATGACGGTCAAGAGCATATGCAGAAATAACTTTGCCTTCCAAAATGTCATTATGAAGCTTCTCATACTGATCCATAATAGCTTTATAGTCAGGAAGATCATACTGATCTCTTGGAGCACGGAGCCAGACAATCTTATTTCCTGCTTTTTTAAATTCCGGAGTGATCACATCCTGAAGCTTTGCCACATCAACAGCGAAAGAAACCAGTGTTGGAGGTACATCAATTTCATTAAATGTACCTGACATACTGTCTTTTCCTCCGATAGAAGGAAGACCGAAACCAAGCTGTGCTGCATAAGCACCAAGAAGGGCTGCGAAGGGCTGGCTCCATCTCCTGGGATCCTCTGTCATACGGCGGAAATATTCCTGGAAAGTAAAGCGGATCTTCTTATAATCGCCGCCTGATGCCACAATTCTTGCCACTGATTCTGTCACTGCATAGGCAGCCCCATGATAAGGACTCCAGGAAGATAAATAAGGATCAAATCCGTAGCTCATCATAGTAACCGTATTTGTTTTTCCATCCGGTACGGGTACCTTGGCAATCATTGTCTGAGTTTCTGTCATCTGGTATTTTCCACCATATGGCATAAATACGCTTCCGGCTCCGATGGAACCGTCAAACATCTCCACCAGACCTTTCTGTGAGCACACATTCAGATCAGAAAGAGTTTCCAGCCATTTTGCTTTTACATCCGCTACATCAGGACGCTGTTCAAAAAGGTTACCCTCTTTTCCGGGAATCTCCACTTCAACGGTTGTTTCCTGATGTGCTCCATTGGTATTAAGAAAAGCACGGGAAATATTTACGATCTCCTTGCCTCTCCATACAAGAACAAGACGGGGATCCTCTGTAACTACAGCAACCGGAACAGCCTCCAGGTTTTCCTCATTTGCATAACCGAGGAAAGTATCTACATCTTTAGGATCTACTACAACAGCCATACGTTCCTGAGACTCGGAAATTGCAATTTCTGTTCCATCAAGACCTGCATATTTCTTTGGCACCTTATCCAGATCAATGCGAAGGCCATCTGCCAGTTCACCAATAGCCACAGAAACACCGCCGGCACCAAAATCGTTACACTTCTTGATAATATGGCTGACTTCTTCCCTTCTGAACATACGTTGGATCTTACGTTCTGTAGGTGCATTACCTTTCTGGACCTCAGCACCACAGACCTCAATGGATGCCTCTGTATGAACCTTGGAAGAGCCGGTAGCGCCGCCAATGCCGTCACGTCCTGTGCGGCCTCCAAGCAGAATAATAATATCACCGGGATCAGAATTTTCACGGATCACAGCACGTCTTGGAGCAGCTCCCATAACTGCACCGATTTCCATTCGCTTTGCCACATAATCCGGATGATAGATTTCCTTTACATAGCCTGTTGCAAGACCGATCTGGTTTCCGTAGGAACTGTATCCGCTTGCTGCACCTCTTACCAGTTTTTTCTGAGGAAGCTTGCCCTTGAGAGTTTCTTTCACAGAAACCGTTGGATCAGCAGCACCGGTCACACGCATTGCCTGATACACGTAGGTACGACCGGAAAGCGGATCACGGATAGCACCACCAAGGCAGGTTGCAGCACCACCGAAAGGCTCGATTTCAGTAGGATGATTATGTGTTTCATTCTTAAAGTTAATGAGCCACTCTTCTTCCTTTCCGTCCACATCCACAGGCACTACAATACTGCAGGCATTGATTTCATCAGACTCTTCCTGGTCATCAAGCTTACCCTCTGATTTCAGTTTCTTCATAGCCATCAGTGCCAGATCCATCAAACACACAAATTTATCCTTTCGGCCTTTATAAAGTTCTTCTCTGTCAGACAGGTACTGTCTGTAGGTATTCTCAATAGGTTCCCTGTAATCTCCTTCGTCAAATTTTACATCTGTCAGTTCTGTGGAGAAAGTGGTATGGCGGCAGTGATCAGACCAGTAAGTATCCAGAACACGAATCTCTGTCATAGAAGGATCACGTTTTTCCTCATTTGTGAAATAATTCTGAATATGAAGAAAATCTTTAAAAGTCATGGCAAGATTCAGGGAATCATAAAGCTTCTTTAATTCATCCTGGGGCATCCGGGTAAAACCATCAAAAATCTTTACATCCTCCGGTTCTGGAAAAGCAGTAACCAGAGTCTTTGGTTTCTCAAGGCCTGTTTCACGGGAATCCACAGGGTTAATGCAATGATGTTTGACTGCCTCAAATTCTTCCTCTGTTATTTCTCCTTCAATCACATAAGTAGTTGCCGAACGGATGACCGGCTGTGCATTTTCATCCAGAAACTGTACACACTGAACAGCGGAGTCTGCTCTCTGATCAAACTGACCTGGAAGAAATTCCACTGAAAAAATCCGGGAGTCTTCTGCTGTTTCAAATTTTTCCAGATACAGATCATCTACCGGAGGCTCTGCAAATACAGTTCTGCAGGCTTTCTCAAAAATTTCATCAGAAATATTCTCCACATCATAACGGATCAGTACTCTGACTGCAGTTACTGTTTTAATTCCCAGATAACTTCTGATCTCATGCTTTAATTCTCTGGCCTTTACGGCAAAAGCCGGCTTTTTTTCTACATAGACACGTCTTACGTTACTCATAGAAACTCCTTTCTTATGTGAAATAATATGCTTACTTGATTCTTTGCTGGATATATAGTATCATAAGAAATATCATTAGTAAAATTAATATATCTTATATCATCTATTAATTATAATAATAAGGAAATCTATTATGGAAATTAATCTTGAATTATATAAAGTATTCTATCATGTAGCAACAACTCTTAGTTTTTCAGAGGCATCCAGACAGCTTTTTATTTCTCAGTCTGCTGTCAGTCAGTCTGTAAAGGCGTTGGAACAGAAACTGAATCATACTCTTTTTATACGCAGTACCAAGAAGGTTCTTCTCACCCCGGAGGGAGAACTGCTTCTATCCCATGTAAAGCCTGCTATGAAAATGCTGGAAGATGGAGAAGCTCTTGTAACCGGAGACAATCTGTTAACAGGGCAGCTGCGCATTGGTGCAAGTGATACCATTTGCCGTTATTTTCTCATTGATTATTTCCGCCGGTTCCATCAGAACTACCCGGATGTACGTATTAAAGTCACCAACAGCACCTCTGTTGGCTGTGTGGATCTCCTGAAAAACGGACAGGTTGACCTTATTATATGCAATTATCCCAATTCCAGGCTTGACAAACAGTTCCATATGAAGATTATAAAAGACTTTCAGGATATTTTCGTGGCAAACCCGGCTTATTTTCCCGTTCAGGATCATCCCCTGGATCTTGAAGCCCTTCTGGAATATCCTATTCTGATGTTATCACAGGAAAGCACCACCAGTGAATACATGAAACAGTTTTTTACAAGACATGATCTGAAGCTGATTCCCGAAGCAGAATTAAGCAGCAACGACCTTCTTACAGATCTTGCACGTATCGGACTGGGTATCACATGTGTACCGGATTATATGCTGAAAAATATGGACAATCTGGTCAGAATTCCTCTGAAAGAGGATCTGCCGGAAAGACACCTGGTTCTTGTCCAGAATCAGAACCTTCCTGTCTCCCAGGCTTCTGAACTGTTTCTGGAAATGTTTCAGACAATATGACAAAAAGATATGGGAAAAAATCCCATATCTTTTTTTTAATCATTTAATTCTATTTGGGCAGAACATCAAATGCGGCTGAAATATATTCATTATCAATATCTGCAAAGGAACCTGTATCTGCTTTTGACGCATATTCCATATCAATAGGCATCTTGCCCACAACAGGAACTTTAAGTTCTTCTGCGATCTCATCAATATGGCTCTCACCAAACACTTTAATCTCCTTGCCGCAGTCCGGACATTTCACATAACTGTAATTCTCTACGATGCCAAGTACCGGAATGTTCATCATTTCAGCCATATTATATGCCTTCTTAACGATCATTTTTACCAGATCCTGAGGTGAAGTTACAATAATGATTCCCTCAACAGGAAGAGACTGAAATGCAGTCAGAGGAACATCTCCTGTTCCAGGCGGCATATCCACAAACAGATAGTCTACATCACCCCAGATCACATCTGTCCAGAACTGTTTCACCATATTCGCAAGAATAGGCCCTCTCCATATTACAGGAGTATCCTCGGCAGGAAGCAGAAGATTAATAGACATTACCTTGATATGGTTGCGTGTTTCCATAGGAAGGATACCGTCATCACTTGCCATGGCTGCTCCCTTTAATCCGTACATCTTGGGAATGGATGGACCTGTGATGTCTGCATCAAGAATTCCTGTTCTGTATCCTTTTGCTTCCATCATGTTGGCCAGAGAACCGGTTACAAAGGATTTGCCTACTCCTCCTTTACCGCTGACCACTCCGATTACATGTTTTACATTGGAAAATTCATTCATTTTTTCCTGAAGGCTCTGTGGCTGTTTATGCTCACAGCCTTCGCAGCTTGATTTGCTGCAAGATGTGTTATTACATTCTTTCTCCATTTCATTTCTCCTTGTCTTTTTCTATATAATGCACCAGGGTTTTCACTTATTTCATAAACCTGTCAATTGCAGTCTCCAGCTCTTTAATAGCTTCTTTGTCTCCCTGTTCAACTGCATCCACAATACAGTGTTCAATGTGATCCTGCAGGATAATCTTACCCGTATTATTGATTGCCGATTTCACCGCTGAAAGCTGAATTAAAACCTCACTGCAGTCCCGTCCGTCTTCCACCATTCTCTTAATCGATTCCAGATGTCCGATTGCTCTTGAAAGCCTGTTCAGCACAGCTTTCGTGTGCGCATGGCTATGTTCATGCTCTCCATGGGTATGACTGATTTCAGTCCCGTCTTCAAGAACATGGGTATGAGTCTTTTGTGTGTCACTCATAGGAATCTCCTTTCTGTCTCAAAGTATACAGATAAATAGATTATAACATACATTTTAAATCTCTGTAAAGGAACAACGCTGTTTTATCTGAGAAGTTACTATATCAAAAACGATGGTTCCGTCCTGGAGCACTGTTTTCTCATAGGAAACCTCTTTCCCTTTAAATTTATTCTTAATATATTCTTCAGGATCATCAAGCTTAAGTTCTTCTACAAATACATCCCTCATTTGATTCCGGGGACATTTATTGAAAATCTCCCAGATCAGTTCATATTCTTTCATATATGTCCTTTCTCCGACATGTCTGCATGCCGATAGGCTTTCTGAAAAATATTATAATTATTTTGTCCTTTTTTGTCAAAAATAATTGCACAGAAAACAAAATTAGCGTATGATAGGTATCATTATAAAAATCAGTAAAATTACATATGTAAAAGGAGAGAAAAACCATGCAGCTTTTGAAAGACCGTATTTTAAAAGACGGAATCGTTAAACCGGGCAATATTTTAAAAGTAGACAGCTTTTTAAACCATCAGATGGATATTACTCTCATTAACGAAATTGGAAAAGAATTTAAAAGACGCTTTTCCGATTGTCCCATAAC
>JAXEUE010000169.1:0-6448 GCA_034115005.1 Blautia sp.
GAGGAATGTCACAGATCGGGGGATAAGAGAAGACAGGTATAGTATATGAAAAAAAGAGGAAGTTTTTTTAGAAGTCTGCGTTTTCGTATTCTGGTCATTCTGATCATTCTTGGAATTGTACCAGGCGTGATCGTAACCAATGTAATGATCTACAACTATAGGGACCGGGCTGTTGCCACATTGTCCGACACGGTGCGTGATCAGTGTGCCATCTTGTGTAATCTGATCATCAGAGAGAATTATCTCAATGATTCCAGCTCCCAGGTTGTAAACAGTAAACTGGAGCTGTTTACCAATGTATATAATGGGCGGGTGATCCTTGCAGACAGAGATTTTAAAATTGTAGGTGACACCTTTTACACAGAAGAAGGGAAATCGCTTCTTTCTCCCCTTGCAGTAAAGTGTATGAAAGGCGAAAAAGCAGAAAATTATGATGGTAAAAGTCAGGTTCTGGAGATTGCTGTTCCAATCCAGAGTCCCGATGTTCAGCAGATTCAGGGTACAATGCTTGTGAGCATATCTGCCACACAGATCGGCGATGTTCTTGAACAGCTGGAGCAGAAAGGAATCCTTCTTATAGGAATTATTTCGGTATTGTCTGTATTTCTGTCCTGGTTTCTGTCAACCATTCTGGTCAAACCTTTGGCCAGAGTTACCCGGGCAATCGAGGATCTTACTGATGGTATGCAGGAAGAAGAGATCTGTGTGCCCGATTATACAGAAACAGAGCTGATTACGGACGCTTTTAACAAGATGGTTAACAGAATGAAAGTTCTGGATGAATCCAGGCAGGAGTTTGTATCTAATGTGTCTCATGAGCTGAAAACTCCTCTGACTTCCATGAAAGTTCTGGCTGATTCACTGGTGGGACAACAGGGAGTGCCGGAAGAGCTTTATCAGGAATTTATGGGAGATATTACAGAAGAGATAGACAGGGAGAATAAAATCATCACAGACCTTCTGTCACTTGTAAAAATGGACAAGAAGGCTTCTGATGTAAATATTACGCACATGGATATCAATCAGCTTCTGGAAGATATTCTTAAGAGACTGCGTCCTATTGCAGATAAACGTAATATTGATCTTATTCTGGACTCTTTCCGACCTGTGGAAGCTGATGTAGATGAGGTGAAATTCACTCTTGCCATCAGTAATCTGGTGGAAAATGGTATCAAATATAATGTAGATGACGGTTGGGTCCGAGTATCTCTTGATGCAGATCATAAATTCTTTTATGTAACTGTGGCTGATTCCGGTATGGGAATCCCACAGGACAGTATTGACAGGATATTTGAACGTTTTTATCGTGTGGACAAGTCTCATTCCAAAGAAATCGGGGGAACGGGTCTTGGCCTGGCAATCACAAAGAGTGCTATTGCCATGCATCATGGAGCAATTAAAGTATTCAGTAAAGAGGGCGAGGGAACTACGTTTTCCGTTCGGATCCCCTTATCGTACATTTCATAGGAGGCGCCGACATGAAGAAAAAAATCTGTCTGATTCTCTCTATGCTTCTTTTTTCCATTATGGGATCCGGATGTACCATAGAGGTAGAGGATGCACAGAAGGGAAAAGGCAAAAGCTACTATATATACGAAGTAAGCCAGGATGAAACCAGTCTGCAGAAAGAAGCCTATGTTCCCAAAGAAGAGACAGGGGAATATATGCTGAAAGATATGATGCAGCGCCTGAATCATAAAGACACGGATAAAGAGGAAAACAGTCTTCTTCCTGATGGAGTACAGATGAACTACAGTATAGAGGATTCTACCCTGGTAGTTAATTTTAACAGTAAATACAGTGAAATGAGCTGTGCCAGAGAGATCCTTGTCAGAGCTGGTGTGGTGAAAACTTTTCTGCAGGTTCCGGGAATTTCGGCAATACGATTTACAGTGGATAACTCTGAACTTCTTGATTCCAAAGGGCAGCCTGTGGGAACAATGACAGCAGATACTTTTTCAGAGTTTTCGGGAAATGAAACAGATGCCTACTGTAACAGTACTTTTACCCTTTATTTCACGGATAAAGAGGGGAAACATCTTGTGAGAGAATCCCGTACAGTTCGTTATAAGAGAAGCATTCCAAGAGAAAGAGTGATTCTGGAACAGCTTATGAAAGGACCTATGGAAAAGGGTCATTATCCCACGTTGCCTGAAAATGCGGAAATCCTGAATGTAACTGTTGCAGACAGAATATGCTATGTGGCATTTGATGGTATATTTTCTTCCTATGCCCAGGACATTTCAGAACAGATTCCAATCTATTCTGTAGTAAATTCTCTTCTGGACTCCCTTGATGCAGATAAGGTTCAGATTTCTGTTGGAGAGGATAAAAAGGAAGAAGTGTTTGGAAAAAAGATGGCTTTGTATCGTTTTTATGAAAGAAATGATAAACTTGTTGTTCCTGAAAAATAATCCAGAAGCCTGATTTAATCAGACAAAGAAACGGAGGAGTATTATGGCAAAACGCCCTGTGTGTGTTCTCTGCCTGCTTCTGATGCTCTTTCTGTGTATGACAGACCGGTTGGGATTTTCTCTTATAAGAGGAAATCCCCTGCCAGATTCTGCTCAGGAATGGATCAGAAAGCATCCGGATTCTACCATCTGCGGGGAGGTGGTCAGATGTGAGAATACAGAAAATTCCCTGTCTGTTTATCTTAAAGATACATATCTTATTTATCATTCTGAAAAAATTTCCATTGAACAAGTAAAAGTATTTTTAAATAGCAAGGAAGAGCTTCCTGTCGGAGGTGTAATTCTTGTGTCCGGAAAGCTGGAAGAAATTGGGGCACCCCGTAATCCGGGAGAATTTGACAGTATGCATTATTACGCTTGCCGACATATATACTATTATCTGAAAAATGCTGTTGTTAAGAAAAAATCTCAGACCTATTCTGTGTATGGCCAGTTTCTTGTTAATATGAGAGAACGTTTTGAGAGGATTCTTGAATACACCTGCGGAAATCAGGCAGCTGCTTTTGATGCAATCGTTCTGGGAGACAAAAGTGCATTGGAACCGGAAGAAAAGCTCAGGTATCAGATGGGAGGAATTATTCACATACTGGCTATTTCGGGCCTGCACATCAGTCTTCTTGGCGTTGGACTATATAACCTGCTGAAAAAAACAGGACTTGGAATCTGGCCGTCAGGCTTTATTTCTCTTGCAATCATGCTCCAGTATGGAATGATGACAGGAGGAAGCGTTTCGACTATGAGGGCAGTCTGCATGTTCCTTTTATCTGTAGGAGCAAAGATATTGGGACGGATTTATGATATGTTTACAGGTCTTTCGTTGTCTGCCATTCTGATTCTCATGGAAAGTCCTGCCTATCTTCTCGACCCTGGCTTTCTTCTGTCTTTTGGGGCCGTTTTTGGCATCGGTACAGTTCTCCCTGCTTTGGAAAAAATTATTAAAACGGAAAATAAGACTTTAAAAACTTTAATTGCTTCTGTGTCTGTACAGCTTTGTACTCTGCCAGTGGTGCTGTGGTTTTACGGGGAGATATCCATAGCCGGTATCTTCCTTAATCTGATCGTGCTGCCTACAGCGAGAATTGTACTTATCAGCGGCACCTCGACTGCCCTTCTCGGACTTTTCTGTCTGCCGGCAGCAAAAATTGCTGCCCTGCCGGGAAGAGCAACCCTGATGATGTATGAAATTTTGTGTAAGGCAGCGGGCAAACTTCCTTTCTGTACATGGATAGCAGGACGCCCCACCCTTTTACAGGCAGGAATATACTATCTTCTTCTGATTCTGATTCTGGCAGGAGGCTTCCGTTTGGTGGAAAAAACAGGTTATATGAAGGTTTGCGTAAGCTTTTGCATGACGGTTCTTGCCGGTACAGTTTTTCTTCTTGGCTGTCATCCGGAAAAAGGACTGAAGATTACCTGTCTTGATGTGGGACAGGGTGACGGAATTGTGGCGGATGTTCAGGGAAAATGGCATTTCCTTGTGGATGGAGGAAGTACAAGTAAATCAAAAACAGGGCAGTATGTAATTCTGCCGTTTCTGAAAAACCAGGGGATTTCAAGGCTTGATGGTATTTTTATTTCCCATACAGATGAAGATCACATAAATGGTATAAGCCAGCTTCTTGAACTTATGGGAAAAGGTCTTACTTCAGTAAAAGCAGATGTGCTTGTCATGCCTGAGTGGACTACGAAACCGGAAAATTACAGGAAACTGGAAGAGCTGGCTGAACAGGCAGGTGTAAAAACTATGTATGTACAAGCAGGAGACAGGGTTCGGTTTGGTGAGACAACTCTGAATGTGCTGTGGCCTCCAAAAGAGGCCACAGGAGATAGCATAAATGAAGATGCTATGGTATTTGTGCTGGAATATAAAAACTTCCAGGGACTTTTCACCGGAGATATCGGGGAAGAGACAGAGGAAAAACTTCTTGGTGAGCTGAAGGATATTGATTTTCTGAAGGTAGCTCATCATGGGTCCAGATATTCTACATGCGATAAGTTTCTGGATGTGGTAAAGCCTGAACTGGGGGTTATTTCCTGTTCTTACACCAATAAGTACGGACATCCTTCTCCCGAAACGATAGAAAGACTAAACCATGCAGGATGCAGGATTGCTTATACTATGAAAACCGGAGCTGTTACAATAATCACAGATGGTAAGAAAATAGAATATTCCGGATATGTCAGGTAGGATATGGGTATAAACTACGGTATACAGATTGTTGGGAAATCAAATTGCGAACAGATCTGATTCGTGTTAAGATATGTGTATGAAAAAAACAGCCGGGGTAGAAAATTGAAAAGTATTCAGGAAGACATTAAAACAGGAAAATTCAAACAGGCATATCTTCTGTATGGGGATGAAGTTTATCTGAAACAGCAGTATAAGCGTAAACTGACGGATGCACTGAATCCGGATAAAGATACCATGAACTTTTCTCGCTATGAGGGGAAGGGGATTGACATAAAGGAACTTATTGACCTATGTGAGACTATGCCCTTCTTTGCGGACAGAAGAGTAATCCTTCTTGAGGATACAGGATTTTTTAAAAACAAATGTGAAGAGATGGCAGAGTATATGAAGGAACTGCCTGAGTATCTTTGTCTTATTTTTTCAGAATCAGAGGTAGACAAAAGGAGCCGTATGTATAAGGCAGTAAAAGCCTGTGGGACGATTGCCGAGTTTGGTACACAGGATGAGAAGACGCTTATGCGTTGGGCAGCGGGAATCCTGGGAAAAGCAGGAAGGAAAATTACTCAGAAAGATATGGAGTATCTGTTATCCAAAACAGGGACAGATATGGGTAATCTTAAAATGGAACTGGATAAGCTGATCGATTATACCTATGGACGGGATGTGGTAACGGCACAGGATATTGATGCGATCTGTACCACTCAGATAGCAAACCGGATTTTTGATATGGTCCGGGCAGTGGCAGAGAAGAACCAGAAACGTGCCCTGAATCTCTATTATGATCTGCTTACGCTTAGAGAACCTCCTATGAGGATCCTTTTTCTTCTGGCAAGACAGTTCCGGCAGCTGCTTCTGGCTAAACAATTCTCGGACAGTGGTCTGCCACAGAAGGAAATTGCTTCAAAGCTTGGTGTGCCCGTTTTTGCTCTGCGTAATATCAATGCCTGTGCAAGGGCATATTCTGTTGCAGAACTGGAGCAGGCAATGGCTGATTTCGCTGAAACGGAAGAGGCGGTAAAAACAGGAAGACTTGATGACAGGCTCAGCGTAGAGCTGCTGATTATAAAACGGGGACAGATCCCTTGACTCTGTCCAGAGCCAAGGGGCCTGTCCCCGTGGTAAAAAAAAGACAGTCACATGACGGTGATGACTGTCCGTTTTTAGTTATAAGCTTATAATTAAAATATAAAATATATCAGCCGATGCTGTTAACGGCCTTTGTTAAACGAGAAACTTTTCTTGCGCAGTTGTTCTTGTGGTAAACACCTTTAGATGTAGCCTTGCTGATTGTGGAAATTGCCTCTTTCAGTGCTGCCTCTGCAGCTGCTTTATCCTTGTTCTCTACAGCTGTTTCAACTTTTTTGATGGAAGTCTTCACAGCAGATCTGATAGATTTGTTTCTCGCTGCTTTTGTTCTGTTAACTAAGATTCTCTTCTTAGCAGATTTAATGTTAGCCAATTCGTACACCTCCAATTCAGAAAATAAAATAATCATATGTTTGTCATAAGAACAGACACGGGCGCTCTTATGAACGTACTTATATATATTATTATAATTGCCTTTGATTGTCAATACATATTTCTGCAAAAGATGTAAAAAATAATATCATATAAATTGCAGCGTGGAGGATGAAACTATGTTAGGAAACTATAGGATCAGAACAGACCTGGCATTGGAAGAAACAGAACGTTTTTCCGAGGAAAATGTGGAAATACGGGGTGTTGAGGTTTCAGAGAGCTATGATGAAGAAAAAGATGTACGTACAACGGTGGTAAAAATTAC
>JAXEUE010000170.1:0-19200 GCA_034115005.1 Blautia sp.
ACGTCCTGTCTTTGCGTCCTTCTCGCTCTTTAGTTTAATAAGCTTAGCCTGACAGACATGTCCGTTTTTGTCCTTAATAAACTCAGTTACTGTTGTCTGATAGACACGAGGATCATGACCGAACACAGCAATGGCCTCCTCCTGACCGTAATCCGTTTTAAGGACCTTAGGCCACTGAGGCCATGGATTGGAAGGTGCTCTCTCTACAGGTGGTTTTGGCATCATCTCAAGCTGGGTAACGGATTTGGCACCAAGTCGGATAGATGTTCCCACACAGTCATTTCCTGTATCTCCACCACCGATTACGAGTACATTTTTGTCTTTTGCAAGTTCATAAGGAGCATTGGCAAAATTGGTATCCAGCAGTGTCTTTGTTACCAGGCCCAGGAAATCTACTGCAAAATAAATTCCACTGGCATCTCTTCCCGGTACCTTAATATCTCTTGGATTGGACGCACCGCATGCAAGAACCACACGGTCAAACTGCTTCAAAAGCTCTTCTGCCTTAATGTCTTTTCCCACATTTATGTTGGTAAAAAACTTAACTCCTTCTTCTTCCATCAGTTTAATTCTTCTATCAACGACAGACTTATCAAGCTTCATATTGGGAATTCCATAACGGAGAAGTCCGCCAACACGGTCTTTTCTCTCAAAAACGGTTACATTATGTCCTCTTCTGTTTAACTGCTGCGCAGCAGCAAGGCCAGATGGACCGCTTCCTACAACAGCAATAGATTTTCCTGTACGTACCTTGGGGGTCTGTGGAACCACCCAGCCTTCTTCAAATGCCGTTTCAATAATCGCCCTCTCATTTTCCTTGGTAGAAACCGGCTCACCATTAAGATTACATGTACAGGCTGCTTCACACAGAGCCGGACACACACGGGAAGTAAATTCCGGAAAAGAATGGGTCTTGCTTATTCTTAAATATGCCTGTTTCCAGTTTCCGGTATACACCAGATCATTGGTTTCAGGTACAAGATTATGAAGCGGACAGCCGGAAGCCATTCCGCCCAGCATCATTCCTGACTGGCAGAAAGGGACACCGCAAG
This sequence comes from Blautia sp., assembly GCA_034115005.1. Classification (GTDB taxonomy): domain Bacteria; phylum Bacillota; class Clostridia; order Lachnospirales; family Lachnospiraceae; genus Blautia_A. Next base: position 1,053 of record JAXEUE010000170.1, read on the forward strand.
CCATGCAGCGTGCTCCCTGAAGTCTCTGTTTTTCTTTATTTAAAGGAATTCGGAACTCTTTGAAATTCTTGATCCGTTCCTTTGGCGGCAAAACTTTTGCCGTCTCTCTGTTATACTCTAAAAATCCCGTAGGTTTACCCATGATTTCCCTTTCCTCCTTAATGTTTCACGCCAACACTCTCATAAAATGCTTCCATCTGTGCCTGTTCACTGTTAAGTCCCTTTTCTTCCAGTTTGGCACTTAAAGTAATCATCCTCTTGTATTCATTCGGAATCAGTTTCTTAAAGTGAGGCAGATAATAGTCAAAATCAGCAAGAATTCTGGCACCTAATCTGGAGCCTGTTGCCTGCACATGAGCTTCGATCAGATCCTTAAGTTCTTTTCTGTCGTATTTGTTTTCCACTTTTTCAATGGAAATCATGGCCTTATTGATATTTCTGTAAAGTACATTATCCACATCAAGTACATAAGCAATTCCGCCGCTCATACCTGCTGCGAAATTTTTACCTGTTTTGCCAAGAACAACCACACGGCCGCCTGTCATATACTCACAGCCATGTTCTCCGACACCTTCCACAACCGCATTGGCTCCAGAGTTACGAACTGCAAAACGTTCTCCTGCCACACCATTGATAAATGCGGTTCCGCTTGTGGCACCATACAGAGCAACATTACCTACTATAATGTTATCCTCTGCTTTATAGGCAGCCTTTTCCGGAACTTTCAGAATCAGTTTTCCACCGGAAAGTCCCTTACCAAAGTAATCATTGCTGTCACCTGTAAGCTCAAGAGTAAGACCCGCCGGGATAAAAGCTCCGAAGCTCTGTCCGCCTGCACCTGTGCAGTGAACTGTTATAGTATCTTCAGGAAGACCGTCCTTATGATTTCTTGTGATTTCAGCACCAAGAAGTGTTCCAAAAGTACGGTTCACATTGGTCACATTCACAGAGAGTTCTGTCTTCTCACCATTCTTAACAGCACCGGCACATTTCTTCAAAAGTACCTTTTCATCCATAGTTTTTTCAAGTTCAAAATTAAATTCTGCCTTTGGATCAAAGGTAACCTTCTGGCCTTCCCCTGCATATGGATTGTTCAGAATTGCGCTCAGATCCACTTTACCCTTATGAGGCTGAGCCACATCCCTCTGAACAAGCAGATCTGTACGGCCTACCATTTCTTTTACTGTGCGGACACCAAGTCTGGACATGTATTCTCTTAATTCCTGTGCCACAAAGCGCATGAAATTCTCAACATATTCAGGTTTTCCTCTGAATCTCTTACGAAGTTCCGGATTCTGGGTAGCCACACCTACCGGGCAGGTATCCAGATTGCAGACTCTCATCATGACGCATCCCATTGTAATAAGAGGAGCTGTTGCAAAACCAAATTCCTCTGCGCCCATTAATGCTGCAATAGCTACATCGCGACCGCTCATAAGTTTACCGTCTGTCTCAATACGTACACGGTTTCTCAGACCATTTTTCAAAAGCGTCTGATGGGTTTCCGCAAGTCCCAGTTCCCAGGGAAGTCCTGCATTATGAATGGAGCTTCTAGGAGCAGCGCCTGTACCTCCATCATAACCGGAAATCAGGATAGTCTGTGCACCGGCCTTGGCAACACCTGCTGCAACAGTTCCCACTCCTGCCTCGGAAACAAGCTTAACGGAAATATCCGCATATTTGTTTGCATTTTTAAGATCATAGATCAGCTGTGCAAGATCCTCGATAGAATAAATATCATGGTGCGGCGGTGGTGAGATCAGGCTCACACCAGGAGTGGAATGACGGGTTTTGGCAACCCATGGGTAAACCTTCTTTGCAGGAAGATGTCCTCCTTCACCTGGCTTGGCACCCTGAGCCATTTTGATCTGGATCTCCTGAGCAGATACAAGGTAACGGCTGGTAACACCGAAACGTCCGCTGGCTACCTGTTTGATAGCAGAACAACGGTCATTATCTGTTCCTTTGGAATCCAGTCTCTCATCACTTTCACCACCTTCACCGGTATTTGATTTTCCATGAAGATGATTCATTGCAATAGCAAGTGTCTCATGTGCCTCCTGAGAAATGGATCCATAGGACATAGCACCTGTCTTAAATCTCTTTACGATCTCATCTACGCTTTCCACTTCCTCAATAGGTACCGGTTTATCAGCAAATTTAAAGTCCAGAAGTCCTCTCAGGCTGTGGTTTTCTTTATCGGCCAATTCTGTATACTGTTTAAACAGATCATAATTTCCTGTCTGTGTAGACTGCTGAAGAAGATGGATGGTCTGAGGATTGTAACGGTGCTGTTCTCCCTGGCTTCTCATCTTATGAGCGCCCACGCTGTCAAGGGTAAGATCTGTGGCAAGTCCCAGCGGATCAAAAGCTTCAGAATGAAGCCGCTCTACATTATCTTCAATGTCCTCCAGAGTAATACCACCTACACGGCTGACCGTGCCGGTAAAGTATTTCTCAATAACATCGGAAGAGATACCAATAGCTTCGAAAATCTGGGATCCCTGATAGGACTGTATGGTTGAGATTCCCATCTTGGATGCAATTTTTACAATTCCATTCAGTACTGCCTTATTATAATCATCCACTGCTGCATAATAGTCTTTCTCCAGCATATGGTTGTCGATCAGTTCGTGAATCGTTTCCTGGGCAAGATAAGGATTGATTGCGCTTGCACCATAACCCAACAGAGTAGCAAAATGGTGGACTTCCCTTGGCTCTCCGGATTCAAGAATAATGGCAAGAGAAGTGCTCTTCTTTGTCTTCACCAGATGCTGGTGCACTGCGGATACAGCCAGAAGAGATGGTATGGGCATATGATTTTCATCCACTCCTCGGTCAGAAAGCACAAGGATATTGGCTCCCTCGCGAAATACTTTATCTACTTCCACAAACAAACGGTCAATGGCTCTCTCAAGCTTGGTGCTCTTGTAATACAAAGTAGAAACAACAGCCGTCTTAAAGCCTTCATGATGAAAATTCTTAATTTTCATCATATCCGTATTGGTAAGAATTGGATTATTGATCTTTAATACCTGACAGTTTTCAGGTTTCTCTTCCAGCAGGTTGCCATCCTTGCCCACATATACGCTGGTGCTTGTAACGATTTCCTCACGGATCGCATCAATAGGCGGATTGGTAACCTGAGCAAACAACTGCTTGAAGTAATCAAATAACGGACGGTTCTGTCCGGAAAGAGCTGCCAGAGGAGTATCCACACCCATAGCACCGATACTCTCTGCCCCATTTAATGCCATATTGAGGATGGAAGTACGATACTGTTCATAGGTATATCCAAATGCCTTCTGAAGACGTGCACGCTGTTCAGGAGTATATTCCTCCGGTCTCTGGTTAGGAATCTTAATATCCTTTAAATGTATCAGATGGCTGTCCAGCCATTCTCCATAAGGCTGCTTCTTGGCATAGGCCTCTTTCAGTTCATTATCGTCAATAACTTTTCCTTTTACTGTATCCACCAGAAGCATTTTGCCCGGATGGAGACGTTCCTTAAGAACGATTTTTTCTTCAGGAATAGGAAGAACACCCACTTCTGAAGAAAGGATCATATATCCGTCTGAAGTAATATAATATCTGGATGGGCGCAGACCATTTCTGTCCAGTACGGCACCCATCACATCACCATCAGAGAAAAGAATGGATGCAGGACCATCCCATGGTTCCATCATAGTAGCGTAATACTGGTAAAAATCACGCTTTGCCTGAGAAATGGTATCATTATTTGCCCATGGCTCAGGGATGGTGATCATTACTGCAAGAGGAAGATCCATACCGCTCATAACCAGAAATTCCAGTGTATTATCAAGCATTGCAGAGTCGGAACCGTTTCTGTTTACAACAGGCAGAACTTTGTGAAGTTCTCCTTCAAGATATGGAGATTCCATGTTTTCTTCTCTGGCAAGCATTTTATCCGCATTTCCACGAATGGTATTGATTTCACCATTATGTACGATGAAACGGTTGGGATGTGCTCTCTCCCAGCTTGGATTGGTATTTGTACTGAATCTGGAGTGAACCATTGCAATGGCAGATTCATAATCCGGACTCTGAAGATCTTCAAAGAAAGTACGAAGCTGTCCTACCAGGAACATACCTTTGTAAACAATGGTACGGCTGCTCATGGAAACTACATAGGTATTATCATTGCTCTGTTCAAACTCACGTCTTGCAATATACAGCTTACGGTCAAAAGCAAGACCTTTCTCCACATCTTCGGGCTTCTTGATAAATGCCTGCATAATATATGGCATGCATTCTCTGGCTTTATGTCCGAGAACATCGGGAAATACAGGAACTTTACGCCATCCCAGAAGCTCAAGGCCTTCTTTCTGAATGATGATTTCAAACATTTTTCTGGCCTGTGCACGTTTGATCTCATGTTGTGGAAAGAAAAACTGGGCTACTCCATATTCTCTTTCCTCACCAATTTCAAATCCCTCTTTTTTGCAGGCTTTTTTGAAAAATTTGTGAGAGATCTGAAGAAGGATTCCCACACCGTCACCGGTCTTTCCTTCCGCATCCTTACCTGCACGATGTTCCAGATGTTCTACGATCTTAAGAGCATTGGCTACTGTTTCATGTGTTTTCTTTCCCTTGATGTTGACTACTGCACCGATACCACAGTTGTCATGTTCAAATTGGGGGCGGTACATGCCCTGCTGCTGTTCTTCTCTCGCTTCTTTCATCGTCCTTTTCCTTTCTACTGTACTCTTTCCTCTCCAGCCTTCTCTACTGCTGCCTGAATGAATCCTCTGAATAAAGGATGTGCATGGTTGGGGCGGGATTTAAATTCAGGATGTGCCTGAGTTCCCACAAAAAACGGATGTCCGGAAATTTCTATCATTTCTACAATATGCCCATCCGGTGAAGTTCCTGCAATATCCATACCTTTTTCCTGCAGTTCTTCCCGGAACGCATTGTTTACTTCATAACGATGTCTGTGACGTTCATGAATTTCTCTGGTTCCAAACAATTTATATGATATGGAACTTTCCGCCAGGATACATGGATAACTGCCCAGCCTTAAAGTTCCTCCGATATCTTCAATATCTTCCTGATCCGGCATAAGTGCAATGACCGGATGCTTTGTCTCAGGATCAAGCTCAATACTATTGGCATCTGCATAACCAAGTATATGACGGGCAAATTCCACAATCGCCATCTGCATTCCAAGACAGATTCCCAGATAAGGGATCTTATGTATTCTTGCATACTGGGCAGCCAGAATCATTCCTTCAGTTCCTCTGTTTCCAAATCCGCCAGGAACCAGAATTCCGTGTACATCGTGAAGTCTCTGGTCAAGATTCTTCTCTGTCAGTTCCTCTGAATCCACCCATTCAAGTTCCACCTTTGCTCTGCAGGAAATCCCTCCGTGTTTCAGTGCTTCCACTACACTTAAATATGCATCGTGAAGCTGGGTGTATTTCCCCACAATGGCGATTTTAACTGTTTTATCAGGATTTTTCAGGCTCTCCACCATTTCCTCCCAGTCAGAAAGATCCGGTTTTCTGTTTTCCAGACGCAGACAGGACAGAACCACATCAGCCAGCTTCTCCCTTTCCATTGCAAGAGGAGCTTCGTAAAGATATTCCACATCAAGATTCTGGAGGACATGGCTTACCGGAACATTACAGAAAAGTGCGATTTTCTGTCTGATCTCATCTGTAAGGGGATGCTCACTTCTGCATACCAGTACATCCGGCTGGATACCCATTCCCTGAAGTTCCTTTACACTTGCCTGTGTAGGTTTGGTCTTCATTTCTTCAGATGCCTTAAGATACGGGATCAAAGTTACATGAAGCATAATGGCATTGTCTCTTCCTACTTCGTGCTGAAACTGGCGGATTGCTTCCAGGAAAGGCTGGCTCTCAATATCACCTACAGTTCCTCCCACTTCGATAATGGCGATTTTATTTTCATCCGGAGACTTTGCGTGATAAAAACGGCTCTTTATTTCATTGGTTATATGAGGAATAACCTGAACCGTACCTCCTCCGAAATCTCCGTGTCGTTCCTTCTGTAATACAGACCAGTAAACCTTACCGGTAGTCACATTGGAATTTTTATCAAGACTCTCATCAATAAATCTTTCATAATGGCCCAGATCCAGATCCGTTTCCGTTCCGTCATCTGTAACAAAAACTTCTCCATGCTGTATTGGATTCATTGTACCTGGATCAATGTTAATATACGGGTCAAACTTCTGCATAGTAACCTGATAGCCTCTGGCCTTCAGAAGTCTTCCCAGCGATGCTGCTGTGATACCTTTTCCAAGCCCTGAAACAACACCTCCTGTAACAAAAACATATTTCACTGACATTTTACGATTTCCTCCTCCATCTTTTGAATATGCTCCAGTTTTTTATAAAACCAAAAAGCATCAGGATGGATTCCAGGAGATATGATCCCCTTGTTTTCCACACCTGACGCCTTTGTCAGATTCATTTTAACATCAAAATTATGTTTTACTATAAAACATTTTTTCTGATTTGTCAATAACGAAAAAAATGGAAAAAAAAGATACCCCCCGTTTACCCCGGAGGATACCTTTTCCTGCTTATAAACAGCCTGTCACATTCAGTTTATGCAACTGCAAACTTCTGAAGAGTACGGTTAAATTCTTTATTCTCTCCATGACAGTCAACAGTCAGCACCCTGTTCAGATCCAGACTTAGAACACCAAGTATGGATTTTGCATCAATCAATATTCTGTTATAATATACGTCAACGTCAAAGTCGCACTTGCTGGCTGCCTTAACAAATTCCTGTACATCCTCAGTTGCATTTAATTTAATTTTTCGTGATATCATAATTATCATCCTTTCTTAAAATCAAACTAAATTTACCTGAACGCCTCACATTATGGTACTCTATTTTCTCCTTGTCAAGACTTTTTTCGATTTTTTGCGATCTTTTTCTAAATAAGATCTTAGATTAAATATTTAGAATATCCACAAATTCCGCATCCTTATAATCCGGAATCTCCATAGGATATTTTCCATCAAAGCAGGCTTTACATAAAGGCAGGCCTCCTGCCATACCTTCCAGATAGTCAGTCTGCATATATCCCAGGGAATCCGCTCCTATCATTCTGCGGATTTCCTCTGTACTGTGCCTTGCTGCGATCAGCTGATCATTAGACGGAACATCCGTACCGAAGTAACAGGGATGAAGGAAAGGCGGTGAACTGATCCTTACATGAACCTCTTTTGCTCCTGCTTCCTTAAGCATGTGTATCAGATTGGCAATAGTAGTTCCACGGACAATGGAATCATCCACAAGAACAATTCTCTTTCCCTTTACTACAGAATCAAGAACACTCAGTTTAAGATGAACACTGGATTCCCTCTCTTCCTGTGTGGGCTTGATAAATGTACGCCCGATATAGCTGTTTTTATAAAATGCAAATGCAAAAGGAATACCAGATTCTTCCGAATAACCTTTTGCCGCAGGAAGTCCTGATTCCGGCACTCCTGTAACCAGATCCGCTTCCACAGGATAGGATTTGGCCAGGGATTTACCTCCTCTGATCCTTGCGTCATAAACTTTCACTCCATCGATAGTACTGTCCAGACGCGCAAAGTAAATATACTCAAACACACAGTGTGCTCTTTTTTCAGATGCCAGTTCTTTGTTAGACTTTATTCCATCTTTTGTGATGGTGATGATCTCACCCGGTTCCACGTCACGGATAAATTCTGCTCCCACAGAAGTAAGTGCGCAGCTCTCAGAAGCCAGCACATATGAATTATCTCTTTTACCCAGGCACAGTGGTTTCAGGCCATAGGGATCGCGTACGCCGATAAGCTTCCTGGGACTCATGACAACCAGTCCATAGGCACCTTTAATCTTCCTGGCGGTTTTAAGTACCGCTTCTTCCACTGTTTTTGAATGTACGCGTTCTCTTGCAATATAAAATGCAATCACTTCAGAATCTGTTGTTGTGTGAAAAACAGCGCCATTCTGAATCAGCTCCCATTTCAGTTCAGGAGTATTCACAAGGTTTCCGTTATGTGCCAGAGCGAGGGTTCCCTTTATGTATGACAGCACAAGAGGCTGTGCATTTTCGGCAACAGAAGCGCCTGTTGTAGAATAACGTACATGTCCGATTCCAATATCTCCATGCATTCTCTGAACTACATCAGCTCTAAGGACTTCGCTTACAAGCCCAAGATCTTTATGAAACTGAATATTTCCTCTCTTTCCTTTTGTATCGGAAACTGCAAGGCCACAGGATTCCTGTCCTCTGTGCTGTAAAGATGTCAGTCCATAATAAATGGATGGAACCACATTGCCTCCATCCAAATCATAAATACCAAACACGCCGCATTCTTCTTTAATTCCAGCCATCTGATTTCCTCCGATTCAATCTATTTCCTACGTTATATTAAAAAATTATAGTGACAGATGAGGATTTGTCAACCTTACGTTTTTTCAATCTAAACCAAAATCTTTTTTTCGTCATTTTCTTGCTTTTTTTTAAAAAGTTCTTGACATCTCTTTTTTTTTCGTTTATAGTACGCATCATAAAGCAAAGGTGCTTTGGATTTGGATAGTCCAGAGCACCTTTTTTGTTTTTCTTTTTTATATTATAAGTGAAATCAAAACCGAAAGGAGCGTACCTGTATGGCACAGAATATCCCTGAACTGTACGGCAGCCTTGTTTTTAATGACAAAATCATGAGAAGCAAACTGCCTAAAGACATGTACAAAGCTTTAAAAAAGACAATTGAAAACGGCACACATCTTGAACTGGATGTTGCCAACTCCGTTGCTGTTGCAATGAAAGAATGGGCAATTGAAAACGGAGCTACTCACTATACACACTGGTTCCAGCCAATGACAAATGTAACTGCTGAAAAGCATGACAGCTTTATTTCTCCAACAGGAGACGGACAGGTGATCATGGACTTCTCCGGCAAGGAGCTGGTAAAGGGCGAGCCCGATGCTTCCAGTTTTCCTTCAGGAGGTTTAAGAGCAACCTTTGAAGCAAGAGGATATACCGCATGGGATCCAACATCACCTGCATTCATTAAAGACAGAACTCTTTATATTCCTACAGCATTCTGTTCTTACAGTGGGGAAGCTCTTGATAAGAAGACACCTCTTCTTCGTTCCATGCAGGCTCTGGATAAGGAAGCAGTAAACCTTCTCCATATTATCGGAAACAATGATGTTAAACACGTTAATACTACCGTAGGTCCTGAACAGGAATATTTCCTGGTTGACAAGGAATTATACAAGCAGAGAAAAGACCTGGTATTCTGCGGACGTACATTAATTGGTGCTCCTGCTCCGAAAGGACAGGAAATGGAAGATCATTATTTCGGAACTCTCAAACCCAGAGTTGCAGCTTATATGCATGATCTGGATGAAGAACTCTGGAAACTTGGAATTCCGGCAAAGACTAAACATAACGAGGTTGCTCCATCTCAGCATGAACTGGCTCCTGTTTTTGATACTACCAATGTAGCAGTTGACCATAACCAGCTGACTATGGAAGTAATGAAGAAAGTAGCCGATAAACATGGTCTTGTTTGTCTTCTTCATGAAAAACCATTTGAAGGCATTAACGGAAGTGGAAAACATAATAACTGGTCTATGACCACTGATACAGGTGTTAATATTCTTGATCCGGGTAAAACCCCTGCCGAAAATACTCAGTTTTTGATTTTCCTTACTGCCGTTATCAAGGCTGTAGATGAATATGCTGATCTTCTTCGTATTTCCGTTGCAAGTGCAGGAAATGACCACCGTCTTGGTGCCAACGAAGCTCCGCCTGCTGTTGTATCCATCTTCCTTGGAGATGAACTGACAGAAGTATTAAAAGCAATTGAAAATGACGAATATTTTGCAGGAAGCCGTGCAGTTCAGATGGACATTGGTGCTAAAGTTCTTCCTCATTTCGTAAAGGATAACACAGACAGGAACCGTACTTCACCGTTTGCATTTACAGGAAACAAGTTTGAATTCCGTATGCTTGGTTCCGAAGCCTCCGTTGCAAACCCGAATATTATCTTAAATACAGCAGTTGCAGAAGTTTTACGCGAGTTTTCAGAAGAACTTAAAGATGTTCCGGAAGACAAGATGGAAGATTCTATCCATGAACTGATCAAAAAGACAATCAAAGCACATAAACGTGTTATCTTTAACGGAAATGGCTACACAGATGAATGGATCGCAGAAGCTGAAAAGCGCGGTCTTTACAATCTAAAGACAACACCGGATGCTCTTCCCCACTTCCTGGATGACAAGAATGTAGAACTGTTTACCAAACATCAGATCTTCACCAAAGAGGAACTTTCCTCTCGTTATGAAATCTGGCTTGAAACATACTCCAAGATTATTAATATTGAATCCAATACTATGGTTGAAATGGTACAGAAGGATTTCCTTCCATCTGTATTTGAGTATGTAGACAAGCTTGCCAATACAGCAATTTCCAAGAAAGCTGTTGTTTCTGACATCAGCACTGAAACAGAAGGCAGACTGATCAAAGAGCTGACAGAGCTTTCCGGAGAGATTGAGAAAGGTATTGATTCCTTAAAGGCAGATACAGCTAAGGCAAAAGCTGTAGACGATGTTCTTGGCTGTGCAAAGGCATATCAGACTGATGTTCTTTCAGATATGGAAACATTAAGAAAAGCTGTAGATACAGCAGAATCTCTGATTCCAGATGCTCTGCTTCCATATCCTACATATGACAAACTGCTTTTCTCCGTATAAGCAGCTATTACAGGTAATAACAGAGGGATATCTCTTTATGAACTCTACTTCATAATTCATTATCGATTTCCTCATCCATTAATCACATGGTAAATCATGGTAAATAAAGATATTCCTCTGTTTTACATATTATTTTATAAGAAGATATATGAACCGTATATTCGTAAAAGCGCGACGGGAATTCAATCCTGTCGTGCTTTTTTTCTTTTACTTTTTATCCATCCTTGGAAGATTCCACCGGTAATGGGCCGCCAGGAAACGGATCAGGATAACTACCGCGGAAGAAACTGCCATAGCATAGATACTGCCGTGGGTACGGTGCATAAATACACATACGATTGCTCCCACAATAGATGCACAGGCATAAATATGTTTTACAAAAATATACGGTGGAACTCCTGCCATTACGTCTCTCAGCAGTCCTCCACCAACTCCTGTAATGGTACCAAGAAAAACAAGCAGGAAAAGATTGTCTGAATAGCCCTGGCGGATACCTGTATTCACTCCAACCACTGTAAAAATTCCAAGTCCAATGGAGTCCATAGCAAGCATAAGTCTGGAAAATTTGTCCCCAAAGTTTCCATTAAGAAATTCTTTATTAAAATAGAAAATAAAAAATACAATAAAGGAAGTTATGGTTGCCACCAACGCATAAACGGGGTGGATAAAAACTGCAGGTGGAATGATTCCAAGAACAATATCCCTTATCATTCCTCCCCCTACTGATGTTACAACTCCCAGAACTCCCACACCGAAAATATCCATATTCTGTTCTACACCCACCATGGCGCCTGATATGGCAAAGGCCACTGTACCCACCATTTCCATGGTAAATCGCATTATTGTCTCATAATCCATATTTCACCTCTAATGAAGTTCTTTTACTGAAGCTCCCTTATACAAAGTGCCATCCACTGTGAACCTGTCAATCAGGGTAACCTTGGGGTTCTCTATAAGATCTATCAGCTTTTCTGCTGCAATCCTCCCGATAGAAGCAGTATCCTGACACAAAGTTGTAAGTTTGGGATCCAGTATCTTGGCAAGGGCGATTCCATCATAACCTGCAATGGAAATATCCTCAGGGATATGAAGCCCTCTGTCCCTGATCTCATTAATTCCACCGATAGCAGAATAATCATCCGGATAAAGAATACAAGTAGGCGGATCCGCAAGATCCAAAAGCTCAGCTGTTGCCATGGCTGCCTTGTCCGCATCCCGGTACGGTATTTCCTTTATGTAACGGTCAGGCACTTCCTGCCCCATCCTCTGCATAGTTCTGTAAAAACTGCTCAGACGGATCTTAGTTACCGAAGTATTATTGTCACCGTGAATATAGGCGATCTTTCTGTGCCCCTGATTATAAATATAGGTTACAAGGTCTTCCATTCCCTGGCTGTTATTAGATACCACAGCAATATTTCCGTCAAAAACATGGTCAATCGTAACTACAGGAATTTCCGACCGTATCAGTTCCTGTACCTCATCTGCATAAAAATCCACACATGCAATGACCACCCCATCCACTCCTCTGTAACGGCAATGTTCATAATAGCTTAATTTCTGCCCGGAAATGTTACCGCTTGTAAAGGTTATGTCATATCCTCTGCTTTCTGCAGTACGCTTAAAGCTCTCCAGAACATGGTTAAAATAATCATGGGTAAGACCACTGGCTGATTCATCTACAAACATAACACCCAGATTATAACTTCTCTTCGTCTTTAAGGTTCTTGCTGAAGAGTTGGGAAAATATCCCATTTCTGAAGCAGTTTTTAGAATAAATTTTCTGGTTTCCTCACTGATATCGGAATAACCATTCAGTGCTTTACTGACACTTGCCACAGAGACATGACATTTCTTCGCAATTTCTTTCATAGAAACCATAATTATGCCTCAATCTTTCCTGGTATTTTCGTAAACGTTTTCGTTCTTTCATTGTATAACTATCATAACAAATTTTCAAGTAATCTGTATGATTTTTTGTTCATTTTACCTACTTTTTGTAAGGTTGCACAATTTTTTCACCCTAATATTTCCTTTTTGACAAAAAGATATTTAGCAAAAATATCGAAATTTAACCAATGATTTTTGACACTTATTTTTTATGGAAACAGTTGATTTTCCCACAATCTTCCGCTATACTAAGGACAAATGGCAGTAATCTGAGGAATTTTCCCCGGTTATTATTCAGAACTTATTCGTTTTCGTATTTAAGTTTTCTGTATATTTCAGTTATTACTGCAAATCACCATAATATTTGAGGAGGATATCTTATGAAATTCGGTTATTTCGATGATGATGCCAAAGAATATGTCATCACCACCCCAGACACACCCCTTCCCTGGATCAACTATCTGGGAACCCAGGATTTTTTCTCCCTGATTTCCAACACCTGCGGAGGCTACAGTTTCTATAAAGATGCCAAGCTTCTGCGAATCACCAGATACCGTTACAATTCCATTCCCATGGATTCCAACGGAAAATACTACTATATTCACGATGGTGAAGATATCTGGAATCCTGGTACCATGCCATCAAAAACCCCGGTTGATTCCTACGAATGCCACCATGGAATCGGTTACAGCCGTTTCATTACTTCCAAGAAAGGATTAAAAGCAGATCTTCTTGCTTTCGTCCCGGTAGATACTTCCTGTGAAGTCAACAAACTTACTCTCTCCAATACCTCTGACCAGGTTAAAAACTTTACTCTTTTTTCTTATGTTGAATTCTGTCTCTGGAACGCTGTAGATGACAGCACCAATTTCCAGAGAAACCTTAGCATTGGCGAAGTGGAGCTGGAAGGAAGCACCATTTACCATAAGACCGAATATCGTGAACGCCGCAGACATTACAGCTTTTTCAGTGTAAACTGTCCTGTAGACGGCTATGACACCAGCAGAGATGCTTTTCTCGGATATGGTAACAGCAACGCTTTCCCGGATGCTGTCAAGGAAAATAAAGCAAGAAATTCTGTGGCAAGCGGATGGTTTCCGATTGCCAGCCACCAGATCAATGTAACCCTCGCGCCCGGAGAATCCAAAGATTTTATTTTTGTGCTTGGCTACAGTGAGAATCCAGAGGATGATAAGTGGCTTGCGCCCAATGTAATCCGAAAAGACGGCGCCCATAAGATTCTGGAACAGTTCCGGACAACTGCACAGGTTGAGGAAGCCTTTGCCAGACTGAATGCTTACTGGGACAGCCTTCTCTCCCGCTTCCATGTAGAGAGTAATGACAGCCATGTCAACCGTATGGCAAACATCTGGAATCAGTATCAGTGTATGGTAACCTTTAATATGTCCCGTTCTGCTTCCTATTATGAATCAGGCACAGGCCGTGGAATGGGATTCCGTGATTCATGCCAGGATCTTCTTGGATTCGTTCATCTGATTCCGGAACGTGCCAGAGAACGTATTCTGGATATTGCAGCTACTCAGTTTGAGGATGGAAGCGCATACCACCAGTATCAGCCTCTTACCAAAAAAGGCAACCTGGATATTGGCAGTGGTTTTAATGATGATCCCCTGTGGCTGATTGCAGCAGTTTCCGCTTATTTAAAAGAAACCGGTGATTTTTCCATTCTGGATGAAATGGTGGATTTTGATAATCAGAAAGAGAAGGCAGCACCTTTATATGAACATCTCCGCCGCTCCTTTGAATATACCTGCACCCATCTGGGCCCACATAAACTGCCTCTGATTGGCCGTGCAGACTGGAATGACTGCCTGAATCTTAACTGCTTCTCCACCGAACCAGGAGAGCCTTTCCAGACCACAGGTCCATCTGAGGGACCCGTTGCCGAATCTGTATTCATTGCCGGAATGTTTGTAAAATATGGAAAAGAATTTGCCGATATCAGCCGGCTTACCGGACACACAGAAGAAGCTGCAAAAGCCCGGGAAGCTGTGGACGAAATGTATAAAGCCGTACTGGATGCAGGCTGGGACGGAGAATGGTTCCTGCGTGCATATGATGCCCAGTCACAGAAGGTTGGCTCCCACGAGTGTGAAGAGGGCCAGATCTATATTGAGCCTCAGGGCTTTTGTGTTATGGCCGGCATTGGCGTAAAAGAAGGCCTGGCTGAGAAGGCTCTTGATTCAGTTAAAGACCGTCTTGATACCAAATATGGTATTATGATTCTTCAGCCCGCATACACGAAATACTATCTTAACCTTGGAGAAATTTCCTCCTATCCGCCGGGATATAAGGAAAATGCTGGTATCTTCTGCCATAATAATCCATGGGTCTCCATTGCGGAAACTGTGATCGGACGTGGAAACAGAGCCTTTGAAATTTACAAGAAGACCTGTCCTTCCTACATAGAAGACATCAGTGAGATTCATCGCACAGAGCCTTATGTATACTCCCAGATGATTGCCGGTGCCGATGCCGTTTATCACGGAGAAGCTAAAAACAGTTGGCTAACCGGAACTGCAGCCTGGACATTCTGCAACCTTTCCCAGGCGATTCTTGGTGTGCAGCCATCTTACGACGGACTTTGCATCGATCCATGTGTTCCGGAAGGCTTTGGGGACTTTGAGCTTACAAGACAGTTCCGAAATGCAGTCTATTATATTGATGTAAAGAATCCTGATAATGTTCAGAAAGGTGTAAAGAAGCTGATCGTAGACGGAAAAGAACTTACAGGATGCCTGATTCCTTTTGAAGAGGGAAAGAAAGAATACCATGTAACGGTTTATATGGGATAAATATAAAATGGGGTAGTGTTGATGGTCGATTTCCCTATGCCAGACTTTTTGAGAGTTGCATAAGCGTGTACCCTTTCCTTGTTCTCACTTCCCAGAGAAGTATTTTCATCCTGTTTGCCTCCCGAAAGGTAAATCTGCAGGATAAATAAAAACACATAGGAGGTATTGTAATGAAAAAGAAACTTTTATCCCTTTTAATCGCGGGTACTATGGTGCTTTCCCCTGTAAGCGTTTTCGCTGATGAAAAGGACGATCGTATTGCAGAGCTGGAAGCGCAGGTTGCTGATCTGCAGAAACAGTTGGAAGATGCTCTTGCCAAGATTCCTGCTTCCACCAGCCAAAGTGAATACAAGATCGGTGAAACGTGGATTGTTGAGGGTCAATGGAAAGTTACTGTTGATTCCGTAGAGGAAACCTCTGACAGAAATGAATATTCTGAGAAACAGCCTGCTGCCGTGTATGTTCTCACCTATACCTATGAAAATCTCGGCTATCAAGACGATTATTCGGACGGTCTGTTCATCAGCCTTGATGATGGTATTGTGGACAGCGCCGGAAAGATGGGCTATTCCTATCCTGGTGATATTACCATGTTTCCTCAGGAAACCCCGATTAGTGCTTCCTGCCAGGCTCAGGTTTGTATCGGAGTAGATAACCCCGGAAATTTCAAGATTAATTATAATAATTATGATGGAAATTCTCAGAAGCAATCTGCGGTATTTAATATCGAATTGTAATTGTCTTTGTTAAAAAATTATTGACTTTGGAGGTTTCTATCGCAGACGTGCTCAGATCAAAATCGGAGAGAAAACTGCCGCTGACAGAGCTGCTGAACTTGATAATTACTGCCACAGGCATCTGACAGAAAAAAATCAACCCAACCTTCCTATGACATAAAAAAATGCCGTAAACCCTTGAGTTTACGGCATTTATATTACTTTTATGAATTCCTTAATCAGAACTTGCCAGCCTTAGCGGCTTCTTCAACAGAAACTGCAACAGCCACTGTCATTCCGACCATCGGGTTGTTACCTGCACCGATAAGACCCATCATTTCTACGTGAGCCGGTACAGATGATGAACCTGCGAACTGTGCATCAGAATGCATACGTCCCAGAGTATCTGTCATACCATAGGAAGCAGGACCTGCTGCCATATTGTCGGGATGAAGTGTACGTCCTGTACCACCGCCGGATGCAACTGAGAAGTATTTCAGGCCTTTCTCAAGACGTTCTTTCTTGTAGGTGCCTGCAACAGGATGCTGGAAACGTGTTGGGTTGGTGGAGTTACCTGTAATGGAAACATCTACGCCCTCTTTCCACATAATTGCAACGCCCTCAGGAACGCTGTTTGCACCATAACAGTTAACCTTTGCACGAAGTCCTTCAGAATAGGATTTTCTGAATACTTCCTTTACTTCATTCTTATATGGATCGTACTCTGTCTCTACATATGTAAAGCCATTGATACGGGAAATGATCTGAGCTGCGTCTTTTCCAAGACCATTCAGAATAACACGTAATGGTTTCTTACGTACTTTGTTTGCCTTCTCAGCAATACCGATGGCACCTTCTGCTGCTGCAAAAGACTCATGACCTGCCAGGAAACAGAAGCAGTCTGTATCTTCCTCAAGAAGCATCTTTCCAAGATTACCATGGCCAAGACCTACTTTACGGGTATCAGCAACAGATCCTGGAATACAGAAAGCCTGAAGTCCTTCACCGATAGCTGCTGCTGCATCTGCTGCTCTTCTGCAGCCTTTCTTAATTGCAATAGCAGCACCTGTGATATATGCCCAGCATGCGTTCTCAAAGCAGATGGGCTGGATGCTCTTGATCTGATCGTATACGTTCAGACCTGCATCTTTTGTGATTTTCTCAGCTTCCTCAAGAGAAGCAATTCCATAGCTGTTTAAAACAGAATTGATCTTGTCAATTCGTCTCTCATATGATTCAAATAAAGCCATTTCCTGTTACCTCCTAAATTATTCTTTTCTCGGGTCGATAATTTTAACAGCATCTGCCACACGGCCATACTGACCTTTTGCTTTTTCCCATGCAGTGTTCGGATCGTCACCTTTTTTGATAAAATCTGTCATCTTGCCAAGATTTACAAACTGATATCCGATGATTTCGTTGTCTGCATCAAGAGCGATTCCTGTTACATAACCTTCTGCCATTTCAAGGTAACGAGGTCCTTTTTTCAGGGTTCCGTACATTGTACCAACCTGAGAGCGGAGTCCTTTACCAAGATCCTCCAGTCCTGCTCCAACCGGAAGTCCGTCTTCAGAAAAAGCAGACTGAGAACGTCCGTAAACGATCTGAAGGAAGAGTTCTCTCATAGCGGTATTGATTGCATCACATACCAGGTCAGTATTCAGAGCTTCCATAACAGTAAGGCCCGGAAGTATCTCGGAAGCCATAGCTGCAGAATGGGTCATTCCAGAGCATCCGATTGTCTCAACAAGTGCTTCCTGAATGATGCCCTCTTTCACATTAAGGGTAAGCTTGCAGGCACCCTGCTGTGGTGCACACCAGCCAACACCATGTGTAAGACCGGAAATATCTTTAACTTCTTTTGCCTGAACCCATTTTGCTTCTTCTGGGATTGGAGCGGCGCCATGATGAACGCCCTGTGCAACTGGGCACATTTCTTCTACTTCGCGTGAATAAATCATTATAAAACTCCTTTCAAGTATA
>JAXEUE010000171.1:0-15559 GCA_034115005.1 Blautia sp.
AAAACTTTAAATACGACCGGTGCATCCTCGGCGGTCAGCTATAACGATCTGCTTGCCGTTACGGATGCCATCGGATATCTGGAGATTCCGAAAATCGGTGTATATCTTCCCATTTACCATGGCACGGATGAAACAGTGATGGAGAGGGGAATCGGCCATTTACCGGAGACATCCCTGCCTGTGGGAGGGGTATCCACCCACTGTGTGCTCTCCGGCCATTCCGGTCTTCCATCTGCAAAGATCCTGACCAGACTGGATGAAATGGAGACAGGAGATCTTTTTTATATCCATGTGCTGGATGAAACTCTTGCCTACGAAGTGGATCAGATCAAAACGGTTCTTCCGGAGGAAACGCAGGACATACAGATTGTGGAAGGGAAGGATTATGTGACCATTCTTACCTGTGTGCCTTATGGGATCAACACCCACAGGCTTCTTGTGCGGGGAGAACGGACGAAATACCAGCCCGGAAGCATTTCCGTGCAGGCTCCGGAAGAGACACAGCCGGATCCATCCATAGAACCCGGGAAGCTTTTGCTTCTTGGTAAAATTGTTTTGGGAACAGTGCTTGTTTTGGGCACGGTATGTATTCTTTTGTTCCCCTCGAAGAAAAAGAAGTAGATATTGTACTGGAAGATGACAGCAAAGCCAGTTGCATAAATGTACCGGCAGCGGTAACCGTCACACAGAAAACTCCTGCTCAAACCATTGTAAGAACTGATTGAGCAGGAGTTTTTTTGGAAGTTCGGATTATTATAAAATGAAAACGTATGTTCTGATTTTTCCATTTCATACCGTTTTATTGGACTGAATATATGATATTATTTAGAAGTACAGAAAATATGTTCGGAAAATATGTTCGATTAAACGAGATTGTGACAGGAGGCATGGATTATGTGGAATGATCAGAAGAATATGAGAAATGGAAGAATGGAAGTCTCCAGAGGGTGTGCTGCAGCTCATTCAGAAAGAAGAGAACCTGAGAACAGGAAACTCTCCGGAGCTATGGCTATGATACTTGGGCTGGCCGTTACTCTTGAAGTGATAGTGGCAGCGGGAATGATTTTTAATATCGATTTTCATTCCACGGATACTATTGCTCTTATCTTTTTATTTATGGTATTATATGCAGGAATTGTATCATTATTAACGGATAAATAATATACGGGAGACGGGACAATTGGCGAAATCATTTCGACAGAAAATGAAAATATTATATCTGTTGAAGGTATTCTGGGAGAACACGGATGAGGAACATCCCATAACTGTGAAAGAGCTTATGAAATATCTTGAAGGGTATGGAATCAGCGTGGAACGTAAGACGGTCTATGATGATATTGAAGTACTGAGAGTTTTTGGAATGGATATTTTGAACAGAAGAGAGAAACCTTCAGGATATTATCTGGCATCCAGGAGTTTTGAACTTGCAGAACTTAAGATCCTGGTGGATGCTGTGCAGTCTTCACGGTTTATCACCAGCCGTAAATCCGGTGAGCTTATAAAGAAACTGGAAGATCAGGCCAGCATCTATGAAGCCAGACAGCTTCAGAGGCAGGTATTTGTCAGTAACCGGGTAAAGACTATGAATGAGAGCATCTACTATAATGTGGATACTATCCAACAGGCCATATCAGAAGACCGGCAGATAAGTTTTCAGTATTATGAGTGGACTGTGTTGAAAGAAATGAAACCCCGTCGAAATGGAGAGATATATCGTGTGAGTCCATGGTATCTGATCTGGAAAGATGAGAATTATTATCTGATCGGGCTGGATGAGAAGAGCAGTGCAGTGAAACATTATCGTGTGGATAAAATGCGAAAGATCAATGTGGATAAAGAACGCCGCAGAGGAGAAGAATTATTCCAGAACTTTGACGTGGCCAGATTTGTTTCCGGAGTTTTTGGTATGTATGGGGGTAAAGAAGAAAGTCTCACATTGAAATTTAACAACCGGCTTGTGGGCGTGGTGCTGGATCATTTTGGACAGGATGTGATCATCCGGCAAAATGATGAAGAACACTTTATTACATATGTTCACGTAAATGTGAGCAGTCAGTTTTTCGGATGGCTGTCCGGGCTTGGCAGGGACGCTGAGATCCTCTCACCTGAAAGTATAAGGAAAGACTACCGGGACTATATCAGTGAAATACTGAAGTTGTATGAATAAGTAATAACAGAAGAAATGAATATTAGACAAAAGCTTTGGTAAATGGTATGATAAAAGGAAATAATATTACCATAAAGAGGAAAATGGGAATGACTGTTAAATCAAAGCTTTTGGAAATGTTAGAACAGCATAAGGGAGAGGTGATTTCCGGTGAAAGTGTTGCAGCTATGCTTGGCTGCACCAGAGCTGCCGTATGGAAGGCCGTGAAATCCCTGAGGGAAGAGGGATATACCATAGAGGCAGGTCCAAATAAAGGCTATATGCTGGCCAAGGAGACGAACCGGCTGTCCCCTGAGGGAATCCGTTTATACCTTAACCATCCTGAAGTAAGCATTATTATTTATGATGAAGTGGATTCAACCAATCAGGCTGCCAAACGGGAAGCAATTGGAGGAAAACTTTCTCCGGGTTCTTTTGTCATAGCCAGACAACAGACTGCAGGCGGAGGAAGAAGGGGGCGCAGCTTTTATTCACCGGCAGATTCAGGATTATATATGAGTGTTGTGTTGAAACCGGAAGGAACGGTAAGGGACAGCCTGGTGATCACCACAGCTGCTGCAACGGCAGTGTACAGAGCGGTGAAGCAGGTGTGTGGTATTTCACTGGATATTAAATGGGTGAATGATCTTTTGTATCATAACAGGAAGGTATGCGGTATCCTGACGGAAGCTGTTACAGATTTTGAGAGCGGCAGCATAGAATTTATAGTTGTGGGCATTGGACTGAATATCTATCAGGCCCCATCGGGATTTCCGGAAGATTTAAGGGATATTGCAGGGACATTGTATGAATCTTCTGCAGGCAGTGATACCATGGATATCAATCGACTTGTGGCAGTTATTGTCAATGAACTTCAGACGGAAACTGCCGGGATGAAGATTTCGGATGAATATATTAAAAACAATATAATTCCAGGCAACCTGATAACCATTTCAGATGGGCAGAACAGCAGGCAGGCTTTTGCCATGGGTATATGCCCTGATGGACGTCTGCGTGTGAAAGAAACAAACGGAAAAGAATCTATCCTGTCATATGGAGAGGTTTCCGTTTCCATTATGTGATGAAGGAGTAAGGTACAATGACGAAACGATTATATTATGAAGATGTATACAGAAAAGAATTTACAGCAACTGTACTGGAATGTACAGAAGGAAAGAAAGGCTATCAGGTTGTTCTTGATGCCACTGCTTTTTACCCGGAAGGGGGCGGACAGCCAAGTGATACAGGTTTTCTGGGTGAAGCCAGGGTTTCAGAAGTTCATGAGAAAGACGGAGAGATTATCCATTATACAGATAAACCCTTTAAGGTAGGCGAACAAGTAGAAGGAAGAATTGACTGGGATCACAGGTTTGATCTTATGCAGCAGCATTCCGGTGAGCATATGGTAAGTGGAATTGTCCATGAGAAATACGGTTATGATAACGTGGGCTTTCATATGGGAAGCGATGTGATCACCATTGATTTCAATGGACTGATCAGTGAAGAAGAGATGGCCGAAATTGAGCAGAAAGTGAATCGTAAAATCTGGGAAGATACGGCCGTGGAGATTACCTATCCTGCTCCAGAGGAACTTGAAAAGATTCCATACAGAAGCAAGAAGGAGCTTACAGGCCAGGTTCGTATCGTGAGTTTCCCTGGAACAGATATCTGTGCGTGCTGCGGAACCCATGTAACCCATACGGGAGAGATTGGAATTGTTAAGCTGCTTTCTGTAGAGAAATTCAGAGATGGCGTCCGTATGGAAATGATTTCCGGCAAAAGAGTTCTTGATTATCTTAATATGGTAAATGAACAGAATCACCAGATATCTGTTAAGCTTTCTGCGAAGATTGACAGTACGGCAGATGCAGTGCAGCGTCTTCAGGATGAGAATGCAAAAATGAGGATAAACGTTGCCCGTCTGGAAGAGGATATGTTTCAGGAAGAGGCAAGGAAGTGGGAAGGTGCCGGAAGTGTGCTTCTCTTTAAGGAAGGACTGGAAGCGGATGCTGTCAGGAAGCTTACGGATGCGGTAATGAATACATGTGAAGGCTGCTGTGCAGTGTTTTCCAGAAACGAAGATGGAAGTTATAAATATGCGATAGGAGAAACAGGCGGAGATCTGCGCCAGTTTACGAAAGATATGAATGCAGCTCTTCACGGAAGGGGAGGCGGAAAGCCGTTCTTTGTACAAGGCTCTGTTCAGGCAACGGAAAAACAGATCAGAGAATTTTTTGAACAGTAGAGGCTGAGGTGAGGAAATGTTTGGTGAGTGTCACGCACACATAATTATGGATGGTATCAATTACCGGGAAGCGGTGGATATTCATAAGAACGGCCCGGATGATTCTGTGATCAGGATGCATTTAAAAACATATCGGAAATCAGGAATTACATTCGTCAGAGATGGAGGAGACGCTCTGGGTGTTTCCAGGCGGGCAAGAGAACTTGCAGCAGAATATGGAATTGATTACAGAACTCCTGTTTTTGCGATTCATAAAGAAGGACATTATGGTTCCATTGTAGGAAAGGGATTTACCACAATGAAAGAATTTCATCAGCGTGTTCTGGAAGCAGGAAAAGAGGGAGCCGATTTCATTAAGATCATGACAACCGGGCTTCTGGATTTCACAAATCATGGAAATATTACAGGAGAACCTCTTAAGGCAGATGAAGTAAAAGAAATGGTACATATTGCCCATGAAGAAGGCTTTGCTGTCATGTCCCACACAAATGGAGCATATGGAGTACGGGCTGCACTTCAGGCAGGAGTAGACAGCCTTGAGCATGGGAATTATATGGACGAAGAGTCATTATGTATGCTGGCAGAAAGTCATACAGTGTGGGTTCCTACTCTTGTTACGGTCCGAAACCTTCTGGGATGCGGAAGGTATGATGATCAGGTGCTTATTCCTATTATGGAAAGTGGTGAAGAAAACATAAAAAAAGCTTATGAAAAAGGTGCCAGTGTAGCGCTGGGCAGTGATGCCGGAGCTTATATGGTTCCCCATGGCAGGGGAATCGAAGATGAATACCATGCTTTTACAGAAATTCTGGGAGAGAAGCCGGAAGTGACAGAATGGCTGAATGAAGGAGAAAAGAAGATAAAAAGCCGTTTTTGCAGACAGTAAGGATTACTGAAATTTATACAGGATGCACGGAAGATTTTTCAGGCATCCTGTATTTTTATTGCTGTATATATATTTGAGGTTTTTGAAGCGGAAGGGTGAAAGGTGATACGGACACTGCATCCGTATTCCAGTCCGCCTGTGGACAGATCCTGGACATTGTCCGTCCGGAAGGTGTCAATGGCTCCGTCCGTGGTCTGGATGGTAACGGTATTGGCTGTCTTTCCCTGGATTGTTCCGGAAGCAGTGAATGATATATGCTTATCACCGATTTCATCAGGATCCTCTCCGGTTACTGCCAGTATCTGAATTCCATCTAGTGAATCAGGGTACATCTTACCGGTATAAGTTATATTTACATGGGAACCGGGGGCAATTCCGCCTTTAAAGTAAACGGGAATGTCAGACATATCAATATTAAGGACTGCACTTCCTCCATCCTGAATGACCTGAAGAATATTTAAATTCACATTCTGGATCGTTGCTGAGAATTGCTGTTCTTTGCCTGGCATTTCCTGTGGTATTTCTTCGACCCCGGGCGACGGTACAGGTGTAGGTGATGGCTCCGGGATCTGAATGGATTTCATATTGGAGATACTAAGCACCTTTAAATGACTGGCATTCAGGGAGTCGGGATCACCATCTGTACTTTTGGGAAATTTACCTTTAAAGTGAAGATAGATCCAGTCGTCGGCTTTTATACCGGATCCATAGTACTGTTCGGTGCCGGTAATGGGATAAGTGGCTGTTTTTCCTTTCTGAGACCGGATTGTGACAGTATTAGGAGTAAGAGATAACACCTGCCCATATGCGATTCTGGCCTTTAATCTGGCTTTTTTATGATATTCATCTACTACCTTTAGAACATTTACTGTAGATGTATCATTGTCAGAAAGCTGTCCCTGATATATGATGCTGATTTCGTCTCCGGTAATCATTCCGTCTTCACATTCAAGAGTGGCATTGGACACGTTAAAAGCGTATTGTGTATTGTTTACAGACAAAACCAGCTGGCTGCCGGAAAAATCCTGCAATATTCCGGTAAGTTCATCCATGTAAATACGTCCTTTGGAGGTATTCTGTGTATCTGACGAGGGAGTTTCCCGGACAGAAGTATCTCCTGTTGAAGTAAATTGATCTATTAAATTTCTCAGACTGCATCCACCAAGAGAAATGGCCAGGCCTGTACAGATACATACGGTGATCAGTTTTTTCATTTCGTAACGACCCTCCGGAAGTTTATTATTAATCATAACATATTTTATACAGGTTGGAACAGAAAAAATAAATTTATTATTTTGAAAAAACATGTTGAATAATAAAAAAATGGTGATATAATCTGATTAAATAAATAATAGCGAAGTAGGATTTTATGCGTTAAGTGTTCATCGGCTGGGGAGTCGCCATGAAACGAAAAGCAGAGAGCGAGCTGCTTACGATATAATTTCCGCACCCGTTGCTGCATATGAGAACATCTCATAATGTGGAGGGATTATTATTTATCGTAACTACTCTGTGAAATAACATTATGGAGGTGTTTTTCTATGCAAAAAAACAAACAACACTGGAATGTAAAAACATTGGTATTCATGGCTTTGCTGGTGGCCCTGCACCTGGTTCTGACAAGAGTGCTTGTCATTGATCTTGGCGCATATCGTATTTCTGTAGGAAGCGTGGCTACGATTCTTGCAGGATTGTGGCTTGGACCGGTAGCCGGCGGCATCTGTGGATTCTGCGCAGATATTATTGGCTGCTTTATGAAAGGTTATGCTGTAAATCCGTTTATTACAGTAGCCGCAATTCTGTGGGGAGTTCTGCCTGCTCTTGCGAAACCTTTATTTGCAAACAGGAAGAAAACAGGTAAAACCGCAGGTATCTGTATCTCAATTATAGTAACGGCAGTTTTAAGCTCACTGGTACTTACAACTGCAGGACTTGTAATTATGTTAGGATATAATTTCTATGCGATTATGCCAGGAAGACTTATACAGTTTGCAGTTATGATTCCGATTTACTGTGTATTGACATGCCTTTTGTATTTCAGTCCTCTTACTGCAATGGTGGTTGGAAATACGACTTCAGCAGTTCTGAAGAAGAATGCAGCCTGAGTCATCAGAGGCTATGTGGACACAGTTTCGCAAGCTGTGTTAAATACATATTGATTCCCCGAAAAAAGTTAAAAGAAAAACAGTCCATGAGAATATTTCATGGGCTGCTTTTTTATTCCGGAGGGAATTCCCCCTTTTCATCCGGCTGAACCCGGAACCAATATGTATAAAATTGCCTGAACCCCAGAGATTCATACAAAGACCGGGCAGGATCATTTCCCTTTACTACCTGTAAGTATGCATTGCGGGCACCCTTTTTCATGCCTTCCTTAAGAAGCCCGGTACAGATCTGACGGGCATAACCTGATCTTCTGAAATTTTCCTTAACGTGAATGGCATAAATACCAATATAATCTCTGTCCAGGATTCCAAGCCCTGTGGCAATGATATGTCCGTCCTTTTGTATGAATGCACAGATTGTTTCCTTAAGGATGGCATGGTACATAGAAGGAACTACTTTTCTGTGTATGGGATTGGTGGTGCCTTTCAGATCAAACAGGCTCTGGATCCATTCATCAGGAATATTACTGCAGAAATTAACGTCAGGATAAGGAAAATTAAGATCAGCATCTGCAAGCCTGACAGTCATTACATTTGTAATATGCTGTACTGTATAACCTCTGTTTTCCAGCACATAGTCAAAGTCTGGAGAAACTAAAGGACTGATTTTGAATATTGCCGGGGTGCCCAGACGGTGATAAACGCTTTCACAGTAGGGGATTTTTTCCCGCCAGGTCAGGGTAGAAGTGCCGAATTGTTCTACGCTGTTGGTCCGATGTGTATAAAAATAGGAAAATCTAAGGATCCAGCCGTCATAAAGCTCCATTTTATGGGACGGCCAGGCATTCAAAGACATATCTTCAATCTGTTTGATTTCTGTATTCATAAAAATCTCCTTCTTAATTAACAGGAAATAGTTCATTCATTATTTTTTCTGCCAGAATTTCATGACCGGACCGGGTGAGATGAATGCCGTCCGTGGTAACGTAACTGAAACCATTCTGAAGTGTAAGTTCATTTAAGGGATTCTGCAGATGAATATAAGGTATGGAATAAATATCTGCAAGCCCCTGGATTCCCCGGGACATGGTCTGCACATAAGGAACCCAGAGTCTGTATTCCTCAGGACAGGGAAAAATAAAGGGTTCCATAATGATTACTTTTGATGCGTTTTGGACAAGAAGCTTCAGAAGATCCTGGTATGTTCTGAAAAACTGCTGCATCATCTGGTCTTTCTGTTCTTTGGTGCGGTCCGTATTCATCATCAGTCCCACATCATTTATTCCCACAAGCAGCGTTACTATTGGTCTGCGGTGAAGAGAGAACAGTCCGGATCGTATATTGTCAAGTACTCTGGATACTGTAAATCCATCTGCTCCCAAATTTTTTATGGAAATTCTGAATCCTTTTTTTATCAGCATTTCATTTAATATTTTTACATAACCGTTTCCCAGAGGAAAATCTTCAAATAACCGGTTACAGTCCGTAATACTGTCACCAAGACAGACAAGCTGCATATTTATCACTCCTGTAAAAAACTCTATTAGATAATATCATTCCCATGAAGCCTGGTCAACTAAATTTACATGGAACGGCTTTTTTCCTGTAAAGAATTGTATTATACTGGTAAAAAGGGAGGAAATCGGTATGGTCACAATAAAAGAAATTGCCCATATGGCAGGTGTGAGCAGCACCACTGTTTCTAATGTGCTGCATGGGAAAACATCCAGAGTATCCAGGGAAACTATGGATAAAATAGAAAAACTTCTCCAGGAGCATAATTACATTCCACGCCTGGGCCTGGGTGTTCTGACGAATAACAGCTCCAGAATTATCTGCGTGCTTATTAACACTCCGGGATTTGTCAGCGGTTCTGCCTATGAAAATCCTTTTTATGGTGGTATTCTTGGAGACCTTGAAGAATTGCTCAGGGAAAAAGGATATTATATTATGATTTTTTCTGACAAGAGTATGGAGGAAATAGAAAAAATGATCGTGGGATGGAATGCAGATGGTATCATTACTATTTCCATGCCATATACCTATTGCAAAAAAATTTCACAGGTGTCAGAAAGACCTATGGTTTCCATTGATATGGACGGAGTCAACGACTGGAATAAAGTAGCGGCAGAATATTTTGTAATAACTTCCGAGGATGAAGACGCCGGCAGGAAAATGGGAGAATACCTGATATCAAGGGGAATCAGAAGAATTCTGTATCTTAAACATGTGGAGCATGGTGCTGACTATCTCAGATACCTGGGCTTGAAAGATGCAGTGAGAAAATCCGGAAAAGAAATTATCCTTGAAGAAAAGAAGCTTCCGGAAAAACCGGAACAAAAACAGGAATGTTACAGAAATCTTCTGAATTATGCAGGTACAGATACGGCATTGTTTTTTTCATCTGATCTTAATGCGGCGGAGATGATTTCTTTTTCCACAAGAAATGGAGTAAAAATACCCGAGGATATTTCCATAGTAGGAATGGACGATAATATATTTGCTTCTCTTGTTTATCCGGCACTGACTACGGTAAAAGTGAATGTTCTGGAAAAGGCACAGATTGCAGTGGACGTGCTTATGAAGCTGATAGAAGGTGAAACCTGTGATCAGCATATTTACAAGACAAAAGTACAGGTGATAAGACGGGAAAGCGTGAAATAACATTAAGTATGTCAAAATGACGAAAAAATTTATTGGTGAACATGCACAAATTACCCACGAAAATCTAATAAAAAACTCTCCTAAATTATATATGTTGTACAAAAACCTTTCTTTTTGCAAAAATAGGTTGTGTAGAAAACCTATAAAAATTGACAGAATAAAGAGATGAAAAATGTTGACAATGCACATAAAATAATTTATAGTTAAAAAAACAAGATAGAAGAAGCAAAATATTATGAGGAGGGACTGACATGAAACGAAAAAAAAAGGAGTATCTGGAATGTGCGGCATTTACTGTTCCATCTCTGATTCTGGTTATGCTGGTGTTCTATATTCCGTTTGTTATGAGTCTTTATTATTCACTGACAGAATGGAATGGTATTTCAAAAGCTCCCAAATTCATCGGGCTGGCTAATTTTAAGAAACTGTTCAGTGGTTCTTCAGAATTTGTAAAGAGTCTGATTTTTACCGGAAAATATACCATTGTATTTATCATACTGGTGAACATTCTTGCTCTGGCTATCGCTGTTGCTCTTGTTCAGAAGATCAGGACGGCGAATCTTATGAGAAGTATGTTTTTTATCCCTTATATTATGAGTATGACAATTGTGGGATTTATCTGGAAATTTATTTTTTCTCAGGGATTTGCGGCTTTGTATGAAAAAACACATCTTGAATTCCTGAACTTAAGCTGGCTGGGAGACAGCAATCTGGCCTTTTATGCGGTGGCTTTTGTAGGTATCTGGCAGGCGCTTGGTTTTTATGTTGTATTGTATATAGCAGGACTCCAGGCTGTCCCCACAGATGTCCTTGAGGCTGCAGAAGTGGACGGGGCCACTTCCTGGAAGAAGTTTTTTAAGGTAACTCTTCCACTTCTTGGACCATCAATCACAACTTGTATTTTTATGTCTCTGACAAATGCAGTGAAAGTATTTGACATTATCCTTGCATTGACCAAAGGAGGTCCGGGAGGATCTACATACAGTGTGACACTTGATATTTACAGAGAAGCATTCCAGAATAATAATTATGGTCTTGGCTCAGCCAAAGCTCTTGTATTTTTCGTGATTATTCTTGTTATCACACAGCTGGTATTAAAAGCAATGCGAAGCAGGGAGGTTGATTTATAATGACATTGGCTCAGAAGAAGAAGACAAAGAAATTCATCCTTGCGACTGTAATGATGATTCTGGCACTGATTTACATTTATCCCGTATTTCTTATGGCAATCAATTCAGTGAAGCCATTTGGAGAGGTAGTTATGGATGTAATTGCTCTTCCGTCCAAAATTGAATGGAGCAATTACACCTATGTAATGGATAAGATGCAGTATGGAAAGCTGTTCCTCAATAACGTGATCATTACTGTGATCGGTATTGCCGGTATCATCGCTTTTTCCTCTATGTCTGCCTATATTATCAACAGAAAGAAAAACAGTTATACAAAATTTGCTCAGTTTTTGATCACCACACCTATGCTGATTCCTTTCCAGACAATTATGATCACTCTTCTGAAGGTTATGAATGTGGTAAATCTTTCCGGAAGCAAAGTGGGTCTGGGAATTCAGTATTGGGGATTTGGTATTCCAATGGCAGCATTTATTTACGGAAACTTTATGTCCACCATTCCCAAGGAACTGGACGAGAGTGCTTTCATTGACGGAGCAGGGACGTTCAGGACATTTCGTTCTGTAATCTTTCCGCTGCTGAAATCCGTAACATTTACAGTAATCGTACTGGATGTTATGTGGATCTGGAACGATTTCCTTCTCCCGCTGCTTATGGTTAACAGTTCCAATGAAACGAAGACTTTAGTACTTGCAGCGTATACATTCGTGGGTCAGTTTAATACCCAGTGGCATTATGCGATGGCAGCTATGGTACTGGCGGTTCTGCCATCTATCATAATCTTCATTTTCCTGCAGAAATACATTGTAGAAGGTGTTGTTGCGGGAGCTGTGAAAGGCTGATACAGATATTAGACCGGTGAAAATGCCGGAAAAATATAAAACTATATAATACAAGGAGGATTTTAAAATGAAGAAAAAGCTTGTTAGTATTATGCTTTGCGCAGTTATGGTAGGCTCTATGTTATCTACTGTAACCGTACATGCAGAGGGGGACAAGGGAGAAATTTCCATGTTTATTGCCTCACCTGAGTATGCAGATGCAATTAATACTCTGATTGATGAGTACAAGAATGTAGAACCGGATGTAACAATTAACTATGAAACAACACAGAATGACTATCCAACTCTTCTGAAGGCTAAATTAAATTCAGGAGAATGCCCGGACATCTTCTCATCCACTTCCGGAAAAGAAATTGAGACTTATAAAGAATATTCTCTTGATTTAACAGGACAGCCTCTGGTAGATGCTATGGATCCTAATGTAGCAAATGCTATGAAAGATGCAGATGGAAACGGATGCTATGGTCTTGCAATCAAAGGAAATTACTTTGGTCTGATCTACAATCAGGATCTTCTTGATCAGGCAGGTGTTGAGAAAGTTCCTGAAACAATGACAGAGTTAAAAGACTGTGTTGAAAAATTAAAAGCAGCAGATATTACTCCATTTACCAGCGGATATGCTGAATGGTGGGTATACAAACACATTTTCCAGCATTTTGTAGATGCTTCTACAGACAATCCTCAGAAACTTGTAAGTGATCTGGAAACAGGCGCTGATTCACTTTCCAATTATCCACTGATCGCAGATAATTTCTTTGAATTTATCGATCTTGTAAAGGATAACGGAGATCAGAAACCTCTGGAAGCAGACTTAAGTGCAGAAGAAGCTGCATTTGCTTCTGGAAAAGCCGCTATTATTGTTGGACAGGGCGCATGGGTTGAGGCAGACCTTCTTAAGATCAATCCTGATCTTAAGATTACATTCTCCGGATATCCGGTTGATGAAGATGCTTCACATTGCCAGGTTATCACAGGTTCTGACCAGGCAATCCGTGTAAATAAGGATTCTGAGAACAAAGATATCGTTCTTAATTTCCTCAACTGGTGGTATACATCAGATTATGGAAAATCATGGTTTACCGATGTAGCAGGAGTTGTTCCTCCAATCCAGGGCGACTTTGAGACAGACTATGAGATCGTAAAACAGGGTGCTAAATCTGTTGGGGAAAAAGGTGCTGCACCTCTTGAGATCATCTACTCTACAGACAGCTTCCATCAGGCATTTGGTGAAGCAATGCAGGCTTATGTAGAAGGCAGCGTTTCCAAGGAAGATACAATTAAGACAATTGAACAGAAATATCAGGAAATTGACGGGGCTTCAAACTAATATTGACCGATAATATACGGGAAATAGACTGAAAGAGGGAAGAAGTCGTACTTCTTCCCTCTATATTTATGCCTTTAACACCAACATCATTAATATTTAAAACAGGAGATTTGAGATGAAATTTACAGAAGGATATTGGGAAAAAAATGAAAGAGCCAATGCATCTTATGCAGCGCAGGCATTTACGGCAGAGGCAATTCCAGGAGGTATGAAAATTGTCTCACCGTTTCATATGATCAATAATCGTGGTGCTGCGCTTGATGTAGGAACCATCACAACAGAATTTACTTCGGACAGAAAAGACATTATCAGTGTAAGAAGTTATCATTACCAGGGTTATGTAAAAAATGAACCCAGATTTGAACTGAATAAGGATCCCCAGGACGTTCAGGTAGAGATAAGCGATGAGGAAGCTTTGATGACTTCTGGCAGAATGGCTGTAAGAGTCAATCTGAAAGATTTCCTTATATCTTTTGAAGCAGAGGGAAAGGTTCTGACACAGATCGGTTTCCGCAATCTGGGCTATATGCAGTATGACAGGAAGGTTTCTACCAAGTTTCCAGAGCCAAATTATATGGCAGCAGAGTATCAGCCATATATGACCACAGAACTTTCCCTTGCACCTGGAGAATGTGTATATGGTCTGGGAGAAAGATTTACTTCTTTTGTAAAAAATGGACAGGTTGTGGATATCTGGAATGAAGATGGTGGAACAGCTTCTCAGATAGCTTATAAAAATGTTCCTTTTTATGTAACCAACAGGCATTATGGTGTTTTTGTTGACCACAGTGACAATGTTTCCTTTGAAATAGCCAGTGAGAAAGTGGAAAATGTAAGCTTTTCCGTAAAGGGTGAGGAAATCAGATATCACGTGATCTATGGCGATGACATTAAGGGAGTTCTGGAAACTTATACAGATCTTACAGGGAAACCGGCTCTTCCTCCTGCATGGTCATTCGGTCTGTGGCTTTCCACTTCTTTTACCACAAATTATGACGAAGAGACCACCAGTTCCTTCATACAGGGAATGGCTGACAGGGATATTCCTCTGGATGTATTTCATTTTGACTGCTTCTGGATGAAAGAATTCCACTGGTGTGATTTTGAATGGGATTCCAGAATCTTCCCGGATGTAAAGGGCATGCTGAAACGTTATAAGGACAGAGGATTAAAGATCTGTGTATGGATCAATCCTTACGTTGCCCAGGGTACTGCGTTTTTCAAAGAAGGTATGGAAAAAGGATATCTTGTAAAACGTGCAGATGGAAGAGGAATCAAACAGATCGATAACTGGCAGCCTGGTATGGGGCTTGTGGATTTTACCAATCCTGAAGCCTGTGAATGGTACAGAGGCAAACTAAGAGAGCTTCTGGAAATGGGAGTTGACTGCTTCAAGACAGACTTTGGTGAAAGAATTCCTGTAGATGTAGAATATTATGACGGATCAGATCCTGCATCTATGCATAATTATTATACTTATCTTTACAATAAAACAGTATTTACTTTACTTGAGGAAGTAAAAGGAAAAGGTGAGGCAGTTCTGTTTGCCAGAAGTGCCACTGCAGGCGGACAGCAGTTCCCGATCCACTGGGGCGGTGACTGTTCTGCAACTTATATTTCCATGGCTGAGAGCCTTAGAGGCGGACTGTCCTTTACAATGTCAGGATTTTCATTCTGGAGTCATGATATCGGCGGATTTGAGCTTACTGCTTCTCCGGATGTTTATAAGAGATGGATGCAGTTCGGACTTCTTTCCACTCACAGTCGTCTTCACGGTTCCAAGAGCTATCGTGTGCCTTGGCTGTTTGATGAGGAATCTGTAGAGGTATGCCGTAAATTTACAAAGCTGAAAGCAAGACTTATGCCTTATCTGTATTCCATGGCTGTGATTTCCCATACTAAGGGTATTCCATCTATGAGAGCCATGATCATGGAATTTGGCGATGATCCGGCTGTCAAATATCTGGATATGCAGTATATGCTGGGAAGCAGCATTCTTGTGGCACCAATCTTTAACAAAGAGGGACATGCACAGTATTATCTTCCAAAAGGAAACTGGACTCATCTTCTCTCCGGAGAAGTAAGACAGGGTGGTTCCTGGTATGAAGAGGATTATGACTTCTTCTCATTGCCTTTATTTGTAAGGGAGAATACGCTTCTTGCCATTGGGGCAGATGAAACCACGGCAGACTATGATTTTGAGAAGGATGTACAGAT
>JAXEUE010000172.1:0-5181 GCA_034115005.1 Blautia sp.
GCACATGAAAGAAGGTGTAATCTGTTCTCAACTTTCTCTGCCTGAAAGGTGAGATTTTCCCGTTCCATATCAATCATATCCCGGTTTCCTGTATGAAAATCTTTCTGGTCTTCACACTCATAGACCTGGCTGGAAAGCTCCTCATACTGCACACGTTCCACTTTCTGTTCAAGTTCTTCAATATGTTCCAGAACTTTCCCGTGCTGCTTTAAAGTTTCTTCATGAAGAGTGTTTAAATCATGAATAAACCATGCAATTTTATTCTCCTGAATCCTTTCTTCTTCCTTTGCAGACTGATATTTCTCTGCTCTTTCCCCCACTCCCTCTGCCTGTTCCTTAAAGGCACGGATATGATCCCGGCGTCTGATCTTTGACCGGTTATCTTTGTACTGCCCTGCATATTTTTCCAGAATAGACTGGAACTCTCTGATGCGGTTCTGATCTTTATTCAGCTTATTTTCCACTGCATCCAGAAACCATTTTTCCACAAGGCCTTTTTCATCCTTACAATCGGAAAAAAGCTCTGAAAGGCCTGATTCCTTCAGATTAATCTTCTTTATAATAGTCTCCCATTCTTTATAATTGATCTGATATTCCATCAATTTATCAAAATACTGACGGGACTGGGCAGAATTAGTCATGTCATAATAGAAAAACTTCATGGTTTTGTCTTTCTTGAAGGTTTCAAACAGCTGCTTACATGCATTATAATTTTTCAGTATAATTTCTTTTTTTCCTTTTTCCACAACCGGAAGGTGGTGAATATCCTGCAGACACGGGCCCTGATATTCGCTGACGATTCCTATCATATCAAGGTTTTCCGTGCTGCCTTCCTGCATATCCTGAGCCCTCCTGACCATAAGGCCTGTGAGCACATAGCCTGCCCCCTGGTCAAGCACCCATTCCACCAGTATAAAAGAAGGTTTATTGGTAGTAAAATAGCTTTCAAACGGGCGGTCCTTGGCATCCCTGTACCTTTTATGCACAAAAGGCGCGGTCATCATCTGAACCAGAACGGACTTGCCGCCTCCGTTTCTCAGCGAGATCAGAGTGCTTTCTCCGTTGAAATGAAGACATTCATCACTGATACGGATGGAATTATTGTTATAATTTACATTAATAAGTCTTACTGCATTGATCTTACTCATTTTCTTCCACCCCCAGAACGCGGAGAACTCTTTGATAATTATTCTGATTCAACAGATTCCAGTCCATAAAATTATCCAGTTTCTTTGTGGTTTTGATCATTTCATCCTGCTCCACATACTCAATCAGGCCCTGCTTCTGTAAAAAAATAAGGATATTATAGATAAAGCCCTCTTTTGTAGTTCTTGCCCTGGAACCTTTATCATCAGACTTCAGTGCTTCAAAAGCTTCCAGCATAGTTTTAAAAGAAATACCTGCTGTATCCTCTTCTTCCTCACTGACACTTTCCGCTCCTTCTTTCAGACGTCTGGATATGCAGTTTTGAAGATCACCTACGCGCATATATTCTCTGGCTTTACTGCTGCTTCCCTGACCATCAAAAAACTCCACAAGAAGGGTAAGAATGACAAACTGGGACAAATAGTAATCTTTATCCGTACCATTGGATCTGCACAGGGTACTCTTCAGCTGAGCCTTGGAAAAACCAAGGAAATTATTCTCCTCCTTTGGAATCAGATAGATCACATTGCCATAACGTTCGATCACACTGCCTGCAATTTCTCCCTGAGATTTCACAAGATTCTGAACTCCTTCCTCCTGTGTATAGGCTCTGTACAGACGCTGCTCGTCTTCCTCTCTCAGTTCATGATGCTCCAGCAGATAATAAAAAATCTCCTGTCCGGTACGGATTTCTTCACTCTCATAAGCCATAACTGTTACTCCTCATTTTTTACAATACGAATCAGTACATTAGAACAGCGGATGCTCTTCTCTTCTCCCTTTTCGTTAATCACATGATCAAAAACAACTGTATTTCCATCCTCAATTCTGTATATTTCCACTTTACGGATATCCTGCGTTTTCGGGTTCTCCTCCACGATTTTAAGAATCATTTCATTTAACTGAAAATCTCCCGGTGCATCCTGAATATACTCACTTTTTTCCTTTTTAAGTGCATCTATGTCAATCTCTTTATTGCGAATAAGCTCTACCATAATTTCCTTGAATATTTCCACATCCGGCAGTAGTTTCTGACGATTTTCAGGTTCGTTCTGAGTGTTTTCACTGATATCAGAAAGAGAAATCTCTCCCTTTTCCGAGGCCTGTTCCAGAATAAATCCAAGGCTGTTTTCATACTTTTTCAGCTTTTCTTGAAGACGTTTTTCCTGTTCTTTTCGAAAAGCTTCCTCATCAAAATCCAGTTCCTCTTCTGTATCGGATTCTTCATTTTTTCCTGCAGGCTTCTGATACATGAAAGCCTTATTCAGATTGTATATCTTCTCCGGGTCTCGGTTAAACAAAGGTCTCAGAAACACATCCAGATTCTCCAGAGCTCCCGGATTTTCCATCACCTTGTCATAGAAATCACTGCGAAAGGAGAATCTCTGAATGAGAGAAACCTGGGACAACTGTTCCAGTTCCCTGGTATAAAGAGCTTTCAGGTCAAAATGACTGTTCAGAATCTTCTGATGTTCATCAATGGTCCGGTTCAGATATCCCTCGATAATCTTCAGATTATTAAGATTTTCCTCTTCTTTTTCATCCAGACGACGGACATTGATATTCTCTTCTTCCAGATCCTTCACACGGCTTTTTACCAATTCCCGGTAGTTCTGAAACTTTTTCTTGGTATCGCTGATGGTATCCAGGTTTTCAAGAAGAATTTCTTCATAGTCCTTCACTGAATAATTCAATGCATTTCTGCGGATCTTGCCCATAGCCTCCTGAATTTTCTGCAGCTGAATGCGCATAAGATTAAATACATTTTTGATCTCATCCACAGCTTTGTCATAGCTTTGCTTCTCCAGATGCATCTGAAAGATCATCTCATGAATGGTCAGCTTCATGTTATTTTCGATTTCCAGAGTGGAAAGAAGAAGATTATAACCGTCATCCGTAAGATAATAGGAAGTGCGGCGCACCTCCTGGTCAACATATACGATCCTGTTTGCCACATAGCTGATATGCATGATATGATAAGCATTCTGCTGGAAATCAAAGCCATCAAAATACATAGCACGTCCTTCATTTGAAAGGATCACATTTACAATAAAATCTCCCAGTTTTCTGCAATCTTCATAAGAAATATCCTTCTTGAAATACTGGGAGTTAATAGTATCGATATAAGCTCCAATGTCATCCATAGTGCAGTTTTCTTCCCGCAGAGACTGCTCCATGATATAAAGCATTACTGCAAAAATCAGATTTATCTGCTCATCAAATTTGATAAATCCATACTGTTTCCAGGAGGTTTTCTGGATGCTGTTCTGAATCAGTACGGCATATAAGCCCACATTTTTCATTCTTTTTGGAAAGTTTTTCAGGAATTCATACTGCATGATAAGGCTCCTTTGTTTATAGACAGTACATAATTGTATTCTTTTCAGAAATCAGTAATATTCAGGATTTCCTGAGGAATGTAGGCACCATTTTCAAGGATCTTTTTCATCTCAGCCACCTGTTCACAACCGAAAAAAGAAAAGAAAATTTCCCTGATATTTCGATTCTGCTGCTCCTTAGATGCAGGAAGTTTATCCACATTTTTTCCTTTATATACCATAGCTTCATATGCAGGTACAAAAGGCTTTATTTCCCATCGTCCTCTGAACATTTCTGCAAGATTTTCATAGATTCCGATTCCCTCATAATCCAGATCACCAAAATAAAACAGAGTATTTTTTTCATCTTTCATATAAGGCTCTACGCAAAGATCAAAGTCCTTAAAAGAACGAAAAATACCCTTCCCGGCACCATAAATCAGAGTGCCCACGGGAACTCCAAAGATGTCATTTTTTCCATTTAAAAGGTGCCTGCGCATACTGTAAAATGGGTCTTTATTTTCAAGAATCAGAAGATTCTGAGGTGTTATTCTTGTATGGGAATAATAAGACAACGGTTCCGTAGTTTCATAGATAAGAAGAAAATCTTCTGAGATTCCACAGCGTTTCAGAATACGTCTGCCCTGCTCCTTTGACAGAAATTTTTCCCTGTCCCAGATCTCAAAGCTTCTCTCATTCATAGATTCCTCATGTTCCAGTTTCTCCCTGTGATTCTTAAGATAATTGCTGAGCATAAGCACAAACTCCCGGTCTTCTTCATAGATATCCGGGTGATCCAGATAATAATCCACAGAGATGAAAGGAGACAGAACATACTTCAGTTCCTCCACCAGGACACTGTAATCCTTCTTTTCTTCAACAAGCCAGTATTCCCGGTACAGAGCAGGTGTTTTACCATTTGTTTTTGATGATCTGACAGGTTTGATCTTTCCCTGATCCAGAAGTTCCCGGATATAAAGATACTGCTGCCGGTAATCCTGTTTTGACTGAGAATAAAGAAGTTCTTCAAGAGAAATACGTTTCATGACTGGGGCTCCTTGTTTATGATTTCGGATGATATGCCTTATGTTCTCTTTCCAGTTCCTTATAAAGCTGTATACATGTCCAGTTCTGGTTGTATTCTGTCAGGACCGCCTTATAATCTATCGGAGTTCCTGCTTTGCGGATAGTGTAGAGGATCTGCTGAAACAGGTCTCCTGTAATGCCTGCAAATACAAGCATCTCCTTTTCCATATCTTCCTGAGGCCTTAAAGCCTCAGGAGTTCTATCTGGTTCGATTTCCTTGACCCCTGCAAGATAGCCTACCGGCTGGCAGAAATCCACAGGCTCTATTACTTTGATCCTGACCTTAAAAGGAAAAAGAGCCATCTTAATCTGTCTCAGTTTCTGCTGATCTTTAAAGTTAATCAATAATATGGTTTCTTTCATAATATGAATTATTTCCTCCAAGAAGTTTCCTGATCTATCTTACAGGGCAGACACCATTGGCACATTCAGAATCTCCGATATCAAGCTCTGTCTCTTCAAATTCATATTTGGATAAAAGAGTTGGATTGAAGGGACGCATAGCTGCTTTTCTCTTCTCATATTCTTCTTTTGTGATTGCCTCGTAAGGAACCAGTTCATAAAAGTTATCATCATAACTGAGGAAAGAAAGTGCCACAATATCATCCCAGTTCTGCCATACCCATTCCTC
>JAXEUE010000173.1:0-3568 GCA_034115005.1 Blautia sp.
CCGCTTTTCAGCGGCGCTTGGAATGGCAGTTATCCGGAAGTTCTTTCGACCAGGGCA
The DNA here is from genome assembly GCA_034115005.1 of Blautia sp. GTDB lineage: Bacteria > Bacillota > Clostridia > Lachnospirales > Lachnospiraceae > Blautia_A. Next base: position 58 of record JAXEUE010000173.1, read on the forward strand.
GTAACCTATCAAGTTCTGCCACCGGCGCAGCGTCTATGGTTCCATATTTCCTGCGAAGCTCCGGAAGCACGGTGAGGAGGTGAGCGAAGTACCAGAACGGATTCAGGTGATTCGCCTTGGCGGTCTCGACAATAGAATAGATCCCGGCACCCGCTTCCAGTTTTGCCCACGCATGTGTTTTGTCAATAAGGATTCCTTCTGGGTATTTATATTTTACGCAACACATATGATCCAGGCGAACGATCCACAGCTGTACAGGGCTTACTGTCTGAAGGAGTCTCTGAGGCTTCTCCTGAAGTCAACCGATGTTAAACAGGCGGAGGCCGATCTGAAGCACTGGTTCTGGTGGGCGAGCCACAGCAGAATACCGGCATTCAAGGAGCTTTACCAAAAGATCAAACGCCATAAGGAGCATATTCTGAACACGATCCGTCTTGGCCTCAGTAATGCAAGGATCGAAGCAACCAACAACAAAATCAAGCTGATTATCCGCAAAGCATATGGCTTTAGGAACATCCAGAACATGATGGATATGGTGTACCTGGTATGCTCAGATATCCGCATTCCACTTCCGAGCCGGAAGTCTGAGCCTCAGAAAGCGGCTTGATTACAAGGGAAAATGGCATTTCTGACCCACGGTGATGCCAGAAGAGTCAATCTATTTTATCATTCGCCACAGCGGTTGCTTCCCACGCATCATAGAATATCGGTTTCTTTCCGAAATACGGAACTGCAATTCCAATTGTATACATATTGCCTCCTTTATGCTTTGTATACTTCTAATGTTTTTCTAACAACTGTATCCCAATCATAATTATTCTTTACATATTCACGAAGTTCTGTATTGTTTTCGCACGGACGACTCAATATCATTTCCAGCTTGTTTTTTAGATCGTTTATATCCATACTTTTAAAGTAAGTCACATATCTTCCGCCAACCTCAATATTTTCAGGAATGTTACTAACGAGACAAGGTGTATTATAGCTTAGTGCCTCCAATAGACACATTGACATCCCTTCCGCTTCACTTGGAAAAACAAAGAGCCGAGCATTAGAATATAGTTCTTGCAGTTCCCGTCCTTCTACGAATCCAATAAATCGAATTCTTTCATCACTTTTTGCCTCCCCCTTAATCTCACTAACAAAATCACTAACATATGGCGCATCGCCAGCAATAATCAAAGGAAGTTCAGAAGAAATCTGCTTATAGGCGCGAATAAGATATTCAACCCCCTTTCCCGGAACCAATCTGGAAAGGAAAAGAATATAACCATTCTTATTCAATCCGTATTTTTCTTGTATAATGTTGGGTGGAATTATATCTTGAAGGGTTACGCCGTTTGGAATATATATTGCTTCCCTATTATATCTAGCTTTGAAATATGCTTTCTGTTTCTCGGAAAGGACGATAATTTCGTCAGCGTACTTGGCCGTAATTAATTCGCCCCACCGCATGAATTTTGCGCCAAATCCCTTCCACTTTGGCGTTTTGTAATTTAGTCCATGTACTGTTACTATCGTACGAATTCTAAAAATATGAGGAAGAATCAAAAAGAAGCTTGGTCCAATTCCGTGATAGTGGATAACATCGTAATGTTGAAATAATGCGTGAATGGATGCAAAAAAAGAATACACTACTGCATCAGTTGACTTCTTTTCAATTGTTGGAACAGTAATTATGCGAACATCCTTATACTTCTTTTGGGATTCAACAAATTTGCTTTTCCGATTGTATACTGTCACTTCATTTCCAAGACTTGCCATTCGTGTTGAAAGTTCCTCAACTACAACTTCTATTCCGCCTTCTCTGCCTGGAATCCTCTTGTGCCCGATCATTGCAATTCGCATGTTTAATGTATCTCCTCTTGGCTCTTATTTCCTATTGTACATTTGAACATAACATTCCTGTAACTTTTGGGCCTCAATTTGGATATCATAGCCTTTTTCTGCTAATTGAGTTCGCGTATCCTCGTTTTTTTCTCTTCGCATATTCATAATTTTGTCAGCCCATTCCTTAGGTTGACACTTCAAGCTCATCATTTCGGCTCGATTTGTGAGAAGAACTTCACTGGAAATTGTATTTGAGAACAAACATGGAAGACCATTTGCCTGAGCCTCTACCCCTACAACAGGAAGTCCCTCAAAAATTGATGGCATAACAAATGCATCCATTGCTTGATACAAATCGTTAACATCTGATCTATCAATAAGAAAAATCACATTTTCCTGAAGTCCTAAATCTTCAACTCTTTTTCTAAGCGTTCCTTCATCTTCTCCCTTTCCAATTAGTAAAAGTCGAATATTCGTATTTTCTTTCTTTATCTCATTCACAATCTCTAGTAAGAACATTTGATTCTTCACATAATAAAATCTACCAACATGCCCGATGACAAATTTCCCATTCAAGTTTAGTTTATTTCTGATATCATTTCGCTTATGGTCATCGTATTGGAATTTTGTCAAATCTATCGCATTGTGTATTATTTTTACTTTTTTCCCCGGATACATAAAATCAGCAGCCTTTTGGCTACAGGCAAAATACCAGTTAGCTTCATAGGGCATAAGAAGTTTCGCAGCATATTTAATTGGAAGTTTGAAATCCAAGTCCAATTTTGATGAATGGCTATGCCCTATTCTATTTGGTATGCCTGCTCTTTTAGCTGCATATAGCGGGAATGCTGACATAGTATCAATATGAGAATGCACTATTTTGTACTCTTGGTGCTCACTGAAAAATTTTGATAAAAATGAAAAATAACGTAAATAGTTTTGTGGATATAAACGTGGGGCACGGTATATCTTTCCACCTAATTCTTTTATCTCATTTTCATAGGCACCTGGCGTATCTCTATGCGTTAGAAAATCAAATTGCATCTGTGATCTATCTATATTTCTATAGTAATTCATAAGCATCGTTTCGAGCCCAGCCCGATCCATTATATTGACAACTTGAAGTACTCGAATCATATTTTATTTTCCATTCTCTCTATTTGTTGTTTTCTCTATCAATCAAATATCTTCTGTCTTTGAATACGAACAACCTCCAAATTAAGATTTATCGCTCACAATTCATCCAACACTCTTATAGGTTGTTCTTCATTGCACGACAACAAGCCTGTATACAGATTGCAGCAGCAATCTATACGCAGGCTTGCCTTCATACCTCCTTATTCTGTTTTCTGCTCTATCAGCTTTCGCTGTGGTGGGTTAAGTATATAGCGCAACCAGAAGCCATTAGCACCTGAAATCACGCTGGCCGCAACGCACCATGACAGGCAGAAACAGGTTGAGGTGAAAAGGTCAAGCTGCGTAAACCCGCATGAAATCAGGATTTTCTCTGGTTGTCCATATTATTTCACACTCCCCATGAATCGTAACAATGACTCTTTTTCCAAAAAATTTGGGTATAGCACACCAGAATGCCGGCCACTCTGCGTGGATATGAACAACATCATAGTTTCCAAAAGCAGAAAACAAGGACGCAAAAAAAGACGAAACCGCAGCCAGACCC
>JAXEUE010000174.1:0-2899 GCA_034115005.1 Blautia sp.
AGCGGAATTTAGGAGTCCTGACCCCGAAAGAGTTCCATGAAAAGATGTTACTGCAGGCAGCATAGGCAACTGCCTGGCTAGGTAACCGGGCAGGAAAGGATTTTATCTTTTTCAGTTGTCTACTTGACGGGGAGCACACCAAAATCAAGCTTTTCCTTGACTAATTTTCCTCGACTTCTTTAATACGTTGGTTAAAGAAAAAGTCAAATAAGCGTTGCACCAACATAAAGATATGTTAGAAGATAAGTTTGTTTATTGAGGAAGAGCCAATGGAATATGGCACGAAAATCAGACTCCTTTACTTATATCAATATCTTCTTGAGCATACAGATCCGGATCATCCGCAGTCTACGGCCGAGCTGACAAAGATGCTCAAGGATGATTATGATCTGAAGGTTTCCCGGAATACGATCAGCAATGATCTTGCGATTCTCCGGGAATCGGATCTGCATATTGATTATATAGAGTCGACGCAGAACAAATATTTTTACAACGGTCGGCCATTTGAAGTGAGTGAGCTGAAGATCCTGATTGATGCACTCTCTTCTGCCAGGTTCATAACGCCGAATATTTCCGAGGGGAGGAGACATAAGCTATGAGCAGTGAACAAACGGATTCAACAAAAAGTACCCGATTATTTGCAGAATCAGAGTATGAAGATCTCGAGAGAGATAGAGAGATGGAGGAGTGGATTGAATCTGTGATAAGCAAAAATAGCGGATTTAAAGCTTATATTTTGAAATGCTTGTATAAACTGTATATTAATGCCAACTCTGCAGGAAAATATGGAATAGATTGGTGTTTTGGCCATATTTCAATCTTATTCCCTTTATTCTTAATATTTTACGCGCAAACAGAATCGGTATCATTTTCCATTCCGGAATTAAATATTTTTATTGAAACCAATTGGGCAAGACATCTGATTGCTGCTATTGTCGTACTGTGGCTATGTTGTTCGCCATACAGAAAGAGCTGCTGTGATGGATCATGGTTTGAAATGTTGTTTAATATTGTGCCAATTGAAATTGTAATGATGCTCAACCTTGCGCAGCAAAATTTTCCGGTTTTTGTGGCCGTTGGCTTAATTATAATCGCAGCGGAACTGTTGTTGTTTATTAGGGTAAAAAACAAAGAAAATAGTTCTCGAACAGCGGACAAAGTTCACAAATTTGACAAAGTATTCTTCAGAAGATGTACCGTTGCAATTACAGCTATTTGCTTGATACCAGGCTCTTTATACTTATTATCGCGTGGTATGAGCGCTCCAACTTATCAGCCGAAGCAAGACCTGGTCGAGTTGCATTCTGAATCTGGTGGTGGAGAAGCCGATGACACAGCCGAAGCAAATAGTGACATATATCAAAAAAATCAGGAACTCTGGAGCTGCTTCAAAGAGGAAAACTGGAAAAAATACTCATTGCAAGAAAAGGTCGCTGTTATGCAGCTGCTTGCAGATTTTGAGACTCAGTTGCTTCGTATTCCATCAATAAATATCAATGCAGGAATGATTGGCACTTTTACGATTGGATCCTATAATGATGAGACCAATGAGATATTTATAAACGCGAAATATCTTGATAGTGCCTCTGCAGAAGAATGTATCGGAACTATTTGCCATGAAGTTCGTCATTCACTCCAATATCAGATTGTGAAGTCCGTTGATTGGAACAATTCAATCTTTCAAACACCGTATTTTGATGAACTGAGATCATGGCGTGAAAATCAGGAGAACTATAAGGATTATTGGGCTGATGGTGAACAGAAATATGAGGATCAACCCCTAGAAACAGATGCCAGAAGTTATGAAAAGACCGAAACAGCAAAAATTATGTCTTATGTACGTGATTGATGAAAAATGCATACGGCGTAACCAAGTGGCCGCTTTTGCGGCAGGCGCAGGATTTTACGCTTACGATGTATCGGAGGATGTCCTCATAGCTTCGTGAGCTTTCAGCGTATTGGCCTCGATCGCCCTGATGTTATATTTGATTACCATCTTATGCCGATTGCGTCCCAAGTGCGTAATTTCATGTTGAGCAGCAGGGCTCAACGGGTTATACTTTAATTACAATCTTAAGACGATTGCGGCCTAAGTGCGTAATATCAGGAGGCGTCAATGATACAACGTGATCTTTATCTTCACCAGCTTGTTTCCTATATGTGGGATGGCCAGATCAAAGTTATTACCGGAATCCGAAGGTGCGGAAAGTCCGTTCTTTTATTCGAACTGTTTCGTGACTATCTGCTGTCACAGGGGACAAGTGCCGAGAACATCATTACAATCGAACTTGATAAACGCAAAGATGTAAAATACCGCAGCCCGATTGCTCTTAGCAACATGGTCGAGGCAAAGATACAAAACAGCGCGCAGCAGTACTATCTCTTTATCGATGAAATTCAGCTGTCTGTTTCTGTTCCGGATCCGGATCTGCCCGATGAACAGGTAACGATCTATGACATGCTGAATGAGCTGCGAGGATACAAAAATCTTGATGTGTATGTCACAGGAAGCAATTCCAGGATGCTGTCAAGCGACATCGTGACAGAATTTCGCGGCCGCTCTTCGCAGATCCATGTATATCCTCTTTCTTTCCGGGAATTTTTTGCCGCTGTGGGTGGAGATAAAAGAGATGCATTTGACCGCTATATGCTTTATGGCGGGATGCCATACCTTCTGAATCTGAAGGAAGACCGACAGCGAAAAGACTATTTAGCACAGCTTTTTAATGAGGTATATATCAAGGATATCATTGAGCGTGAGGGAATTGAACGCCCTGATGTACTTTCTGATATCCTGGACTTTCTTGCGTCATCTGTCGGTTCTCTGACAAACCCTACCAATATTGCAAACACACTGAACAGTACAAAAAGAGCGAATATCAGCCCTAAAACTGTTTCA